>NZ_JBIAMJ010000012.1:234673-236889 GCF_042874035.1 Streptomyces sp. NPDC004284 | reverse complement strand
TCATCCGCCTCGAACACGGCCGGCCGATCCGCTTCGGCACCGACAACGACAAGGGCGTCGTCCGCGACCCCGCCACCGGCGACCTGAAGGTCGTCACCGTCACCCCCGACAACGAGGCCCGGATCCTCCTCCACGACGCCCACGCCACCACCCCCACCACCGCGTTCGCGCTCTCCCGGCTCGCCGACCCCGACACCCTGCACCAGACCCCCATCGGCGTCTTCCGCTCCGTCGACCGGCCCGTCTACGACACCCTCATGGCCGACCAGCTCGACACCGCCGTCGAACACCAGGGCAAGGGCGACCTGGGCCGGCTCCTCACCGGCAACGACACCTGGACGCGGGATGAGTGACGTGGATGCCACCGACGTCGCCGGCCGGAACTTCCTGAGTGACAACACGTTCGGCGCGTCTCCGGAAGTACTGGAAGCGGTGGCGGCGGCCTCGACGGGGCACTCCGCTCCGTACGGCGCGGACCCCTGGACCGAGGCCGTCCGTCGCCGGCTCGGGGAGGTGTTCGAGCGGGATGTCGACGTCTTCCTGGTCTCTTCCGGCACGGCTGCCAACGGCCTCGCGCTGTCGTCTCTTTCGCGGCCGTGGGGGAGCGTTCTGTGTCACCCGGACGGCCACATCGACAACGACGAATGCGGGGCCGCCGAGTTCTTCACGGGCGGCTCCAAGGTCGTCACCGTCCCCGGCGCCGGCGGCAAGATCGACCCCGATGCCCTGCAGCACGAGCTACGGCGCCGCGCCGGTGACGTGCACAGCATGAGGCCCTCGGTGCTGAGCATCAGTCAGGGCACGGAGACCGGCGGCCTCTACACGCTGGAGGAGATCCGCGCACTGAGCCTGCACGCCAAGTCCGCCGGCCTCGGCGTGCACATGGACGGGGCCCGGTTCGCCAACGCCCTGAGCCGTCTCGGGGCCAGTCCGGCCGAGATGAGCTGGAAGGCCGGAATCGACGTGCTGTCGTTCGGCACCACGAAGAACGGCACGATGACCGCCGACGCGGTCATCTCCTTCCACTCCCCCGCCTCCGCCGAACTCACCGCCCGCGTCAAGCGCGCCGGCCAACTCCCCGCAAAGGCCCGCTTCCACGCCGCCCAGCTCGCCGCCTACCTGTCCGACGACCTGTGGCTGCGCAACGCCCACCAGGCGAACACCCTGGCCTCCCGCCTCTGGGACGGGCTGAAGAAGACACCCGGCGTCGAGCCCCGCAGCGAGCCGGGGATGAACATGGTCTTCTGCACGCTCGCCCCGCCGGTCGTCAAGGAGCTCCTCTCGGAGGGGTACACCTTCTACCACGACCGCTGGGAACCGGGGGTCGTACGCTTCGTGACCTCGTTCTCGCACTCCCCCGCCGATGTCGACCGGCTCCTGGCGTCGATCCGTCGGTGCTCCGACGCCGGACCGGCCGCCGAGCGTCTTCGACGCCCTCGCGACCGGTCGCGGCACCACTGCGTGCGGGACTGATGTCGACGGGCGTCACGTGCGTCGAAACGTGCCAGGCCATCGCACCCGACGCACGTGACGCCCGTCCTGCAACCTCGAAAGAAACAGCAGGCCAGCCGCCCCGCTTGAGGCCGTTCCTGCCACCGGGCAGAGGACTGCCCGAACACTTCCGGGGTACGAGAGGCGACTGCGCACCGAGCCGGAACACCGCTGGCAGCACAGCAGAACACCGGACGCGGATAGGGTGTTCGCGCAACGACGTCATGCTCGTCCAGGAGGTTACGAGTGGGGCCAGAACCCCCGGCGATTCGCGTACCGGTCGGGGAAGGGGCCGGCCGGTGGACGAGCCGAACGACTCAGCGACGAGTCCTGCTGGTGGTCCACAACGTCACCTCGGCCGGCCGCCTGCTGGATCTGGTGCCACTGTTCCACGACGACTTCCGGGTCCAGGTATTGGTCACTTCGACGGGATCCTCCGCGTTCCAGGACGGCATCCGCGAGCTCTTCCGCGATCTGCAGCTGCCCGAACTGCCCTGGAGACAGGCACTTTCGACTCCGGTGGATCTGGCGATCTCAGCGAGCTTCGGCGGCGAACTCGACCTGATCCAGGGCAATTTGTCAGTACTTTCACATGGGGCTGGATACACTAAAAGACTGGGCACGCCGGGAGCCGGGAGCCGGGAGCCGGGAGCCGGGAGCCGGGAGCCGGGAGCCGGGAGCCGGGAGCCGGGAGCCGGGAGCCGGGAGCCGGGAGCCGGCGTTCG
>NZ_JBIAMJ010000012.1:168065-234582 GCF_042874035.1 Streptomyces sp. NPDC004284 | reverse complement strand
GAGCCGGGAGCCGGGAGCCGGGAGCCGGGAGCCGGGAGCCGGGAGCCGGGAGCCGGGAGCCGGGAGCCGGGAGCCGGGAGCCGGGAGCCGGGAGCCGACGTTCGGGCTGTCGCCGGAGTGGCTCCTGTCCGGCGGAGAGCCGTTCGTCGATGGGCTCGTCCTCTCCCACCCCGAGCAGCTGGAACGCCTCATGCGGGTCTGCGCGGAGGCGGTGCCCTCGGCCGTACTGGCCGGGGACCCCTGCTTCGACCGCATGCTCGCGGCGCGTCCGTACCGGGACAGATTCCGCCGCGCGTTGGGGGTGCGCCGGGGGCAGCGGCTCGTCGTCCTGAACTCGACCTGGAACCCCGAGGGGTTCTTCGGCAGCGGGGGCGGGCAGGACGTCCTGCCGTCGCTGCTGCCGCGGCTCGCCGTGGAGCTGCCGGCTGACGACTACCGTCTGGCCGCCGTCCTCCATCCGAACATCTGGTACGGACACGGCCCGGGCCAGATCCGGGCGTGGCTGGACCGGGCTCAGCGCGACGGGCTGACGCTCATCGACCCCGTCCACGAGTGGCGGCAGGCCCTGCTCGCTGCCGACCTCGTCCTCGGGGACTTCGGCGCGGTCTCCTACTACGCCGCCGCCCTGGGCACGCCCGTGCTTCTGGCCGCCGACGGGGCGGGCCTGCTCGATCCCGAGGCACCGCTCGCGGAGTTCGTCCGTCGTGCGCCCCGACTCGACCCCCGCGCTCCGCTGCTTCCTCAAGTGGAGCGCAGGACCAGCGCCCCTCGTCCGGATCCCGCCCTCGCCGGGTTCATCACCTCGGAGCCGGGGCGATCGGCCGAGCTGCTGCGCCGGCACTTCTACGCGCTGATGGACCTTCCCGAGCCGCTCGGGCCCGCGTCCCTGGAGCCGCTCCCGCTCCCTCCGTACCGCCCGGGGAAGGTGACGTCCCCACTGCACGTACGGACCCGTGTGGAGGAGAAGGACATCGTCGTCGAACGGTCCGCCGGGCATCCCGCAGGGGCGGCCGGCGACACGCACCTCGCCGTGC
Organism: Streptomyces sp. NPDC004284; assembly: GCF_042874035.1. Lineage (NCBI taxonomy): Bacteria > Bacillati > Actinomycetota > Actinomycetes > Kitasatosporales > Streptomycetaceae > Streptomyces > Streptomyces sp. NPDC004284. The sequence goes on along the minus strand of NZ_JBIAMJ010000012.1, from coordinate 233,548 downwards.
ACGAGGAGACGCGGCATCCGGGCGACCTCGACGTGGCGGACGTGATCCTGCGCGACGGGCCGGCGGAGGATCCTCGTCTGGGCGGCCCCAGCGCGTGGACCGCCGAGGTGCTGCGCCTGCATCCTCACTGCTCGACGGCCGTGTACGTGACGGGACCGCACACCTGCGTCGTACGCAGCCGGGGGCGGCACGGCACGTTCCGCCTGTCCGCCGACACCGGCGCCGGGGCGGACGCGGACCCGGCCGCTTACGCCTCCGCCTTCCACGTCTGGCTGGCGTACGGCGGCACGTTCCCCGGACGCGGACTCGTGCTCCGGATGCACAGTGCCGGCGGCGTCCATCCGTTCCGCGTGGAGGCGATCGGCTGAGTTACCGGGCGGGGCCCGGCTCGCACCGCCGCCGCAGACCGGCGAGGTAGGCACGGTGCGGGGTGGCGGAGGAAGGCAGCAGCGCCTCGGCCTCGGTGATCCTGGCCAGAGCAGCCGTGTCGTCGCCGGCGTCGTGGAGGGTCTCCGCCAGGTCCGTGAGGGAACGGGCCTGGTTGTACGCCTCCGGTGGTGCTCCGGTGCGTCCCGCGAAGAAGTCCACGGCACGGTTCAGGCAGCGTCGGGACTCGTCCAGCCGGTCCATGCCGCGCAGGGCCCGTCCTTGATGGCGCTTGATCAGGGCGAGGGCCCGGGGGAGGTCGGACACGCCTTCCTCGCCCGGGCCGATCCTCCGGTAGACGGACTCGGCCTCGGCGAACCTGTCGTACGCCTCCTCGTACGCCCACCGGTTGAGGTTCAGCAGGCCCAGCAGCTCCACGGCCGACGCCTCGCCCCGGAGGTGACCGGCGGCCCGTTCGTACGTGACGGCCGTCCGGGCCGCCCTGTTCGCCTGCTCCCCACGCCCCGTCTCCCCCAGACAGTGGGCCAACTGGAAGTGGAGGGCCGCCGTCATCCGCTCGTCCGCGCGGCTCTCCTCGGCACACCGCGCCGCGTCCCGAAGCGCCGGAAGCACCTCGTCCCAGTACCCCGCCTTCAACTGCAACGGCCACAGGGAACGGGCCAGCCACAGGGCGGTGCCGGTCCGCCGGTGCTCCTCGGCCACGACGACCGCCCGTGCCACGTTGGCGGCCTCGGCGGCCAGGACCGCGATGCCGTCGGGGACGGATCCGGAAGCAGCCCGGTACTCCCCCGGCACCTCGGTCCGCCAGCTCTCCGGCAGGGCCGCACGGGACGCGGGCAGCACCAGCGTGAGCAGCGCTTCGAGCATCCGGTCCACGGCGTCCGCACACGCTCCGAGGCCGTACTCGGCGGCAGCGGTCTCGGCCAGGTGCCTCCTGATCTCGGGCCGGAAGCGGTACCGCAGGTCGGGCAGCGCGTCCAGAAGTCCGACATCCACTGCCTCGTCCAGCAGGCGGGCCGCCGTCACCTCATGGACATCAGCGGCGGCCGCCGCGATCGTGGCGCTGATGGACGGCCAGGCGCCGAGCGCCGTGAGCCGGCACAGACGCAGCGCCTCCGGGCCGAGCCGGAGCGACGCGAGGTGCGCGGCGGTGCGTACAGGGTGGTCCGGCCACGACTCGGGCCGGTCCTCGGATGCGGACTCGGGCTCGTCCCGGGTCAACAACCGTGCCTCCGCGTGAAGGGCGAACGCGTTGCCCTGGCAGCGTTCCAGCACCTCGGGCAGCTGCGCCTTGACCCGCGCGGCGTACTCCGGCCCGGCCACCTTCCGCACGAGCTGCTTCGCGTGCCGGTCGGACAGCGGCGGTACGGCGACGCGCTCGGCCTCCAGCAGCAACGGCGGTCCGGACACGACCACCACCAGCAGGACATCGGGCGTCGACGGTACGAGAGCGCGGACCTGCGCCAGCGAGGTCGTGTGGTCGATCACCACGAGCGCCTTCCGCTCCGCGGTGAGCTTCCGGTACAGCCGCTCGCGACCCGCCTCGGTGGCCGGGATCAGGTCGGGATCCACGTCCATCTCGTGCAGCAGTCGCAGCAGGACGCCCGCCGGTTCCGGTCCGGTCTCTCCGGACGCGGTGCGCAGATCGACGTAGTACTGCCCGTCGGGAAACCGGTCGCGCGTCTCCGCCGCCAGCCGCAGCGCCACCGACGTGGAGCCGCTGCCCGCGGGACCCGACAGCAGGACCACCCGGGGGCGGCCCTCCCAGGGACGGTCGGCCTCCCTCACCAGCTGTTTGAGCGCCTTCTCCTGGTTGGTGAACGCCCACGGGGCCGGGGGCATCGCACCCCGGGACGGTTCGACGGCCCCGCCCGGCACGCCCTCCAGCATGAGCGCCCATTCATCGGCCCGCCGCGGATCGCGGCCCAACCGCGCGTGCACGCGTCCCGCCAGCGCCCGACGCTCCTCCGCACCGGCCGGCAACGGCGTCTCCCGCCCGAGCGTCCGCCGCACCAGAGCCCCCGCCGACAGGGTCAGGTTCTTGCCGATCTCGCCGGCGGCCCCGTTCCCCACCCCCAGCAGGAACGTGGTCAGCGCACTGAGCGCCACGACCTCCAACACGTCGGCCCCTCCCCTGGTCGCCGGCCCAGCTCCTGCCGGACTGTATCGCCGCGCCTCCCCATCCCGGAAACGCCCACGCCCCAGTAACTCCCCTACGTGACGGGATACATGTGGCACCGAGACGCATTCGATCCGGAACGACCAGCGGACCGCCACCGACTGCGTCGACTCCGTCACCTCGCTGCACCACTGGGACGCCACACCGCAGGCAAGCGAGCACCATCGACCCCCCACCCTGAGGGCTGCTTCCCGGAACCAGCCTCCGGCACGTGAACGACATCCCGTACAAGTGCGCGGGAGCAGAAGGGACGGGCCGTGGCCACTGCACCCAGGTGGATTCGCTACGCCAGCCCCGAGGGCACCACGTACTCCCTCCCGGTCCGCCAGAGGAGCCCGACCGCCTGAGCGATCTCTGTCAGGCTCCTCTGCCGCACCGCCTACAGGTCAGCGGCGGAACCCGCGACGGAGATCTCGCGCCTGGACGTTCAGGAACGGTTCGAACCAGGCCGCGGCGCGGATACCGCCGATGCCCATGCGCTGGTTCGTCTCACCGTCCGGGTCCTCGATTCCGTCGAAGCGAGCATTGCAGAGCATCAGCCTCGCGGTCGGCGGCGTCACGGATGGCGAGGTGAAGGACGAGTTCCTCGACCGTGCAGATGAGCTCCGGCCACTGCCCTCGTTCCAGATCACCGGCGAGGTCGTCGGCGGCCTTGGCGAACCGGCGGCGCCACTGGAGGCCGGCCGCGAAGTCCGGAGCCTCCTCCCCGATGGACGGCCTCCCCGGCTCACCTCGGCGGACAGCCGCCGAGTACCACAGCTCCCTCACCCCAGTCGGCGACCTCGTACCCCTTCTCGGTACGCAGCCTCAGGCCCTGGGATGCCTCTGCGACGGTGTCCGCGCCCTCGATCTCGCTGTCGCCCTCCCCAAGCCGCATGACGGCCCCGCCGACGTCCTGGGAGTCCTCGCTCTCGGAGCCGTCGTTCGACTGGGGCTCCCAGCCCGCGCTCCTGACCGCATTCAGCACCGCCTCCTGGTCATGTACGCGAAACCCTCGAAGTACCCCTACCCGAATGACGGGACCAGCCAGGTCAGCGAGCCGTGCGCCGTTCGGCGTACGCACAACACGCGTGACCGCGTCGGCGTCGTCCTAGTCCTCGTCCTCGTCCGAGTCGTCGTCAACGCCAATGGAGTTCCGCCGGTGAGCACGCTGCTGACACGCCTCCGGACGGCGAAAAAGATGCACTCGGCTAATTCCCCTGGTGCTACCGGGAGTCCGGGCCTCGCCTCCACGGCTTACTCCCACGAAACAGCCAAGAGCGAAGATCCTGGACCGGGTCCTACCCACGTGGCGCACCAGTGTCCCGCCCGAGAACAACAAGCTGCTGAACCACTGGCCCCAACACCGAAAAGCCGCCCAGCGAGCCGATGTCGCTCTTCAACGGGACGCGGAGATCCGCGAGCGGCCCGGCGGACGACGCACCGCAGCTCAGCGCGGCAACCATGCACCCGTGGGCCTGGAACAGGGCCCGAGCCCTGTGGCGGAGCGGCCACTTCCGGCAGACGGCCACCGCGGCTGCCCGCAAGATGAACTCCAAGACTCAGAACAGAGTGGACAGGCGGGACGCGAGCGAAACAGCCCTCTTTCCGCACGCCTTCTCCAAGGACGCTCCCCAACCCGGCCAGCCCCGGCTCCGGCTCCGTTCGGGGTCTCGCCGGCCACCGCACACCGCCGGTTCACCGCGTGGACCGAGGCCGGGCTGTGGCGCAGGCTGCACCGGGCGGTGCTGGACGAGCTCGGCGCCAGGGGCGGGCTGGACTGGACGTCCGCGATCGTCGATGCCGCGTCGGTGCGGGCGAAAAGGGGGGCTCGCTGACCGGGCCGAATCCGGTCGATCGCTGCGAGAAGGGCAGCAAACTACATGTGTTGTCCGAGGCTCAGGGCCTGCCGCTGACTGTCGCGGTGTCCGGCGCCAACCTGCACGGCAGTCAGGCGTTCAAGCCGTTGATTCTCGGTGTCCCCGCCGTCCGTTCCCGGCACGGACCACGTCGGAGGAAGCCGGTAACGGTCCGGGCGGACAAGGCGTACTACTCCGCAGAGCACCTCCGCTGACTCCGCAGCCGAAACCTCGTCGCGCGCATCGCCCGACCCGGTATCGAGTCGGGCGAGCGGCTCGGCCGGCACCGCTGGAAGATCGAGCGGTCGATCTCCTGGCTCTTCGGCTACCGCCGCCTCACCGTCCGGCACGAACGAAAAGGCAGCCACTTCCTCGGCCTCGCCGCAGCTCTGACCTGCTACAAGAGGCTCGCGAAACTCACCACGTGAGACATCCTCTAAGCCCGACTCCCCCGTCGCGGGGCACGCCCTACGGACTCCCTAGCCGATTCGCCTTAGGGTTTCCTGTCAAACCGCTGCACGCCCTGGCCCATCCATGGACAAGCAAGATCATGTAAGGGCCTTCCATAAGTTGCGATTGAATCGACTCTTCCTTATCCAAAGCCCTTTCCGCCGTCAGCGCGTCAGGCCACCGAAAAGTCCACTCCCGCTTCCCCTTCGGCACAGGGATGACAAACGCCTTCCCCTTGGGGTTGTATACGCGGATCTCCATCGCCTCCTCCTTGGGCTCGGATTGATTACTCTTCACCGAGATGCTCGCGAGAGAAATCTGACCACCGCGACGTTCCAGCGGATGCACAAAAATCTCATATTCTCCGGAGTTTCGGACAGCCATCCCGTCCTCTGGATTCAAGGCTCCATCCAGAACACACTCCCCCCGAAAGTAACTGAACGTCAGAAGGTTATATTTGTACTTCTCGTACCCCGAGACGAGGGCGCCTTCTTCGGGGTCGTAATCCGGAGGAAGGTCGTCCGGTACAGAAGCCGGGGCCGGGGTATGGGCGGGCCACGCAGGAGTGCGTGTGGGGCTGGCGGAGGAAGCCCCACGGTCAGGACCGTAGCCAGGGAAGATCCAGGGGCCGGCAAGCGCTCCGGTGGCCAGCAGGGCCGCAGCCGAGGCGGTGAGGGCAAGCCATCTTCGAGGGGGCGCGCTCGCGGCTGGGGTTCCAGCCGTGGAGGCGGCGACTGGGTGGGGAGATGTTCGCCGGGGGCCGCCCCCGCCTCTCTTGTGCCCGTAGGAGCGTAGGGAAGTCAACTGCGCGAGGATCACATTGATGGGTGGGCGTTCTTGCGGCTCCTTGGCCATGCAAGCAGCAATTAGATCCTGCAGCTCTTCAGGGACGCCTGCGAGTTTCGGGTCCTCATGGACCACGTGGTACTGGGCAGTAAGAGGGGTGGCGCCCCGGAAAGCGTGGTCTCCGGAGGAAGCGAAAGTCAGGACAGCCCCGAGGGAGAAAATGTCCGAGGCCGAGCTGACCGGATTCCCCTGAACCTGTTCAGGAGAGAAATATCCTGGCGTTCCCAGCACTACGCCGGTATGCGTGGCGTGGCTGAAGTCCGTGGCATAGGCAAGCCCGAAGTCGATTACCTTGGGCCCCTTCTCGGTGAGCAGGATGTTCCCGGGCTTGAGGTCTCGATGCACCAGCCCCGCCCGGTGGATTGAGGCCAAGCCGAAGGTGAGTCCGAGGGCAAGTTCTACAGCATCACCCACACCCAGAGGACCTCGGCTCAGGACGTGGTCCCGCAGGGACAGGCCCTCGACGTACTCCGTGGCGATCCACGGCTCAGGGGCCTGCGTATCGAAGCTGATCACGCGGACGGTGTACGGGCTCCTCACGGAGCTGGCCGCGGTCGCCTCCCGCTCGAACCGGCGTCGGAAGCCCTCCTCCTGAGCGTGGTCGCTCCGGATCATCTTGACCGCGACCTGGCCATCCCGACCCTCCCTCTCGGCCAGGTAGACCGTCCCCATCCCGCCGCTACCCAGCCGTGCAACGATCCGGAACGAACCCACCTTCCGTGGATCGTCCTCCCGCAGATCCCACACGCGAGCGCCCCTCCCCTGAACTTCATGATCACCGAGGGCAGACAGTAGCCCTTCCGTCCTGCCACCCTTCACGCTTCCCAGGCGAACTCGGTTTCACCAAACCCCTTTTACGCGGTACGTCTATCTCATAGATATAGGTGGCATAGGTCGCGAATTAAGATCGTGTCCTATGTGGTGAGGCGGACAAGTCGCTTGTAGCAGCAGACGGCTGCGGCGAGGCCGAGGAAGGCCAGGTAGTTGCGGGGCTGGCGCCCGTAGCGGTGGTTGAGCCGGCGGTAGCCGGTCAGCCAGGACATGGTCCGCTCGATCACCCACCTGCGGCGCCCGAGTCGTTCGCCGCACTCGATGCCTTTGCGGGCGATGCGGACACCGATGCGCTTTCCGCAGAGCCATTTCCGCAGCTCAGGAATGTCGTAGGCCTTGTCGGCGTGCAGGCGCTGGGGCTTGAAGTGACGGCCTCGATAGGAGTCGTGTTTCGTTTGGAGGCCCATGATCATGGGCCTCAGGGCCTGGCTGTCACGGGTGTTGGCGGCCGAGAGGCCGACGAGGAGGGGCAGGCCGTTCGCGTCCGACAGGACGTGCGTCTTGGAACCCGGCTTGCCCCGGTCCACGGGGCTCGGACCGGTGAGGTCGCCCCCTTTTTCGCCCTGACACGGGCGGAGTCGAGAACGGCGTGGGACAGGTCGAGCAGGCCGGCGTCGTCGAGGCGGTGCAGGATCTCCTCAGCTCTTCTTGGATGGTGGGCCGCGGTGTGGGGCCCCTGTTCTCGTATGGCTACGTCAACGCCGGGTGGTGGTCGACTTGTCGGCCGTCAGGGCGGGGTGCGGTGAGGGAGCGGCGAGCCAGGTGCCGAGTGCGGCCCGGCTGGCGGGTGCAGCCGCTGGGCTGATCTTTCTGGGCGGCGGAGGAACCCGGCGGGCGGGTTCCTCCGCTGTTCTTCTGATGCGGCTTGTACGCCGGCGCCGGCAGTCGGCGATCCCGGATGAGGTCGAGTCGGTCACAAGGCCATCGGGGACTGAGAAGACGTCGCGTTCCTCGGGGTGCAGGATCGCCGTGACGACCTGGGTGTGGGTCCTGTCGAGGGCGTGGTCCCACAGACGCTGTTCCTCGCGCGGCTCGCTGGAGCTCGGTCGTGTCTCATCGGGTTGAGTGCCTGTCCCCGACCGCGTGAGTATGCGTACTCACGCGCAGGGGGACGGGTTGATCAGAGGCTGTGCACATGAGACGAATCCCTGCCTCGACCGGTCTGTTCGCCCGCTCCTCGCGCCGACCGGGACTCACCCTGGCCATCACGGCCTTCGCCGTGCTGGCACTGGGGGCGTGCGGCACCGAGAAGACGACCACCGGTGCAGAGCAGGCCGTGCGCGCGGAGGCCGGGGGAAGCCGGCAGCCTGCGCCGACCCTCGCGGAGATCCAGGAGTACATCGAGCAGTCGTGCCCCCCTCCGGGTGCCCCGCCCGTGGCGCCGCCGACACCGGCACCGGCACCGCCCGGCGCGGAGCCGCGGGCCGACGCGGTCGTGCCGGTCGCGCCCACGGCGGGACCGGAAGTGGAGCTGAACGCGCGTGACTGGTGCGCGGGCAACCAGCACGAGCAGCGCATCGCCGAGGCCCTCTTGGATCTGGCGGATCCCACCCCCACGAAGGTCAGGACGATCCTGCACGACCTCGGCTACGCCGACGAGCGCATCCATGACCTGAAGCAGTCCGGTGCGACCACACGGTTCTTCCTCGACCTGCGCGAGAAGGGCGGGCGACTCTGCCTGGAGGGCTCGGCGGCCGGCGAGGAGACCGTCGTCGACAAGTGCGTAGCCCCCGCGACCGGCCCGTTCACGCCTGGAGACCGGAATCGGTGACCACCGGCTCGGCGTGATCGGCCCGAGGCCACGGGCACTCCGACTTCGGCGAGATCCGCTCGAGGTCCAGTACCACCGGACATGCGCCGCGACAGGACCGAAGGACGACGAGGGTGGCGTCGAGCCGGGAGAGCCAAGGGCTGCCGGGCCTGTCCCGCCGACGAGACCGGTCGCCTGCCCGTCTCCTCACGTGCGCCGACGGCTTGGTCTCGGACCGACTCCAGAGCGGCCGTGAAGCCGGCCCGATCGGGATCGGTGCCGGGGACCGACTCGACGGCGTCGACCCTCGCGGTCCGCAGGAGTGGGCAGAGCGTCACAGCTGCAGCCGGGAACCGAACTCGTACGGGTGAGCTCTTCCTTCCGGGCCACCGCCGCCGGATCACGGACCGGCGAGGTCCCCGCTCCCCCTGCATCAGGAGGTCGCCCGGCTTCAGCCCCTCCTTCTCGATGGGGGGTCGAAGGGTCCGAGTCGGCGCGGGGCGGCGGGGCACCGGAGGATCGTCCGAGGGCGTCACCGTACGGGCAACCGGATGCCATCGGAGCGGCATCGGGCGGGGCGATGGCGGAGGCATAACGGATCGAAGGGGCGGGTTCCTAGGTTTCTCGTTGCCGGCCGAGAACGACCGGTTCGAACAGGCGAGACAGGGGCCGGCCGCGAGGGTCCGGACCGTATGCCGCCGGTGACCCGAAGGAACCGAACGTGCGAAGAATCGCGCTGCCCGCAGTGGCGGCAGTGTCACTGGCCCTGCTGCTCCCGCAGTCCGCGGTCGCCGAGGAGATCCCCTCCCCGGCGCTGGAGACCGGGGAGACCCAGCTGATCGGCCCGGGCATGTACCAGTCGGCCGACGACACCTTCCAGATATCCGAGAACGACGTGGCGTACGGCCTGATGAGCCGCTCCCACACGGTGGACGGCACCGGGCCGGGCCTGGCCCAGGCCCAGGACGCCCCGACCACCCGCTCCGACCTCGGGGTCTTCGGTCCGAGCTGGGAGGCCGAGTTCGTCGGCGGCCAGCTGAACCGCAAGCTGGTCCCCGGCTCCGGTTCGATCACCACCACCGACCTGGACACCGCCGAGTCCGTCCGCTACGACCTCACCGACTCGGTGGCCGGCGCCAACGGCGGCAGCATCAACACCTACAAGGCGTCCGACGGCTCCACGCTGGTGGAGAACGTGCAGTGGGACGACCTCGCGGGCGTGCTGAAGACCACGGTCACCGAGACCCTCAACATCGACCTCACCCAGGTCGCCTCCGGCGACGACGTGCCGGTGGACTCCGCCGGCAACCCGATCGCGGCCGCCGCCCTCAAGCCGTCCTACACCTGGAAGCAGGTCGGCGGCAGCGGCGACAACTGGCGGGTGACGGCGGTCGGCAACACCGCCTACAAGCAGACGACGGTCACCTACGACAGCACCGGCCGCGTCTCCACCGTCAAGGACCCGGCGCGCGCCGACGTCCCCGCGCAGACGGTGAAGGTCAACTACGCGACCGCCACCACGGCCTCCGGCCAGACCCTCGGCGACGTCGCCGGCCAGGTCAAGGACATCACCGTCACCGTCGGCCAGACCGTGCAGACCCTGGCCCGCTACTCGTACGACGGCTCCGGCCTGCTCCGCAAGGTCGTCGACCCGGCGGCGGGCAGCCAGCTCAACACCTACAGCTACGACGCCTCGGACCGGGTGGTCACCGCCTCCGCCGAGGACGGCGCGTCCTGGCAGCTGACCTACTCCGGTGACGCGGCCGCCCCGCAGTCGGTCGAGACCACCGGCATCCGCCCGGAGGCCGGCAGCGCCGTCCAGGGCGCTCCCAGCCTGGCCCAGGAGGAGGGCATCGCCCCGGCCTCCGAGGACTTCGGCCCCGGCGAGATCACCTCGGCGCAGGCCTACCCGAGCTACTGCTCCCGCCCCGAGACGTGGATGTGGTACCAGTACAGCGGCTGCGCGACCAAGGTCGCCCACTACGGCTGGCACAACCCGAGCTGGAAGAGGACCCCGACCGGCGCCTGGGTCATGGGCATCTTCGAGGACCACTGCACCGACTCCTCCGACAAGCCCGGCGGCTGGGACTTCCGTACCGCCTGTGACTCGCACGACTACGGCTACGGCACCATCGGCAACAGCTACAAGGGCTACCGCTACTACCTGGACCGCAACAAGGGCATCGCGACCGACGTCGCGTTCTACAACATGCTCTACTACAACACCTGCCCGGCGTACTTCTGGAAGAGCGCCTGCCGCTCCACCGCGTACTCGTACTACCTCGGTGTCTTCTACTTCGGCAGCCCGAAGAACGGCGCCAACGCCACCTGACGGGCCGCGCGACCGCAGGGGAACCGGGCAGCTGAGCGACCGAAGCTGCTGCCCGGTCCCCGCCCCGGGGCCTGACCACCCGGCCCCGCCCCCTTGAACTTCCGGCCCTGAACTCGCGGGCCTCATGAGCGAGTTGCCCTCCCCCCTTCTTTCCTTCTCTACCGCCGCGGCACCGCCCGCTCGGTGCCTACTCCCTGGAGCCTGTCGTGAAGAGATCTGCTGTGGCCGTCGCGATGGCCTCGGGCCTGCTGCTCGGCGCACTGCCGGCGGGCCTGGCGCCCCTGGTCGGCGTGACCCCCGCGGCGGCGGCCGACGAGGTCCCGGTGGACCCGGCACTGGAGACCGGGACCGCGGACGGCGGCACGGTCCGGGTGAACGTGGTGACCCAGACCCGCTCCGACGTGGCCACGGCCGCCACGGCAGGGGAGACGGAGGTGGCGTACGACCGGCTGCCGATGGTCACCCTCACGGTGAACCAGGCGGGGCTCACCGAACTCCGCTCCAACCCGGACGTGGTGAGCGTGACGGAGGACGTCCCGGTCCCCGCGATGCTGGACGAGTCGACGGTCCGGATCGGCGCGGACAAGGCCTTCGCCGCCGGTGCCACCGGCGCGGGCACCGCGGTCGCGGTGATCGACACCGGTGTCGCGAAGAACCATCCCTTCCTGGGCGGCCGGGTGACGGCCGAGGCGTGCTTCTCGGTGAACGACGAGAGTTACGGCGCGACCAGCCTCTGCCCGAACGGCGAGGCCTCTCAGGAGGGCACCGGCAGCGCCGACGCCGACACCGGCGGCTGCGCGGAACTGGGCGCGGCCTGCTCCCACGGCACCCACGTGGCGGGCATAGCCGCCGGCGACGGCACCGGCCTGAGCGGCGCCCCCAAGCGCGGGGTGGCCCCGGGCGCGAACATCGTGGCGATGCAGGTGTTCTCCCGCTTCGACTCCGACGACTACTGCGGCGCGGGCAACAGCCCCTGCGTGCTGAGCTTCACCAGCTCTCAGATCAAGGCGCTGGAGAAGGTGTACGCGCTGAAGCAGTCCGGCATGGACATCGTGGCGGCCAACATGTCGCTGGGCGCCGGCCGTTGGACCACGGCCTGCGACACCGACCCCCGGAAGTCCGTGATCGACAGCCTGTACTCGGTGGGCGTGGCGACGGTCGTCGCGGCCGGCAACAACGGGTACGGCGACGCGGTCAACGCCCCCGGCTGTGTCCCGTCGGCGGTGACGGTCGGCGCGACGACCGACGACGACCAGGTGGCCTCGTTCAGCAACCGCGGCCCGCTGCTGGACGTGATGGCCCCCGGCACGGCCGTGGTGTCCTCGGTCCCGGGCAACGGCTACGCGGCGAAGAACGGCACCTCGATGGCGGCCCCGCACGTGACGGGGGCCCTGGCGGTACTGCGCCAGAAGTACCCGGCGGAGAGCATCGCGAACCTGGTGGCGAAGCTGGGCACCACCGGCACGCCGATCACGTACACCGGTGCCGTCACCCCCCGGATCGACGTCGGCAAGGCCGTCCTCGGCGCGGTCGCCCCGGAGCCGGCGCCGGCCGCCCGGCCGCGTCCCTCCCAGGTCTTCGACGACACCGACCGGATCATCCCGGACCCGGGAACCCTGGAGGCCCCGCTGACCGTCACCGGCGTCCCGGGCAACGCGCCCAAGGCGCTCCGGGTCGAGCTGGAGGGCAGGCACGACTGGCGCGGTGACCTCAAGATCGACCTGGTGGCCCCCGACGGGCGGCTCTACCGCCTGAAGTCCACCTCCGCCACCGAGACGGGCGGCGCGCTCGGCGGCTTCACCGTCGACGCCTCCGCCTCCCCCGCCTCCGGCACCTGGAAGCTGCAGATCACGGACGCCTCCGCCGGCGGCAAGGGCACCCTCCTCGGCTGGTCGCTGAACTTCCCCACCCCCTTCGCCATGACCGGCAACCTCAGCGTCCCGGACGGCGGATCGGTCACCTCCGACCTCACGGTGGACGGCATCGGCGGCAAGGCCCCGGCCGCCCTCCAGGTCGCCGTGGACATCACCCACGAGTGGCGCGGCGACGTCCGGATCGACCTGGTCTCCCCCGACGGCCGGACCTACCCGCTGCGTTCGACCTCCACCGCCGCCACCGAGAACGGCGGGGTGCTCCGCGAGACCTACCGGGTGGACGCCTCCGCCTCCCCGGCGGACGGCAAGTGGACGCTGAAGGTCTCCGACCCGTCCCCCGGCTCCGTCGGCACCCTCAACGCCTGGTCGATGACGTTCCCCGCGTACGAGGTGCAGACCCCGCACGCGGTCCCGGACCCGGGCACCGTCGAGGTCCCGGTCACCGTCACCGGCATCGCGGGCAACGCGCCGAAGAACCTCCAGGTGTACCTGCACGCCACCCACACCTGGCGCGGTGACCTCGACGTCCACCTCGTCGCCCCGGACGGCAAGGTGTACCTGGTCAAGGAGTCCGTGGAGGAGGAGGGCAACGGCGTGATCCAGCAGATCTACACGGTGGACGCCTCCGCCTCCCCGGCGAGCGGGGTGTGGAAGCTCCGGGTCGAGGACATCTCGGCCGGCTCCTCCGGCACGCTCGACAACTGGACCCTGAAGTTCTGACCGATCCCGCCCCGACCGCTCCGAACCGTTCCCGCACACGCGGCCCCCGGCTTCCCCCGCCGGGGGCCGCGCCCTTTTCCGCAGGTCGGAGGGGCAGAGAAGGGGAAGGGATAACGGACCGATAAGGACTCGAAGACCCGTTCTCCTAACGTCTGTCGATGTCAGAGCGAGTCGCCCGGGAACGGACCGGCAAGGGGCCGGAGTCCGGTGGGCGAGGGGTGAGAGGGAGTGGGGACATGGAGAACGGGCGTCTGATCAAGGCAGTCGTGGCGGTCGCGGCGGTCATCGCGGGTGCGGCGCTGGCAGCCGGTACCACGGTGGCCGACGGGGCGACGGTGACGGCCGCGGCCGGTGGGACGACGGTGGTCGTGCAGACCGAGCCCTGGGACTGAACGGCGGCCCGGGTCAGGCCTCCTGCGGGAGCTCCGCGCCCGGTGCCCGCGCCTCCTCGAGTTCGACGCGGAGCAGGTGCAGGCGGCCCATGAGGACGGTGCTGCCGGTCTCCTCGGCCAGGACGAGCGCGGCGGTGAGGTCCTCGTCGGCCCGGTCGGCGCGGCCGGCCCGCAGGCGGGCCTCGGCCAGACCCAGCAGGACGTAGGCCATGCCCAGCCGGTCGTGCTTGGCGCGGACGATCCCGGCCGCCTCGGTCAGGGCCTCCTCCGCCTCCGGCAGCCGCCCGGCCGCCAGCAGGGCCCGTCCCAGTCGGTGGAAGGCCTGGGCCGCGCCCCGGGTCGCGCCCAGCCCCCGGGCCAGCGCGACCGCCTCCCGGCCGAGGCGCACGGCCTCCTCCGGGTCCCCCGCGTCCAGGGCGATCTGGGCGAGGTTGTTGAGCGCGTGGGCCTGCGCGGAGAGGTCCCCGGCGGCCCGCAGCGCGGGCAGCGCCCCGTCCAGGAGCGCGCGTGCCGCGCCGGCGTCGCCCCGCTGGCGGACCACGACGGCCAGCTTGCAGGCGTTCAGCGCGGCCCCGTAGACCTCTCCGCCGGCCCGCAGTACGCCGTCCGCCTCCTCCAGGAGCCGGACCGAGGCCTCCGACTCGCCCCGGTAGAGCAGGGCGGCGCCCAGCTCGCCGAGCATCACGCCCTCGCCCTGCCGGTCCCCGGCGGCCCGGGAGGCCGCCAGGCCTTCCTCGCAGAGGCGGCGCCAGTCGTCGGTGTTGCTGCGGATCTCGCAGAAGCCGACGGTGGAGGCGGCCAGGTCCCAGGCGAGCGCGGCGAGTCCCAGCCGGGCGGACTGGGTGACGGCCGCCACCAGGCAGTGGCGTTCGGAGTCGAACCAGTCCAGCGGACGGGCCAGCAGGTCGTCCAGGAGGTCCCGGTCGACGTGCGGGCGGGGGGCCGGGCCGTGCACCACGGAGTGGTCGCCGCCGTACTCGCGGCGGTGGGCGGCCTCGGCGACGGTCAGCCAGCTGTGCAGCGCCCGGTCCCGGGCCGCCTCGGCGGCCGGGCGGTCGGGATCCTCCTGGGCGCGTTCGCGCGCGTAGAGGCGGAGCAGGCTCTGGAAGCGGTAGCGGTACTGGCCGGTGGCGTCCGGACCGGAGACCTCCAGGAGGTGGGCGTCGGTGAGTTCGTCCAGGTACTGCTCGGCGGTCTCCACGGGGCAGTCCAGGAGGGCGGCCACGGCCCAGGCCGGCACGTCGGGGACGTCCAGCAGGGAGAGCCGCCGGTACACGGAGGCGAGGCGCGGCGACAGGCAGCCGTGGCTCAGCTCGAAGCTGGCCCGGACCCGGCTCCCGCCGAGGCTGAGCTCGTCCAGGCGGCGGTGCTCGTCGGCGAGCCGGTCGGCGAGGCGGCGCACGGTCCAGTGCGGGCGGGTGGCCAGCCGGGCGGCGGCGATGCAGAGGGCGAGCGGCAGTCCGTCGCAGAGTTCGGCCAGCCGGGCCGTCTGCGCGCGGGAAGCGGCGGTACGGCCGCCGGTGACGATCCGGTCGAGCAGGGCGGTGGAGTCGGCCCGGTCCAGCACCCCGAGCGGCACCCGGACGGCGCCGTGCCGCAGCACCAGCTCCTCCATGCTCTCCCGGCTGGTGACGACCACACAGCAACCGCCGTTGGCCGGCAGCAGCGGGGCGACCTGCGCGAACGAGGAGGCGTCGTCCAGGACGACGAGGACCCGGCGGCCACGCAGCAGCCTGCGGTAGAGCGAGATCCGGGACACCTCGTCGTCGGGCAACCGGTCGCCGGACGCGCCGAGCGAACGCAGCAGGCGGCCCAGGACCTCGCCGGGGGCGGCCGGGGCGGAGCCCAGGTCCACATGGAGGCAGCCGTCCGGGAAGGAGGCGGCCGCGCGGTGCGACCAGTGCACGGCCAGCGCGGTCTTGCCGATCCCCGCCACCCCGGTGACCAGGGCGACCCGGGGCGGCTCGCCGTCGGGGCGGCCGTCAAGGAGGGCGTCGAGAACCTCGGTCTCGACGGTGCGGCCGGTGAAGGAGGGGATGTTCGGGGGAAGGTCGGACGGGGCGAGGGCCGGGGCGGGCCGGCGGTCGGCCGGGGCGGGGGCCTCGCCCGGGAAGTCCGCGGGCGAGGTCTCCGGCCGGCCCTCCGGCTCCTCGACCGTGACGGGTGCGACCGGCACGGCAGGCGCGACCGGTGCGACAGCCGCGACGGGCTCGGAGACGGTCGGCGGGGCCGCGATGGCCGGGTCCTCGCAGAGGACCGCGTTGTGCAGCTCCCGCAGTGCGGTGCCGGGTTCGAGCCCCAGTTCGTCGATGCTCAGCTGGTGCCCGGTGCGGAAGGTCTCCAGGGCGTCGGCGCGGCGGCCGGAGCGGTACTGGGCGAGCATCAGCGAGTGCCGGGTGCGCTCCCGCAGCGGGTGCTCCCTGACCAGGGCGGCCAGTTCGGCGGTGAGCTCCTGGTGGCGGCCCAGGGCGAGCCGGAGTTCGGCGTGACCGTCCAGCGCGGTCAGCCGCTGCTCCTCCAGCCAGCAGGCCTCCTGCTCCAGCGCGTAACCGGTCAGGCCGTCCAGGGCGGGTCCCCGCCACAGGGCGAGGGCCCGCCGGTAGGCGTCGGCGGCCTCCGCCGTGCGGCCGGAGCCCGCCAGCGCGGAGGCGTGTCCGGTCAGCGAGAGGAAGTCCACGAGGTCGAGTCCGTGGCCCTCGGTGTCGAGCCGGTAACCGGGGTGGGAGGTGACGATGGCCTCGCCGTCGACGCCCGCCTCCCGGAACAGCTTGCGCAGCTGGGCGACGCAGATGGAGATCTGGGTCCGGGCGGTGGGCGGCGGCGAACCGTCCCAGACGGTCTCGGCGAGCTCGTCCACCGAGACCGTGCGGCCGTGCCGCAGGACGAGGAGGGCCAGCACCGCACGCTGACGGGCCCCGCCGAGCCGGATCTCCCGGTCCTCGCAGGTCAGCCGGAGTGTCCCGAGCAGACCGAACCGTATCGACGCCAACCCGGGCCCCCCTCCCTGAAAGTTGTCATGATCATAATGTCTTGGGATGCATGTTCGACAGAGGGAGCGGGCCCCGTCCGAGCGGGCGGTCCGGACCGCCGATAAGCGGCCGATACCGGGAGAATGACCCGTCCTCCTACGGTCTCTCCCCATGACGCCCTTCCTGGAGACAGCACTGCTCGGACCGGTCCGCATCCGGGCCGCGTCGGGGGACGCGGAGAACGCCCTGGGCGGCGCGAAGCCCCGCACGGTCCTCGCCGCACTCCTGCTCGCCGAGGGACGGGTCGTTCCCGACAGCCGCCTGATCCGCGCCCTGTGGGGCGAGCGCCCCCCGGCCCGCTCCGTCGCCCAGCTGCACACCTACGCCTCCCGGCTGCGCGCCCCGCTCGACGGGGCCGCCCGGCTGGAACGGGTGGGACGCGGCTACCGCCTGTCGGCCACCCCGGGACGACTGACCTGCGATCACCGCCTGTTCGCGGAGCGCGCCGCGCTCGGCGGCACGCTGCTGCGGCAGGGAGACGCCCGACGGGCCGCCGCCGTCCTGCGTTCGGCGCTCGACCTCTGGCAGGGCGAGGCCCTGGCCGACACCACCGAGCAACTGGCCCAGGAGGAACGCCCCTGGCTGGAGGAGGCCCGGCTGACGGCCCTGGAGGACCGGGCCGAGGCGGAGCTCGTCACCGGGCTGCCGCACGGCCTGCTCGCCGAACTGACCGGGCTGGTGGCCCGGCACCCGCTGCGAGAGCGGTTCCGCTGCCTGCTGATGACCGCCCAGTGCCGTGCGGGCCAGCCCGCGGCGGCCCTGCTCCAGTTCCACTCCGGCCGGGAGCTGCTCGCCGACCGGCTGGGCGTCGACCCCGGCCCGCTGCTCACCCGCACCTTCCAGCAGGTCCTGGCGGGTGAACTCGCCGCCTGAGCACGGCTGCCGGCGATCATCAGGTGGGGAGCAGGGCGAGCGCGGCCGAGACGTCCGGCACGAGAGCGGGGTCCTTCAGTGCCCCCAGGACAGCGTCCACGGCCTCGTACGTCCACTCCAGGCAGTTCTCCCCGCCCGCCCGCCACAGCCAGAGGAAGGCGGCCCCGGCGTAGCAGAGCGCGTACCGGGCGGCGAGGCGCCCGGCGGCGGAGCCCTCGCGGAGGTCCCCGCGCTCGGCCAGCTCCCAGTGCAGCCGGTCGGCGGCCTCGGTGAGCCGGTCCGCGCGGGAGGCCATCGCGCCGCCCGCCGACTCCCGGCTCAGCGCGGGCAGGGACTGCACCAGGGCGCAGCCGCGCCCGTCGTCCGCCCCGGCGGCCCGGTCCGGGACGACCGTCTCCCCGGGAAGCCCGGCCGCCGCGCGGAACAGGGCCCCGCTGTCGGTCCGTTCGCCCGCGAAACCGCGCACCAGCTGCGGAATCCGCTCCAGGAGGGCGGCGGGCGGCCCCTGGAGCACGGCGGAGGTCACCGCGGCCTGGCCGGGTAGCAGCCGTAAGGTGCCCGCGGCGTAGTCGAGTACGGCGTCCCGCGCTTTCCCCATGCTCGCTCCTCTCCACCAGGCCCCGGATCGCGGGGCCGAAGGACCAACATCGCGGAGCAGGCTGCACGGGTTCTGTATTTTCTCCGTACTCCCCGCCTTCTCCGGCCGCTCTCCGCCCGTGTCAGCGGCGATGACGGCGGAGGCGAAGGACGCCCTCGACCGCTCGCTCTTCTTCGACGACGACGGACCTTGCCGTCACGCAGCCGGCGCCGCTCCAGGTCGGGCGAGAGGTATCAGGTGGGCTCGGTCTGCTGGGGCGGACAGATGTTCCGCCCTCCGCGATGAACTTGACGTCCGGAGCAGGACCGGCCACCGTCGCCCCCCCCTTGCAGATGTGAATGATCAACCTATCCCAGGCCGATGCCGCCGGGGCGGGCCGGCCTTCCAGAAGGAAGCCGGGGAAGCCCACAGGGCTGCATTGCCCGGTTCCAGAGGGCGAAAGGGAAGCGCATGGGGCTCCTCCTCCCCCTCCGGATCACCCGCCGGCTACCCGACCAGTAGGGCGTCTCGAAGGCGAACGGGTCGCCGGTGTTCTCCACGATGCCGCCGTCCGGGGAGAGGCCCAGCGAGCGGACCTGCCGCCCCAAAAACGCCCGAAGTTTTCGGGAGTACCCCATGCCAAGTGCGTCCGTGCAGGTCAGAGCCACCTCACTCCCGCACCCGCCAAGTCCCTTCCCATTCTGCAAACGTCGCGTTCGGCTGACCTCGACCGGACACCACCGTGGAGGGCCGAGTGAAGGTCAGCTCGTACAGCTGCCGGCCGTGCCCCGGCGAAGGAACTCCGTGCTTCCAGCGCCGTCGAGGACCGCCACGGCGTACTGCGCGTAGCCCCGTCCTCGCCCCGCGCGGGATTCCGCGAGAACGGTCCGGCAGGCCACACCGGCGGCCTCTGCCCCCCTCCTCCCGCGTGCTCTGGTCCCACTCGGGCTTCGTGGCCCACACGTACCTCACGCCTTCGTGCGGAGCGCAGCCGATGCCGGTGTTCTCGCCGCTGATGCAGCGGGGGGCTTCGAACAGACGGGAGTTGGCGTTCCAGTCGACAAAGAGCTGGTGGACCGCCTCGGTCACCACTCTGACTTCACGCTTGCCGACGCTGGGGATCCGGGCCGCGGCCAGTCCTTCTTCGGTGGGGTGCCGGCTCGGCTCCTGCCCGGAGTCGGCGGCAGTGCGGTTGGCTTTGCCGGTCAGCGGCGAGAGCGTTTGTCGACCAAGGGCGAGAACACCCCGTGGGCACGGAAGACGGTGCCGCCGAGTTTCAGCAACGCCCGGTTTCTTGACTTGCCCCGAATGACGCGCATTCCCCCGGCGAGGTGGATGTGGAGCCTGTCGGTGTGCCGGGTACGGTCAGCGTGCGCGTCATGAGCAAGACCCTCGCTACGTGGCTTGAAGCCCTGCAGGGGGAGCCCCGGTAAGCGCCGCCGCGGTCGTATGCGGGCGCCCCGGTTCAGGAGGCAAGGTGGCAGAATGGCGCGGTGTTCGACTCCCTGCGTGAACTGTGGCTGCGCGGCCTCGCCTTCAATCGGGGGGCGCCCTCCACCGTATTGGTACGCCTGTTGGATCGAGCGGCCGGTGAAGCCGGCCTGCTGATGTGCGAGGGTCGTGACCTGCCTGACGCCGTCATCGACGCTGCCCTGCGCCATCCGGAGGGAGTCATCCGCCGCGCGCTCGCCCGCAACCGGTACGTCGACCCGGCGCGGCTCGCCCCCTTGGCGACGGACCCGTCGGGGGTCGTCCGCGGGTGGCTCGCCACAGGCCCCCGTCACTATCTCCGATGGGTCCGACCGCTGCCGGACGACATCCTCGTGACTCTCCTGACCGCCCAGGACGCGGGCGTGGACGGCAAGGTCACCGTGAACGAGATCATCGGGAGGCTCGACTCGTCCCGGCAGATCCCGCTGTCCTCCTTCCGCTCCATGGCCGGCAGCGAGGACCCCGAACTCCGGATACGGGCCACTTGGCGGTGGGAGTCACTCACCCCGGCCCAGCGGGCGGGGCTGCTCGACGATCCGGACCCCGCGGTCCGTGAAGCGGCACAGGACAGAAACTGGCGGCTGGACCCGGAACGGGTGGAGGCCATGCTGCCGTCCTTCGGCTCGCGCAACCGATTCGTGTTCGACACGTGTGCTCTGTCCCCCGCGCTCGTCGAGCAGTGCTTCACGGACGGCACGGTGCTCCCCATGGCCCGGAACCCGCACATCCCCGCCTACGCCCTCGCCCGTCTCGCCCGCCACCCCGACGCGGCGGTCCGCGCGTCGGTCGCCGCCCGGCCCGACGTAGGACCGGACCTGGTGGCGGAGTTGAGAGAGGACCCGGACGAGGACGTGCGGATGTCCGCGCGCCTCCACCCCTTCCCCCGTACCTGGGCGGAGTACCGGGCGATCGATCAGGTCCTCGGGCACGGCCCTGACTGCACCTGCCCGATCGGCGAGCCGTTCACCAGGTCGCCTATTGAGCCGGACGTCGGGCCGTCGCCCGACTGGTTCGCCGCCTGCGCGGTGTCCGAGGAGCCGGTACTCCGCCGGGTTGCGGCAAGTTGGCCGGGCCTGTCGGCGGAACTCGCCGAGACGCTCGCGCAGGACGACGACGAGGAGGTGAGGATCCGGCTGGCCTGCCACCACCCGCTGGCTCCGCCGCACCTCCTTCTGGATGTCTTCGTCACCCGCCCGGTCCACCGTCCGTACCTGCTGGACCTGCCCACGTTCCCCCGCACCGGCCGGGCTCACCTCATCGACCACCCGGATCCCGAGGTACGGGCCCTGGCCGCGGCCGATCCCGCCTTGCCCGTCCCTCCGCTGGAGGACCCCGACGCCTCGGTGCGCCGGGCAGCGGCCACCAACCCGAATCAGTCACCGGAAGCCCTGGAGGACCTCCTTGCCGACCCCCGCACCGCCGAGGGCGCTGCGGCCAACCCTGCCCTCCCCGTTCCGCGCATGCACGCACTCCTCGACCACTGCCTGAACGGTGCTGCCACCCCACAGGCGGCCGTCCAGCGCTGAGAGACGACGCCCGCCAAGCGAGGCATGGCAACCTCTGTGGACCATCGACTGGCGCCGGCACACCGGACCAGCGTTGCCCAATCCCATCAACATCCGAGACATCGGCAACAAACGACCGCTCCTGCAACTCGTCTACAGACGTTCTCCCTTCTCACCTACGCAGCCATGCGGTCGATGGTCTGCGTGATGCAGCCGGTGTCGGCGCGGAAATCGTCCTCCCCCACGATCGTCGGCACCGTGACCGTGGTGTTGTCGACCAGGACGTACTCGTCGTACGGAAGGGACTTGTAGATGCCCGCCCTCATGCGCAAGGCGAGGCAGGCGTTCTCGGCCACCCCCTGCACAACCCGTGACTCCACGGCCGGGCCACTGATGGCTATGCAGAGCTCTCTCTCCGGGACGGGGCGTAGCCCACGTCGTACTGACCGCTGTAGCGGCACTCCTCGCCCATGCCGCAGCCGAGGTCGTGCCCGAGCGCGGCCTCGGTCTCGATCTCCGCTTCTCCTTCGGCACGACGAGCCGCACGCCACGTGGCGATCGTCGCCTCGTCCTCGTCCGCGTTCGCAGGAGTAGCAGGAGTACAGGAGTAGGGGATGACGCGGCGTCCACCACAGCCTGGGAGCTTGCTGCGGATGAAGCGGAAGCCGGCCATGGTGGCGGTCTTACCGAGGGATGCGCCGGCGGGAGGACGGGAACTCGCCGAAGCCGTCTCCGTCTTGTCGGGCCGCAGGGCCAGCGCTCCAGCCGCCAGGCCACCTATGCCAGTGCCCACCACCACCGCGATGCCGACGAGTCGTCTGCCGGAACGGGCAGGACGTCTCCAGTTCGGGCCGTCCAGAGTGGGGACGTCCCACCGGGCAGCGACGAGATCGCCCACCGGTGTCGGCTCCGCACCCGTCGGCGCGACCTGTGTGGCCTGTGCTGCAAGGAGGACGGCACATGTCTCGGCAGCGTCCCACGCGGTGGCCCGGCCCCCGGCTCCTTGGCGAGAGCACTGCGCACGATGGCGTGGAGTTCGCCAGGAAGGCCACGCAGATCAGGATCCTCGGACACGACCCGGTAGGCGACCGCGTCGGGGACTCCCCCGCCGAAGGGCGCAACGACCGGTGGCCGCGAAGGCTACGAGGGCGCCCCAGACGAACAGGCCGCTCCCGGGACCCGTCGTACCGGTGCGGTAGTGCTCAGGACTGATCCATCCTGGCGTGCCGGTCAGAATGCCCGTGCGCGGCGACGTACCGATCGAGGGTGAGCCCTGAGGCATAGGCAGTGGCCAGCCACGGCGACAGCGCTTCGCCGTCGGCCGCGATCAGGGGTACGAGGCACGGGCCCTGGACACGAGCGGAGAGCTGGACTTCTCGGCGGAAGCGCGCCCGGAACTCCGCGTCGTCCGCCTGGGCAGGGTGGACGACCTTGACCGCGCCCCGTAGACCGGCGGCGTCAAGGCCGTCGAACACCGTGCCCATGCCACCTGAGCCGAGGAGCCCGATGATCCGGTAGGGGCCGACACGCTTGGGGTCACCGGGGTGGGCAGCCAGGACCCGCCCACCAGAACGAGCGTCGAATGGGCGTCAGGACATCGCCCGTAACGCCCACACCGCGCACCCTCAAAACCTCAGGTCAGTCGTCCTTCTTCACGGGCTCCAGAATCGCCACGCACTCCACGTGGTGCGTCATCGGAAAGATATCGGGCTGAGCGATTCCTGAGAATTCCCAGGTCAGAGCCGATTTCACAGCTCGCTGCCCGGCGCGAGGGCGCCCAGAGCGTCAAACGAGCGTCGTAACCAACCATCCAGCACCTCTTCGGGCGGAACAGGCCGCCACGACCAGCTCGCTGCCGTTCCCTGCAAAAGCCCGCCTCTCAGAGACACGTTCAGCCGCCTGCGGGTTCTGGCCGCCCAGACTCAGCTGGCCGACGAGCATCTGACGTGGGCCATCGTCTACCACGGCGAGCTGACATTCGAGGAGCGCGCGACGCCGCCGTACCCGCCCGGCCGTGTTCTCGAGACCCTCCTCGACGCCGGTCGCCATCTGCGACAAGCCAACATGCTGACCGCGCTCAGCGCGCCCGACGCACTGGCCGCCGCCACCGATCTCGCCGTCGCCCTCCACTCCCAGAAGCCGGCAGCAGCAGGTCGCAGCCGATGTCGCCCGCGCAGTACGCCGCCCTGCACGCGACGGCGTCCGGGTACGTCACGGTCGAAGCCCTCGGGGCCGAGGGGTGGGCTTCGGCCCGACACGGCCAGATCTCGATGGCCACCGTCCGGTTCCTGGAATCCGAGGCTGAGTCCTGCACGAACCACGCCGCCCCGTACCCGGTTCTCGGTCGGTCCACCGCCCGTGCAGGGTGAGGAAGCAGAGGTGTAGCGACTCGTTGGGGCCGATCTCGAAACGGTTCATGGTCCTGCCGAGCGGGTTCCACACGCGCCCGTCCGGCATCCACACGGCGACGGGGTGGGCGAAGACGGAGCGCATCAGGTGCCCGTCCGGCGGGTCCACCCACACGGCCCCGGCCTCCCGCACCAGCACCTCCCCGACGTACGCGCCGAGCCCGAGCAGGGTCCCGGCGACGGCCTCCCGCTCGGCACCTCCCCGCCACAGCCAGTCGGCGATCCGGTCGGCGACCCGCAGGCTCCCCACGGAGTGGTCGAGGGGCAGCCGCGCCCCCACCCGCTCCACGAACTCGGCAGCACGTTCCTCCATACCGACCGCACACAACACGAGGCTCTCGCAGTCCACTGAAGCCCATCCTTCACCAAAGAAGCGACGGAACCCGGCGGCTGATCAAGCGCCCCCGCAGAGACATCACGGGCCACGGGGGTGACGGTGGTCACAGAAGACTACTCACGCCCCTTCGTCTCACACCCGTCCGAGGCTGGAGGGAAGTTCGGGCGCCGTGACGACGGGGTCCTCGGGGGACGCCACCGACCACCGCGCACCGTCGAACTCCACGAAGGGCCGGTCATCGCCGGGAACGGCCCTCGCCAGCCGGACACTGACGAACTCCCCTTCCCGGGGGATGGGAAGTCCAAGTCCGCGGGCGATCTCCTGATGGGACCGGTAGTCGCCGAGGACGACGATCCCGTGGGGCCGGAGCGTGGAGCGCGACCCGCCGTTCCCGCGGACCCGCTTCATGTAGTCCTTCTGCTGTGCGACGGTACGGACCGTGTTCCGCCCGATCCGGCGCCGCTGCACCCGCCGGAACAACTCGTCGAGCCGTCGCTGACCGGACGCGTGCGCGAGAATGGCGGCGCGGTCCTCGGCCGGGATGTGCAGGAGGACGTTCTCCGGCAGGTCCGCGTCGCGCCAGAGCCAGACGATCTCGTCGCGGCGCTCGGCCCTGACCGTAGCCTTCCTGTCCCGGTTCGAGCCGACGCTGAGCCGTTCCCTGGCGGCGCGCACCAGTCCGACGCTCCAACGGCTCTCGTGGTCGTCCGCCCACACCAGCAGACACAGGTGGCCCTCGGCCTCGGGCGGGATCATCCACCGAACCGCTGGGAGTACTTGCAGTCCACCTCCACCCCCGCGATCCGGTAGTCCATCGCGTCCCCGTCGTCGAACCCGAACTCGCGCTGGACGGCGACCTCCACCAGCGTCCCAAGGTGCGTCCTCTCCGTCTTGAAGAGGTCCGTCCAGTCGTAGCGGCCGGTCCGCTCACCATCGAGGACGGAGTCGATGGTGTCCCGCAGGACCCGTCCCATGCGAGTGCCGTCCGGATCCAGGGCCAGCACGGTCCCGGCGACCGCTGTCAGTTCCGGGTCGTCCGCGGGCACGCTCATGAGCCTCGCCTTCACCGTCTGCGCATCGGCGGGCCGGTCCTCGGGCCGGGCGGCGAGCAGGTCGGTGACGAGCGCGTCGAAACCGGGCGGGTGGACGGAGTGGAACTCCGGCCCGGGATGCGGACCTCCGTGCGCCCACGCGTTGCGCACGGCGCGGTGGGTCAGGGCGGGAGCGGCCCCGGTGACCATCGCGTAGAACAGACAGCCGAGCGCGTACAGGTCGCTTCGGTGATCGACCTGCCGGCCGAAGAGCTGCTCGGGCGAGCGGTACGCGGGCGGGGGGGCCGTCCATGGCCTGTACGCGTCACCGCGGTCGCCCGGCAGGCCGTGGACGCCTAGGCCGGGATCGGCGACGACCACCCGCCCGTCGTGGCGCCTTACCAGGGTCGCCGCGTCGAGGTCCAAATGCGGAAGACCGTTTCGGTGCAGTGCGTCGAGGATCTCGATGACCTGTCCGCCGATCGCCCGGACCGACTCCCAGGTCAGGGGCCTGGCGACAGGGTCGAGCAGGTCCTCGAACGGCTCCCCCTCGATGGGGTCCGTCACCGCGTAGGGACGGCCCTCGTGGAATCCGAAACCGGTAACGCGCGCCAGTCCCCCGATGTCGGTCGCCGCCAGCAGCTCCGCGTCGAGAGCGGTGCCGCCCAGGACGACGGTGTCGCCGTGGGGGTAGAAGCACAGCAGGTCTTGTGAAAGGCCGGTGTCCTCGGAGAAGAACTCGGTCAGCCCGGGGTTGGTGACGACGACGTGCTGGCCGCGGATGGGCCGCAGGTCATGGTCCGGGACCAGTTCCTGGGCACCCAGGCCCGTGCAGTTGACGATCAAGGCAGCGGGGTCGGCGTCCGCAAGCGAGACCAGGCGCCGCCGCTCGACCGTTCCTCCAGCGGCGTCGAGCCGGCGCAGGAGGTAGGCGAGGTAGGTGGGCATGTCGATCAGCGGCACCGTGAACCGGTAGCCGGCCGAAAACCCGGCCGGCAGTTCGGCCGGCTCGCACGGCCGGAAGCCGGGCAGGGTGGTGGCCCACTCCGGTGGTGCCTCGGCCGTACGAGACGCCTCGATGCCGCTGGTGAGCCGGACGCCCGTGGACGGGTCATCCGCCAACCTGCGGAAGATCTCCAGGGACCGCTGCCCCCACTGGTCGACGTTGTCCTTCGGCTCGACCAGGTACGGTCCCCACATCGCCCCGGCCGCCAGCGAGGTGACGCCCGGCACCTGCTCGGCGATCACATGCACCAAGGCTCCGGCCTCGGCCAGGACGACAGCGGTGGTGAGCCCTGCCACTCCAGCCCCGACAACGACAACGCGTACCTCACGCTTCAAGGACGCGACGGAGTTCACGAGAGCAGAGCCTCATCGAGGTAGTTCTGCACCGGCCCGAACAACCCGTACGGCACGTACTGCGGGATCTCGCCGTGCGTGGCCCAGGCCAGGCCGACCACCTCATCAGCACTCGTCACGACCGCCTGGCCGCCGACGGGACGGCATGCGATGTAGTGGATCTCCCGGCCTGTCATGGGGTGCACCCGTTGTCCCAGCACACTCTGGGGCACCACCAGGAGCCCGGTCTCTTCCTCGGTCTCACGTGCTGCGGCTTCCCCAGGAGTCTCCTCGGATTCGATCTTCCCTGCCGGGAACTGCCACGAGAGCGCCCCTTCCGCCACACGTCGCCGCACAAGCAGGACTCGCTCGCCCCGAACGACGACAGCAGCGGCGACTGCTCTCTGGGCCTCGGTGGTCACAGAGATCCCCTACCGTCGCACCTGGATCAGCGCGTGCGTTCCACTCGTACGCCAGGCAGCCCCGGACCGTTCGAGCCCGTCCAGCACTTCCTGCTCCAAACCGACGATGACGTCGGACTTCAGGGTCCGGAGCGCTGCGACGGCCCCCGGGAAGTACGCGGTGAGATCGGCGAAGGACGCCTTGGCGTCCCACAGCTGGTCGCCCACCAGGCGTCGGTAGTTGAGGTCGCCCTTCAGGATGGTGAGCGTGGCGCTCTCGAACTCGCCGCGGAGGTCCTCGGGCATCTCCTCGTACGGCAGCGGAGCGCAGAAGAACGGATGGGTACGGACCTCAAGGCTTCCTGCTGCCATGGCCTTCCACAGCCGGCCTCCAATCGCACTGGCTTCGCCGGGTGCCTCGGTGAGGCGGCGGAGGCAGTCGACGACGTCGGCCGTCATCGCGTCGGAGACGTAGTAGGGGTACGGCTTGAGGTGAAGCACGACCTGTTCGGCATGCCGCTGTTCGAGGATGTGGTCGATGAGAATCAGGTCCGGAATCAGCTCGCGCCCCGCATTGTCCGCCACCACTGCGACGGTCGAGGAGCCCCCTACGGGCAGCAGCTGCCACAGCACAGCGCTGTCGTCGGCCACCAGCGCGGAGACAGCGGCGTCACCGGCCGCTGGCTCCCCCGCCGAGACGCGGAAGCCGAGGTCCGCCCGGTTGCCCCAGAGCGACGCGTGGAGCAGGGCCGCAGCCCGCTCGTCCGCCGGAACGCTCGCGAGCGCGTCCAGGGCCCGCAGCTCCTCCTCCACCGCCTCGCCTCGCAGTTCGGCCTGCTTGAACGGCGCGAACGGATCGACTCCCTGCCACGGCCCGGTGCCGAAGTACCCGACCGCACCGAGGAGCCTGCGGTAGAAGTAGCTCTCCGCCCACAAGAACGGGGCCTCGTACCAGGAGCGCCCGAAGTGCTCCTGCCCCCAGTCCGCCCAGCACTCGCGGTCGTGCTCCCCAGGGGCGAGCGGCTCGATGACGCCATTGGTGATCTCGTCCAGCAGGGCATCGAGGGCCTCGTGCTGCTGGCGGCCATATGGGAAGGCGTCTCGTACCTGCTGAATGAGGGCAGGGTGGCGCTTGGCCAGCACGCCCCAGGCGAACGAGCCGGGCTCGTTGCTCAGGATGACCGGCACTCCATTCGCATCGCCC
Organism: Streptomyces sp. NPDC004284; assembly: GCF_042874035.1. NCBI lineage: Bacteria > Bacillati > Actinomycetota > Actinomycetes > Kitasatosporales > Streptomycetaceae > Streptomyces > Streptomyces sp. NPDC004284. Next base: position 205,755 of record NZ_JBIAMJ010000012.1, on the reverse strand, counting down.
GAGACGTGGGAGGTCTTCTCTGTCATGGTGTCCAAAGCCCTTCGCATGTCGCTCACGTGTCCATGATCCCCAGGGCCACGACGCCAGCCGCACTCCCGACCAGCACCTCACCCGTCGCCGGCTCGAAGGCCGCGCAGTGCAGTGAGGCGTCCACCCGGACCTTGGCGATCTGTCGCTGTTCACCGAGCGACCACACGCGCACCGTCCCGTCCGCCGCAGCCGACACGAGGCGGTCCTCGTCGCCCATGAAGCCAAGCATGAGGATGCGGCCCGTGTGGCCGGAGAGGTGGGAGGTGAACCGGTCCGTCCCCAGATGCCGTACCGCGATGTCTCCGGTTCCCGCCCCGACCGCCAGGCGGTTGCCCGGACCGTCCACGGTGACGGCGCGAGCCCACCCGCTGGGGCTGCTGAACCGGCTCCTGAACTCCCCGGTGGGGGCGTGCCACACGCGCACCGAGCCGTCACCACCGCAGGCAGCCAGGACGTCCCCACTGTCGTCGAACGAGAGCGACCGCAGCCGACCGGCATGCACGTCCTGAGTCCACAACAGCGTCCCGGCGGGAAGATCCCAGCACCGGATGTGTCCGTCTCCCGTGCTCGCGGCGATACGAGGCATCGAACGGGCCATCGCCACGGCCCACGTACGCGAGGTGTCCTGGTTCAGGCTGAGCGACCAGGCCGTGTCGGACAGTGACCAGATCCTGACCGCCCCGTCGCCGCAGGCCGCAGCGACGTGCTCCTCGCCGCAGGCCAGGGACCAGACGCGTCCATGGACGGCGGGCAGCCTCCGGCTGACTGTCGCGGTCGCGGTGTCGATGACGTCAACGCCGCCGTCCCCGTCGCCGACCACGGCGGTACGTCCGCCGGCCGCGAACTGCGTGGACCACACGGTGTTCGAGCCGCCGGCCAAAGTCCTGAGCCTGCTCTTCCCCACGGTCCAGACGCGGACAGCGCCGTCCTCGCACCCTGCGACCACGGTGCCGTCGCCCGTTCTAGCGAGTGAGCGCACCCAGTCCACGCCCCGTGGGAGCTGCGTCTCGCCTACGGGGGTTCCCGCCGAGAACGCCTGGATCCTTGGCTCCTCGGTGGCGGCGACGAGGACGTCGTCATGCGGGGACAGAGCGACGGCGCGCACGCGCGCCTTGAGGTCGGCTATCCGGCGGACGAGCGCGAGTTTCCCGTCGGTCACGTCCCACAAGGCTGCGGAACGGTCACCAGACCCCGAGGCCAAGAGAGGGGAGCCGGGGGCGAAGGCGACGGAGCGGACCCAGTCCCGGTGTTCCGCGCGTTCGTCGAGGAGGCGGCCGGTGCGCAGGTCGAAAAGTCGGACGAACTCGTCCTCGCCGGCTGCGGCCACGAGCGAGTCGGAGTCCCCGCCGATGGCCACGGACCAGACGGGGGTACCTGCCGCTCGCATCGTGCGCAGGAGCACGAGCCGCTCCAGGTCCCACGCGCATACGGCTCCGTCCTCGGCACCGGATACCAGGACGGAGTCGGCTGAGGAGAAGGCGAGGCTGCGAACACGGCGGTTGTGCCCGGGCAGCACCCCGACGGGTTCGCCGGTGTCCGTGCGCCACAGCCGGATCGCTCCGTCGTCCCCCGCTGAGGCGAGAACCATCCCGTCCGCGGAGAGCGCAGTTGCGAACACCCATCCGGTATGGGCTTCGTGGGCTCGGAGGAGCTTGCCCGTGTTCAGGTTCCACAGCCTGACCACCCCGTCCTCGCCGCCTGATGCCACGAGGTCGCGGACGGCGGACACGCTGACGACCGCACCGATGTGACCGCGCTCCGTCACCGCCTCGGAGCTCACCTCCGGGGGCGGCAACAGCCAGCTCGGGGCGAGCACCGTCCCCTCCCCCGCAGCGCCTTCCAGGGTTCGGGTGGCCTCGGGGGTGGATGCACGCCGCAGCACGATCGAGAGGGTCGAGGCGATGTCGGCCGGGCTCTCCAGCCCGTTCAGCAGATACCCGGCACCGGTCAGGGCCCGGGCGGTGGCCCACACCTGGTGCTGCGGGTGGCCGGCATCGTGGTACCTGGGCAAGGCGTCGAGTACGGCGGCGTCCGCGGTCAGCGACTGGTGCCCGACGAGTGCGACCTTGCGCATGACGTACGTCGGCGAGGCCAGCAGGCTGACGAGCTCGGCGTCGAGGCCCGCCTCGCGCAGGTGGTAGGGGAGGTGACGCCACAGGTATCCCTCGCCATCGGCGAGGGTCTCCCAGGCACCGTCCGTGCTCTGCCTGTACGCCTCGATCAGGGACCGGTGAAGGGTCGCCCACTGGCCGCCGACCAGATGGCGCAGGTAGGACCGGAACACGTCGTGCAGCACGATGGCGTTCCGGTCGGCGAGGTAGGCGCCGATCAAGGACCGGTCGGACAGCACCCGGCAGAACTGGCGCACCACGTGGGGGGCCCACCCGTTCGCGGTGCCCCACCAGCGAGTGAGGACCGACATGGGGATCGGCACCGAGGGAGGGAACACCGCCAGGGACAGGTACCGGTCTCGCAGGTCCGTGCGGCCGGCGATCGAGACGCTCTCCGCGAGACTGCGGAGGCTGGATTCGAGCGCCTGCCCGATGGCGTGCTTGCGCTGGTCGGAGTCCCAGACGTCGAAGGCCTGAGGGCCGTACGCACGGATCGTCGCGTTCGTCTCCGTGACGGCGCGACCGGCCGGGGCGCCGAAGCCGACCTCCTGCGAGACGTTCGCACCGACGATCGACGCGAGCAGCGGCCATCCCCCGCACACACCCGCGAGGCGTGCGGCCTCGGCGTCGTCCAGGGCCCCGACGTTACGGACGAGCAGCTCACGGATCTCCCCCGGCGCCATGGGCCCCAGGCGCACGACTCGCGCAGAGCTGGGGCACACGCGCACGTTTCTCGTGGTCACGAGCCGTACGCAGTCCTCGCCGCCGAGCAGGAAGGGGCCGAGGTCGGTGGCGGACCAGACGTTGTCGACGACGAGGAGCGCACGTCGTCCCTGGAGCAGACGGGCGAGGTGGAAGCCGGCCTGCTCCGGATCGGCAAGAGACGGACGGTTGCCGTCGAGGTGGACGCACAGGTCGGAGATCAGCTCGACGACCCGGGCGGCCGTGCACCCCTCTCCGGTCTCCACCCAGAGGATCTCCGAGAAGGAGTCCCGTACGCGGGGGTCGTGGCACACCTGCGTGGCCAGCGTCGTCTTCCCGAACCCACCAGGGCCGCACAGGGCGACCGTGGCGACGGTGTCGTCCTGCGTCGCCTCCCGGAGTACGGAGACGAGCCCTTCGAGATCTTCAGACCTGTGCACCAAGCCGGGCTCCGGAACGGGTATCGGGAGGTAGTCGTCCGGCGCCGGCGCGACCTCGGGCGTCGGAACACCGACGGAGTCCCAGAAGCGCTGCCGCACCTCCGCGTCGCTCCGTTCCAACGCCGTGTCGAGTAACGCCTGGGAGTCCGGTGCGACGACGATCTCCTCGCCCCGGGCCTCCCAGTTGGACACCGTCCGGTCGCTGACGCCGAGGTAGGACGCGAAGCCACGCACGCTCCGTCGCGTCGCGAGCCGCAGAGCGCGCGCCTCCCGTCCGGTCCAGCGCTGCACTGTGGCCACCTGAGCTCCTTCGACCGACACCGACGACGGTAACAGGGTAGGGCGGGCTGACCAGCGGCGTAGGGCCTTCGCTGCGACGGGAGTTCAGCACGGATGCAGCACCCGGGCCATTCCGGCCAGGCCCGCACGAGGCGCACCCGTCGTCCTGGACAGCGGCGGTGCTGCACCGCGAGTGCGACACCACGACAGCCCGCTGACCAGCGCCGCTCGGCAGGCTTCTCGGCACGGAGCACCACCGCTCCGTGAGGAGTCGAAAGGGGTGGTCACAGCGTGACCGGAACGAAGGAGCGACAGGGCGATCCGGGCGACTGGTCCGGAGGCCAGATCGCCTACTACCAGGCGCGAGCCAACGAGTACGACGCCACGTACAGCACCCGGATGGACATGCCGCGACTCGCGAAGGCCCTGGACTCGCTGCCGGTCGGCGGTGACGTCCTGGAGATCGCCTGCGGCACGGGCCAGTGGACGCGGTTGCTGTCCCACCGGGCCCGCAGCCTGACGGCGTTGGACGCGGCACCGGAGATGCTCCGCCGGGCCCGCGACCGCATGCGCGGCACCGAGACCCAATTCATCGAGGCGGACGTCTTCGACTGGGAGCCGGACCGCCAGTACGACACGGTGTTCTTCGCGTTCTGGCTCAGCCACGTGCCGCCGGCGGAGATGGAACCGTTCTGGGACCTGCTCAGGTGGGCCTTGGTGCCCGGCGGTCGCGTGGTGTTCCTCGACGACTCGTCGGCGAAGGCGGAGATCGAGGACCGGGTGGAAGCGGCGCCCGTGCCGGCCGTCCATCGCACCCTCTCCGACGGTTCCCGCCACGTCGCCGTGAAGGTGCTCCGAGACCCCGCCGAGCTCACCTCCCAGCTGAACGGTCTGGGTTGGGACGCCCGCGTCGAGGCGATCGACCCCTTCCACCTCGCCGGCGTGGCCCGTCCCAAGGAGGGCGCGTGACCGCCGTCAACGGCTACGCGGCCCGGCCGAGCGTGCGAGCCGGTGAGGTGGTGCGCCTGCACATCGCCACCTCCGCCCCGCGCTTCCACGTCGACTTCTACCGCTGGGGAGCCGAGCCGCAGCACGCGGGGCACGTCGAGTGGCCCGGCCGTGCCTCGTCTCCCGGACGTTTCGACGCGGACTGGCAGTGGCCGGCGTACGAGTTCCTCGTACCCCCGGAGTGGCGGTCCGGTGTCTACATAGCGGTGTTGGGCACGGAGCGCGCGTCCGGCACGCCGCCGCTGGACGCCAGGAAGGGCCGCGTCCTCCTGGTCGTCACCCCCTCCGCGCCCTCCGGCCGCGGGATCCTTTACAAGGTCCCGACGTTCACCTACCAGGCGTACAACACGGCTGGCGGCGGCTGCCTCTACAGCGCCTCCCAGGTCACGACGCGCCGCCCCGGGGGCGGTGTCGGCGGACCGGTCAAGGGTCTACCGGACGCGTACGACCTGTCGTCTCCCCGGCAGACGTTCGCGCACTGGGACGCCCCCTTCATCGCCTGGATGGAACGGAACCGGATCGAGGCCGACTACTGCACCGATCTGGACCTCCACGAGGGGCTGTTCCTGCGCGACGGGTACCGTCTCCTGGTCGCTGCCGGTCACGACGAGTACTGGAGCGCCGACCTCCGACGCCACGTGACCGCCTTCCGAGATGCCGGCGGCCACATCGCCAACTTCGGGGCCAACACCTGCTGGTGGCGCGTCGATGTAGCCCCGGACGGGAGAGGGCTGTCCTGCGACAAGTTTCCGCCCGGAGCCCCCGCCGGCACCGACCCGGACAGCTCATACGGGTGCCCGGACCACTGGTGGGAGTCGGAGCCGGAGAACGCCCTCCTGGGCGTGAGCTACCGCAACGGCGGTGGCCACTGGGAGGGCACCCGCGCACCCCAGGGCTTCATCGTCACCGACGCCGGCCACTGGGTTTTCTCCGGCGCGGGGCTGAAGACCGGCGACAGCCTCGGACACGACGGGGCCCTGATCGGCTACGAGTGCGACAGCGCGGCCTACGAGCGCGACGACACAGGCCGCCCGCGTCCCACCGGCCAGGACGGAACGCCGAAGGACTTCGAGATCCTCGGCATCGCCGGACTCCCCCCGGACTGGAACTTCGCCGCCCGTGAGCCACTGCCCAGCCCGCGGGCCGCCACGCTCGGCGTGTTCACCGCAGGCGGCACGGTCTTCTCCGCCGCCACCACCGACTGGGCCCGCCTCCTGGCCACCGACCCCCAGGTCGCTGCCGTCACCCGCAACGTCATCACCCGGCTCTCCTGACCGAAGGGAAGGGATCGTCGTGTCCGGAAACGGAAACGTACGGCCGCTCAACGTGATCATCGGTGTCAACGGCATCGGCATGGGCCACACCGTCCGCCAGAGCGTGATCGCCCAGTTCCTCCGCGACCGCGGGCACCGCGTCCGGATCATCACCAACGGCGCCAACCGGGCCGAGTACTTCCGGGACCTCGGGTTCGCCGCCTGGGACGGCTGGATGCCGACGCTCCTCGCGCGCGGTGACCGGATCCACGCCCGCGACGCCATACGCGCGAACATCCGGCAGGCGCCCGGAGGCTTCCTCCGGCACCTCCAGCTGCGCAGCGCCGTCCGGAACAGCGGCGTCCCGGACGTGTTCGTCACCGACTACGAGCCCAACACCCCGCGCCTGGCCTACCACTTCGGCCGACCGCTGATCTCCATCGACCAGCAGAGCAAGTACCGGCACCTGGACCTTCCCACCGTCGGCCGGTATGCCCGTACGGCCGACGAGCAGCGACTGCGGTACTTCGCGCCGCGCGTGGACCGGTCCTTCATCTGCTCCTACGTCCCACTGGACGCCGAGGACCACAGGCTGGAGTTCATCGCCCCGGTCGTTCCGGACCTCGTCCGGTCGGCACCGCTCGCCACCGAGCCCCTCGCCACGGCCTACTTCTCCCGCTACTTCGACCACGGCCCGGAGGAGTCCGTCCGCGAACTGGCCTCGGTCTTCCGCCAGTCCGTACCGGACCGCACGCTGCGGATCTACGCGCAGCCGACGGAGCTGAGGTCGCTGCGCGGGTACGCCGACACCCGGGTCGAGATCCGCGCCTTCGACCGCGAGGCGTTCATCGCGGACATGGCCCGTTCCGAGGTCGTGTTCTCCAACGCCGGCTTCAACCTGATCAGCGAGGCCCTCGTCCTCGGCAAACCGGTCCACCTCATCCCGTTGCCCACCTACGACCAGCACTGGTGCGCCAAGGCCGTCGACGAGGCGGGACTGGGCACGGCGGCCCCACGGGTCGAACGGCAAGCCGTCCTCGACTTCCTCGCGCGTGCTCAGACGCTCCGCGACAACGTCGTGCGTCACCGGGACCAGTACCTCTCCGCCGATCCCCGGGAGCGGATCGCCTCGTACCTGGAGAGCCTGCCGGTGGTCAGTCGGCCGATGTCCGCGCCGATCGCGGGGTAGCCGGAGATGTCGACTCCCCCGCTTCCCTCGTACGCGGCGACCGCAGCGGTCGTGGCCGCCGTCGTGACCTGCTACCGCTTCGTCGTCTCGCCTGCGGTACGCGCTCTCGCCCGGCACCCCATGCCCTTGGCCGTGATCGCGGCCGTCACGGCCATCGCCCCTCTGTCCCTCCGGTCATCGCCTCTGCCCGGGCCGCTGCACGGGTTCGTCGTCTCCGTGATCGCCTTGCTGACCTGGCGTGGTGCGACGAGCGACTACGCCGTCACGCTGCCCATCGGGCCCCAGCGTCGGGACAAGCTGCTCCTCTTGTTCCTCGCCGTCGCCTCGGTCGTCTGGGCTGCCGCCCTGCCGGCGTGGATCGCCGTGTTCTGCGGCAGGCTGCGCGGGTGGCAGCACCACGCGATGATGCCGGTGCGCCTGCTGAAGGCGTATCTCGCCTGGTTCGTCGTGACCGCGGTCCTCGCGCCTCCTCCTTCCGACTCCACGGCCGGTCTGGTGCTGGTACTCGGCTGCGTCTCGCTGTCGCACTACGTGAAGCCAGCCTGGAGCAAGGCCCGTCTGGGGCCGCGCCCCTGGTCCTGGGCCTGGCACAACCGCACGCACTACCTCATGGCCTCGGCGTACTCCTGGGGCTGGGCGCGATTCCTCCCGTCCAGGACGGTATCCCGGCTCCTGCGCCGGGCGAGGGTCGTGGACCGCCCCGTCAACCTCCTCACGATGGTCGTGGAGGCCGTCGGGCTGATCGCCTTCCTCGACCGCCGGCTGCTGATCGCGACCCTGGTGGCGACCGCACTGTTCAACCTCGCCGTCGCGCTCGCCTCCGGCATCCTCTTCTGGGAGAACATCGCGGCCAACATCGGACTCGCGACGGCCTTCGGGTTGCTGCCCGGCGCGGGGGACGACACGGCCTTCGGGTGGCCCGCCGCACTGGTCGCGCTCACCGTGATCCTGCTCAGCACCGCCGACCTGCTGTGGCAGCCCTGGCATCTGGGGTGGTGGGACGCGCCCTTCACCGCCCGCATCCAATGGCAGGTCGAGACGGCCTCCGGCGCGACGCGGGGTCTCTACAACGACTACATGTGCCCGTACGAACGCGAGTTCGGCCGCGTCGAGGGCTACTTCCTGACGGACGAGCCCGTACTCCACGGCCACCTCGGAATCGTCTGGGACCAGCGACTCCGGGATCTCCTCGTCCAGGCCCGCGGTGATCCGGACCGGCTACACCAGCTCAAGCAGACCTACGGCCGAACGCACAGAAACGAGGAACGGTCGGCCGAGCACGTCGCTTTCCTGACCGCCATGTTCAACCGGCTCAACGCCGGTACGCGCAAGAGCCCCCTGCCCCGGTGGCTACGTCACCTCAAGGCCCCCGGGGGCCAGCTCTACCGGTGGGGCGACCTGCCCGCCTACCGCGGCGAGGAACCCGTCCGCCGCATCACCATCCGCTACGAGGAGCGCTGCTACCTCCCCCAGACCGGCGACTTCGTCCTGCTCGCCGATCGCGTCGTACGGGAGATCGACCTCAGCGCTCCGATGACCCACCTGGAGGACTGACTCACATGCGCAAGATCTTCGTCGACTGCGGCGCCAACCTTGGAATCGTGCTGAGGCGCTTCATACACGAGCTCCCGGACCACGACTTCTACGCCTTCGAGCCCAACCCGACCCTGCTCCCCTCCATCACGGCGAACGTGGAGCAGGCCCAGCACGCCGGCCTGGTCGAGGTCTCCCCCAGTGCGGTGTGGACCGAGGACGGCACGATCGACCTCTTCCTCGGCCACCACGAGAGTTCCACCGTGATGCCCGGCAAGCGGGTGCCGCCCATGTACGACCAGCAGATCGACTACAGCTCCCCCGTCGCCGTACCGGCGGTGGACTTCAGCGCCTGGCTCCGCCGGACCGCCACGCCAGGTGACCACATCGTCGTGAAGATGGACATCGAGGGCGCCGAGTACCCCGTGCTCAGGAAGCTGCTCGCTGACGGGACGATCGACCTCGTCTCCGTCCTCTACGTCGAGTGGCACCACGACCGCTTCCCCGCCATGAGCCAGGCCGAGCACGACGAGGTCGCCGCCGCCGTCTCCGCACGCGTCGACGTCCGCCACTGGGACTGACCGGAGTGAGGGGACACGACGCCATGAACATCCAACGCATCTACCTGGTCAAGCACGGTGAGACGGAGGAGAACCTCCAGGGCATCCACCAGGGCCGCGCCGTCGGCGGGCGGCTCAGCGAGCGCGGGCGCGCTGACATACGGTGGGTCGGTGCCTGCCTCGCGACGGCCGGGGTCACCGTGGATCAGCTGCTCGTCAGTCCGATGTCCCGTTGCCGGGAGTCGGCCGAGCTCCTCACCGCCGCGCTCGCCCCGGCAGACGTCCGCGTCGACGAGCGTCTGGCCGCCAAGGACAGCGGTCACCTCGGAGGCCGGCCCAGGGAACTCGCCGCCACCGAGGCCGCTCGCCACGGTGTGCCGATCCACCGGCTCCGCACGCCGGGCGGCGAGTCGTCGGAGGACGTCCAGGCCCGCTACGTGGACCTCTGGGACGAGGTCTGCTCCGGGGCACGGCAAACCACCGTCCTTGTCGGGCACGGTGGGGGCATCGCCTGCCTGTTGCTGTGGCTCACCGGGAACGGCTTCGACCGGTACCTTCAGCACGTCCCCGGGTCCGCAGGGGTCACGTGCCTGGAGATCGGCGGCCCGGCTCCACGCGTGCGGCTCATGAACGTCTCGCCCGCAGACCTGCCCGCCCTCCTCCACTCCCGTACCGCCCGATGAGAGTCGGGACGGTACGGGTGCGGGGATGCCCGTCAGGCCTCCGGGGCGCCGCCGAAGCGCTCACGGTAGGACTCCAGGTCCTCCTCCGTGATCTTCGCGAAGAGCACCGGCGGGACCGTGAACGCGGTGCCTGCCGGGACGGTGTCCAGGGACTTGGCCTGGTCGACGGTCACCCAGGTCGCGGTGTCGTTCTCCAGGGCGAAGGCCCCGCGCATGGCGGCGGCCGACGTCGGGATGAACGGCTCGGAGACGACCGCGTACAGGTGGATCAGGTTCATCGCGGTACGGAGCGTCAGCGCGGCGCCGTCGGCGTCGGTCTTGATCTCCAGCCAGGGGGCCTTCTCCTCCAGGTAGGAGTTACCCGCGGACCACAGCGCACGGAGGGCAGCAGCGGCCTTGCGGAACTGAAGGGCCTCCATCTGCTCCTCGTACTCGCCGAGCAGCCGTGCGATCTCCTCGCCCAGCTTGGCCTCCGCCTCGCCGGCGGCGTGACCGGCCGGGACGTCGTCACCGAAACGCTTGCGGGAGAACGACAGCACGCGGTTGACGAAGTTGCCGAGGGTGTCCGCCAGGTCCTTGTTCACCGTGGCGGTGAAGTGCTCCCACGTGAAGGAGGAGTCGTCCGACTCGGGGGCGTTGGCGATCAGGAAGTACCGCCAGTAGTCGCCGGGCAGGATCTCCAGGGCCGCGTCGGTGAAGACGCCGCGCTTCTGCGAGGTGGAGAACTTGCCGCCGTAGAACGTCAGCCAGTTGAAGCCCTTGACGACGTCGACCTTCTTCCAGGGCTCGCGCACACCGAGCTCGGTGGCCGGGAACATCACCGTGTGGAAGGGGACGTTGTCCTTGGCCATGAACTGCGTGTACCGGACGGTGTCGTCGGCCTCGTACCACCACGACTTCCAGTCGCGGGTCTCACCGTCGGAGGCGGCGTCCGCCCACTCCTTCGTCGCGCCGATGTACTCGATCGGGGCGTCGAACCAGACGTAGAAGACCTTGCCCTCGGCCGCGAGCTCCGGCCAGGTGTCGGCCGGCACCGGGACACCCCAGTCGAGGTCGCGGGTGATGGCGCGGTCGTTCAGGCCCTCGGTCAGCCACTTGCGGGCGATGGACGTGGACAGGTGCGGCCACTCCGCGCTGACGGTGGCGATCCACTCCTCGACCTCGTGCTGGAGCTTGGACTGCAGCAGGAAGAGGTGCTTGGTCTCACGGACCTCCAGGTCCGTGGAGCCGCTGATCGCCGAGCGCGGGTTGATCAGGTCGGTCGGGTCGAGCACGCGGGTGCAGTTCTCGCACTGGTCGCCGCGGGCCTTGTCGTAACCGCAGTGCGGGCAGGTGCCCTCGACGTACCGGTCCGGCAGGAAGCGGCCGTCGACCGGCGAGTACACCTGCCGGATTGCCCGCTCCTCGATGAAGCCGTTCTCGTTCAGCTTCCGCGCGAAGTGCTGGGTGATCTCGACGTTCTGCTGCGAGGAGCTGCGCCCGAAGTAGTCGAAGGCGAGCTCGAAGCCGTCGTACACGGCCTTCTGCGCGTCGTGGGCCTGCGCGCAGAACTCGGCAACCGTCAGCCCGGCCTCCTTGGCTGCCAGCTCGGCCGGCGTGCCGTGCTCGTCGGTGGCGCAGATGTAGAGGACGTCGTGGCCACGCTGGCGGAGGTACCTGGAGTACACGTCCGCCGGAAGCATCGACCCGACCATGTTGCCCAGGTGCTTGATCCCGTTGATGTAGGGAAGCGCGCTGGTTACCAGGTGTCGAGCCATCCTTGGATGCTCCATTTCGTACGTACGGCGCCGGTGGCGCTGCCACGGCGGGCCCAGGTCGGGAGGCCGCAGCCGACGCGATCACTCCGATCGCACGTCGGCGTCACTCATGGTGACGGAACGGGACTGCAAGCCACCGTCATCGTATCGAACCGGGGATGGGGCCAGCCGGTGGGTTTTCCCGCCCCTTCCTATCGCGCCCGAAAAGCACTCGGCCGTCCGGGACAGGCGGCCAAGCGAGTCCCGGACGGCCGAGGCGCTCCCCATCTTACGGCCACCGCCCATGCCGGATCTCGCACTGCGAGTACGCCCCCACCACCCCAGTCCCGATCCCGAACCACAGCGAGGTGGACCGCATGACCAGGAACCACGAGCCCCGTCGACTCCGCGTCGTCATCGTCGGGCAGGGGTACGTCGGGCTCCCGCTCGCGGTGCGAGCCGCCGAGATGGGGCACAGCGTCGTCGGCCTCGACGTTGACGCCGGCCGGATCAAGCGGCTCGTGCTCGGCGAGTCGTACGTCGAGGACGTCTCGGACAAGCGGCTGGCACCGCTCCTCGCCGCCGGCGTCTACCGGCCGACCGTCGACCCTGCCGACTGCGCCGGGTTCGACGTGGCGGTCGTCACCGTCCCGACGCCACTGCACGACGGCGCGCCGGACCTGTCGCACGTCGAGGATGCGGCACGGACGCTCAGCCGTCACCTCACCCGTGGGGCGACCGTCGTCCTGGAGTCGACCACGTACCCCGGGACGACCGAGGAGGTGTTCCGCCCGCTCCTGGAGCGAGGCTCCGGTCTGACCGCCGGCCGGGACTTCCACCTCGGGTACAGCCCGGAGCGCATCGACCCCGGGAATCCCACCTGGAGGCTGGAGAACACGCCCAAGGTCGTCTCGGGCATCACCCCGTCCTCCTTGGAGTCGGTCCGCGACTTCTACGCCTCCCTCGTGGACACGGTCGTGCCCGTGGCCAGTTGCAAGGAGGCGGAGCTGACCAAGCTCCTCGAGAACACCTTCCGGCACGTGAACATCGCCCTCGCCAACGAGCTGGCGATCTTCGCCCACGACCTGGGCATCGACGTCTGGGCGGCCATCGACGCTGCGTCCACCAAGCCGTTCGGGTTCATGCGCTTCACCCCAGGCCCCGGGGTCGGAGGCCACTGCCTGCCAGTCGACCCCTCGTACCTGTCGTGGCGGGTCGAACGAACCCTGGGGCAGAACTTCCGCTTCGTCGAGCTGGCGAACGACGTCAACAACCACATGCCCGACTACGTGGTGCGGCGTCTCGTCGCGGGTCTCAACGAGCGCGGGAAGCCGCTCAAGGGCTCCCGGATCCTGCTGCTCGGCCTGGCGTACAAGGCCAACACCGGGGACGCCCGCGAGACGCCGGCGGCCCGCATCGCCGAACTCCTCACCGGTATGGGCGCCGGGGTCCAGGCCGCCGACCCCCACGTCCTGGACGACGCCCACCCCCGCGCCGCCGGTCTGGAGGGCCTCCAGCGGGTCGAGGTGACCTCCGACCTGCTCGCGACGACCGACGCCGTAGTCCTTCTCGCGGACCACGACGCCTTCGACTACCCCCTGATCAGCGCGCACTCCCCGTACATCCTCGACTGCCGCCGCCGGCTCACCGGCGCCCACGTCGACTCTCTCTGATCTCTCCGAAGGGAACCATCGTGAAGATCGTGATCACCGGCGGCGCCGGATTCATCGGCAGCAACCTCGTCCGCGCCCTGACCGAACAGCCCCAGATCTCCCGACTCCGGGTCGTCGACAACCTCTCCACCGGGGACAAGGCGAACCTCGCCAGCCTCGACGTGGAGTTCTTCGAGGGCGACGTCCAGGACGCCGCCCTCCTCGACCGGGCGTTCCGCGGCGCCGACGCCGTCGTCCACCTGGCCGCGCTCCCCTCCGTACCGCGCTCCCTGCGGGACCCCCTTGCCAGCCACCACGCCAACGCGACCGGCACCCTCCAGGTCCTCGAAGCCGCCCGCCGCGCCGGCGGCCCGCACGTGATCGCCGCCTCCTCGTCCTCCGTCTACGGCGCCAACCCCCACCTGCCGAAACACGAGGACCTCGCATCCGCCCCGATGAGCCCGTACGCGGTCACCAAGCTCACGACGGAGGCGTACCTGAGCGCCTACCACCACAGCTTCGACCTGCCGGTCCTCCCCTTCCGCTTCTTCAACGTCTACGGCCCCGGCCAGCGCGCCGACCACGCCTACGCCGCCGTCATCCCGAAGTGGATCAGCGCCACCCTCGCCGGCCGACCGGTGACCATCCACGGCGACGGCACCCAGACGCGCGACTTCACCTACGTGGGCACGGTCTGCGACGTCCTCACCGACGCCCTCCTCCGTCGGGTCGTGGACCCCCACCCGGTGAACCTCGCCTTCGGAAGCCGTACCTCGCTGTTGGACCTGATCAGCGAGATCGAGACGGCGACGGGGCAGCAGGTTGCCCGGGTCTACGAGGCCCTGCGGACCGGTGACGTCCACCACTCGCAGGCGGACAGCGCGCGTCTGCGAGCGCTGTTTTCCGTGGTGGCCCCGCTGCCGATCAAGGAGGGGATCTCGGCGCTGGTGGGCTGGTTCCGTTCCACAATCGAAGTTACGGCCGCGAGCTGAGCACGATGACATTTCACGGCCGAGGGACGGCCGTGACGCGGTGAAGGGGCAGGTCCCACCAGGGCACAAAACCACCCAGCGCCGACTGCTGCGGGTGGTCCTCAACGTCGCCTCGGCGTAAGTATTGCGGCGGAAGACCTGGGGCCCATGTCTCGGGGGGCAGCCGAGCCACTGCGCAGAGACTGCACGTACACGCAGGTCAGAGCCCCCTCTCCCGCCCGCCAAACTGAACCACTCTGACGGCAAGGCCCGGCTTGACGATTGGGGCAGGCGCGCCGGGTTGGCGAATCGCGCCTCGGATCCGTCTCGTTTTGGCCACGACCACTGGCAAGGCCAGCGAGACGGCCGGACCGTCTCACAAGGCATCTCACGTTACCGTCTCAAGATCGCTAACTCCGCGGTACGCTTTTCTGGTACTTGATCTGCAGAGAAGGTGGAGAATGGCGCGCACATCCGTTGAGCTGTTCGCTGGCGGGGGTGGCCTGGTCCAGGCTGCCAGGCAGGCCGGTTTCCGCCCCTTGCTTATGAACGAGTTCGCGAAGCGGGCGTGCGAGACGCTTGAGCAAAACAAGGGCGAGCTCGTCCCGGAGGGAGAGCGTCCCAGGATCCCTAACGAGGATGACCCCACTCCTCTCGTAGCCGGTGACGTGCGCAAGCTCGAGATGGAGTACCTCGAAGGGAAGGTTGACCTCCTTGCGGGCGGACCGCCGTGCCAGCCGTTCAGCCTAGGCGGCATCGCGAAGGGAGACGAGGACAAACGGAACATGTTCCCGGAGATGTTTCGCGCAGTCCGTGAGATCAAGCCGAAGGCAGTTCTATGCGAGAACGTGCGCGGACTTCTTCGCCCCTCCTTCGAGCCCTACTTCCAGTACATCCTGCGCGAGCTTGAGCTGCCCTTCGTGGAGCGAAAGGAAGGAACGACCTGGCAGGAGCATGATGCACTGCTGCGTTCCCTCATCGACTCTGATGATGTACCGGCAGAACAGCGCTACGACGTGATCATGACTGAAGTGAACGCCGCAGACTACGGAGTGCCGCAGATTCGCCATCGGGTCATCATCGTCGCCTTTCGCGCAGACCTTGGCGTCGACCGCAATGCCTTCAAGCGATCGGTCCAAGCAACGCATTCCGAGGAGGCCCTACAGCAGTCGATGCTCGACGGCAGCTACTGGGATCGCCACCCGGAGGTCACCGAGGACGTCAAGAAGCGCGCCATGGCCTCCTTCTCCTCACGGCTGCCTTTGCCGGCCACCGGAGACCCTGAAAAGCAACCCTGGAGGACCTTGAGGGATGCCATCAAGGGCATCCAGCCTGGCGAGGGCCCCCTTCCTAAGGTGCCGCTCGACGAGCTGGACAAGAAAACGGCCCAGGGCGGGGTACCCGATCATGTCGGATGGCCAGGGGCTCGTATCTACGCCGGTCACACGCCGAACATGCTGGATCGTCCTGCCAAGACGGTAAAGGCGGGCGTTCACGGCGTGCCCGGGGGTGAGTCAGTGATGCTGCTCGATCAGTCCGTACCCGACGAGCGTGAGCACGGAGGGCGGCGCTACCTACATCGCTACATGACCGTGCGCGAGACCGCTCGAGTCATGACCTTCCGGGACGACTGGACGCTCTGCGGACCGCGAGGGGAGAAGATGCGACAGCTCGGCAACGCCGTTCCCGTCCTCCTTGGAGAGGTATTCGCCAAGGCGGTCGGCAAGGCTCTCGATGCTGCGGAGAAGGGGAAATGACCTCAGAACCCGGCAAGCAGGGCAAGTGGAAGGAGTATCGCCCCTCTGATCGAGCTTGGAAGCGACGAAAAGGGGTTTCTCCCTCTGCGGAGCAGGATCGTGCGGCAGGGGGACGCAATCGCCGCAAGGTTCAGTTGGAAGACGGGCGATACGCAACAGCATCGGTGGCCCTAAAGCTTCAAGGGCGCTCTCGTCGCATTCGGGCGGTCTTGCGGTGGTCCGACCAAGGTAAGTCTCCGGAACGCTACCTAGGCGAGGTGGACTGCGACACTCGGGCCGCCAACCTCGTCAGCGCCTGGGGCTTGGCACGCGCCGCCGGGTATCTCGCAGAGGATCTCCCCGATAACTCGTGGGCGAGTTCCGCCGCGACCCGAGCGGTCATGCAAGGTAATCGCGGGCAGGACACGAAGCCTGAGCTTCTGCTGCGATCGCTGCTTCACAAGCGCGGGCTACGATACCGGGTTGGGGAGCGCCCGCTGCCTGAGCTATCCCGTCGGGCGGATGTGGTCTTTCGACGCGAACGCGTAGCGATCTTCGTCGATGGCTGCTTCTGGCACGGCTGTCCCGAGCACCTTCGCCCCGCCAGAAAGAATGCATCCTTCTGGTCAGAGAAGATTGCTGGGAATAAGAAACGCGACTCTGAGACGAACGCCGCGCTGACCCAGGCGGGCTGGGTCGTCGTGCGGGTTTGGGAGCACGACGACCCGGCAAAAGCATGCGAGCGCATCAGCGAACTCGTTCAGGAGCGCCGCGCGGATTCAAAGAACGCAGCGTAGCGGGGCGTCCCAACCCCTCACCCTCAAGCAGGGACTGAACCGCGTTGCCGGCACAACGCATGTCGATTCGACCGCTTGCGGAGATCCTCGTCTCAGCCGGTTCTCTGATCACGCGACTAGTGTCTCACCATGGCAGCCCCTGGGGCCGCGACGCACCTTCAGAGGCGCACCCGCTGCCAGCTGATGTGCACGAGGGCAATCCCCGCAACGCCCGCCAGATCCTTATGGCGTTGCTTCTCACCCTCACTGAGTCGCGTTCCCCGCGGGACGGTAGCCACGATTCGCGGCTGGGGGCTTCCATCGACCGTTGCCTCAATTCCGGCCCACACGAGCGCTCCCAACTTCTTATGGTCGCCCCAAATCATCAAGGCAGACGCTTCCGCGTTCCGAACGAGGCACTTGTTTGGCTTGATCTTGAGTGTGCCCTCTTCGGCGCTCCACCCCTCGCCAAACGCTTGAAACGCGATCTGGGAGGGGCTCGGGTCTCGGCTTGTCACGTACTTGGCGTAGGGTCCAACACCGGTACGAGCGTGCGGCAGCTCCTTCACCGGTGTGTCCTTCAGCCAATACCGTGCGCTGTCAGGCGTGCGATACCGGCGAAGCACCCCACCGATGGCCGGATCCTCCAGCCACTGATCGTAGGTACTAGTGCGCTGACGGGACGTCATCCCGTCCCAGTCCATCTCCTCGATCCGGCGATACACCTCGCGGATGACTTCATCACGGACGTCAGCTGGCATGTCACTCATCCGAACATCATCCTCCGAACACGGTGGGGTCCGGGAACTGAAGCCGACTTTCGTCCAGTTCGGTCTCCAAGCTGGCCGCGTCCTCGATCCACTCCCTCATGAGTGACTCGGCACGTTGATCGCTGAACTCAAAGCTCGTGCCACGGCGTTCCAACCTCAGTGTCTCCATCTCGTCCGTGGCAATGCGTTCACGGATGTTGAGGATGGCTGCGACACGCCTGATGTCGCTCACGAAGTCCAAGACCTCGACATGAGTCTTGCCAGCTCGGAGCCTGAGGCCACGTCCGAGCTGCTGGACGAAGATGCGGCGGCTGTGAGTGACCCGGGCAAAACAGAGGATGTTGACGTCGGGGATGTCGACGCCTTCGTTGAGGATGTCGACTGCGGTGAGGATAGGTGTCTGCCCGCTACGGAACCGCATGAGCCGAGACTGGCGCTCTCGCCGGTCGAGGCCGGCATGAACAGCCAGCGCTTCGCGCCACTGGGGAACCTCCCCAAGCAACGAGGCCATTCGCTCCGCATGCTCAATGGTGCGGCAGAAGACCACCGCACGCGGTTCCTTCGTTCCCGCCCAAGCTGTCAGAAGCTGGTCGCGAACGGCTTCATCCCGTTCCGGGAGGAAGAGGCGGGCGTTGAGGTCCTTGATGGTGTAACCGTTCTCGCTCGCGTGGCGGACGAAGTCCCAGTCGATGTTGTCTGCGAACAGTCGATAGCGCACCTCAGAGAGGTACCCGAGTCGCATGCCATCCTCAATGCCAAGGCTGTAACTGGGTACCCCGAAACGCTCCCTGATGTCGAACTTGTCGCCCCGCCACGGGGTGGCGGTTACACCGAACTGATCACTGGCGGAGAGGACTTCCAGCAACTTCGTCAGCTGGCCATCTTCGGACACATGATGTGCCTCGTCGACCATGACCAGACCAGGACGGTAGCCGCTCTGAGCGTACGTCAAGGCACTCGCGATGGTCGCGCAGGTCACACCACGCAAGTCGTCAGGCCGGCTCTCTCCCGTGAGCAGCTGCGTCCGAACGCCCTTGGGCAGGTGATGCCATAGTGCGCGCTCGAGTTGCTCGGCCAGGTCCTTCGTCGGTGCGACAACCAAGACCTTGTCCTCAGGACGGCTCTGCAGATGGCGGCAGATGATCTCTCCTCCGACCACCGTCTTACCCAAACCGGTGGCCAGAATCAGCAAAGCCCGTCCAGTGCTGTCCAGGTCACCGACCACCGAGGCGAACGCTTCCTCCTGGTAGGGGCGGAGGGAGCGTTGCGGCAGTCGATCGGACGCGAACTGACTGTCGGCGTACAAGTCCAGCAACTCCTGCCCAGACCACAACTCAACACGAATGCCAGCGGCGGCGAGGGCCTCACGGCGTTCGTGCGTCTTGCGGCCAAAGCGGCTGTTTGTGACTACGACTGCGTAGTCCGCGCCGTAGTACGCCTTGGCGCGGAGCACTTCATCGATCGCGGAAGGCGGTACGGTGCCGCCAGCCTTCCATTTAGCTTGGAATACCCAGCGCTTACCTGCCCGCTGGCCAAGAATGTCACCTCCCTGGTCGTGGGAACCGTCGATGTTGGTGACGTCCGTGAAGCCAAGGTGGAGGGCCAGCCGTTCCAGCTGCTTGGTGAACGAGAAAGGGCCTCCCTCACGCAGAAATGCCGGATCGACGAAGGAGGCGGTCATGGCGTATCCCTCCGGGCGATGCTTTCGTCAAGCATGTCCAAGGCCAGGCGAAGGAAGGATAGTTCGAGGCGAGTCCTTGCCCCCTTCTCCTCCATGAACGCATTCAAGATCTCAAGGGGGCGTACAGCCTGAGCCACCTGACGCCTCTTCGTCTCGCTGTCAGACCACGTCGCCCACGTCGTCTGAAAGACAACCCCGTCCAAGAAGCTCTGTGGCGCGTACTCGATCAGGAAGGCAATTCCACTCGCGTCTAGATGAGGAGTGAACTTTCCGTCCTTGACGGCGCTCGACCAGTCCAGTGAAGGATTCGCCCGCCCAGCGTCCCGCTCGGCCTGCAGCCGGCACGGCTGCGGCAATGCGTTCCAGAGGCCCTCAGCGTCCTTGATGACCACCGGCGCCATGAGCTGACGGACCGTATCGAGGAGAGAGTCAGCACGCTCCCGCAAAGCCGCATCGGTGACACGCTGGTCAGGGAACAGCTGAGTGACCTCTGCGGTGACCGCAGTGAATCGCTGGTCGTCCGGATCGAACGCGTGAAGAGTCTGAGCGATCTCCATCAGCGCGTAATCCCTGGGGTCACGCCCGTACTCGCGGAAGATCGGGTGTCCGCCGTAGACGAAAACCTCCAAGCTGATGCCCCGACCCATCCTGGTCACGGACGGAATCACTCGTTCCCGGTCATCCCTCAGCTTCTCCAAGGTCTCGTACACCGCCACCTGCCGGCGGCCAAGGCGCGCGTGGCTGACCTCTCCCGTGAGGTCATAGACCTTGCGGGCACTTCGGCGATAGCGGTCGAATCGCTGCTCCTCGGTCTCTACCTCCTCTTCCTCCTCGTCGGCCGCTACGCCCGATCCAGGCATAGTCGGCGGCTGACCCCCACCAGCATTGCCTCCGAGGGGCGTGAGACCGGTCCTACCGGACAGCGTGCCGCCTGCCAGCGTGGGGTCAGCAGGAGCCTCACCACCGTTTCCACCCCCATCGCGCACCTCATCGTGGTGCGTGACCGCCTGGTGCCACATCTCGTCCGTCAGGTATTCCGGGGTGCCCCTGTGAAACTTCTTGCCCCACTCTCGGGCTGCCTCGTGGATAGCCTTCGTCCCATCGCCAGGGATAAGACACCTGGCACCCGGGCGGTTCTCCTGGTAACCCCGGAAGATATCAGCCAAAGGGGACGTGTTGGTCTTGTAGCCGAGCTCCTTTGCCTTCTTCGGGCGCATGGGCTCCTCGCCTCGAATGCGAATCACCGCCTGCCTCCACTCACGCGACTCACGCGTGAAGTCGATCTTCTGGTAGCCGACGGGGACGTGGTCGAGGTGAATCTCACCGACGATGCGGCCCTGTCCGGCGGGGAGGTCTACGGGGTACTCCGACACCAGCTGTCCCGTGTCGGGGTTTTCCCATGCGAAGAGGGTGTGATCACCAACCCGAATCTTCCTGCCGTTGCGGAGAAGATCGAGTCCAAAGTCGCTTTCATCGAGGTAACGCTGCACTCCGATCCAGCCGTGGATTCTGCGCTCACGATGCTGGAGGTCCTCGCCATCACACCGAGTACAGGAGTCCATCATCAGGTCGGGGTTCTGCCAATGGCCACAATCCATGCAGGCGAGAGCCAAGGGAAGGGGGATGTCAATCGGCTTGATCGCGGGAATCTCCCGGCCGTCGCGCATCACCGAACGTGAAGCAGACCAGACACACGGAAGCCTGGCGGCCACGTTCTTTTCGTTGACCTTGAGCCGGAAGCCTCGGCCAGACAGAGGGCCGTCGGGCAGACCAGGTACAGCGTTCTGGCTCCGGAGAAGATAGGAATAGACACGACCGAGATCCTCGCGGATGTTCCGGTGCCTGTTGGTGCGCTTCAGGTCCTCGGCGATCTCGTCTCGCAGCCGGCTTACCGTGATTTCGGTACCGTGCAATTCCTTGTCCGGCTTCGGCTCTCGCCGCAGTGGCGCCAGGAACGAGTCATTGTTCGACAGCTTGCGGAGATCGATCTCAACGACGAGCCAGTCAGGGTCACCGGATCGCGTCGTGCGGACCTCAGTCAGATACCCCAACCGAGCCGTAGCAATGTTGAAACCCATACCGAAGAGGCCCAGCGTGCCGTGCCGTCGCTTCCCGCTGTAGCCGGCCTTCAGCGCCTTCTCCAACGTCTCGCGGCTCATACCCCGCCCGTTGTCCGTGACGCTCACAACCGGGTCGTCGTCGCTCGGCTTGGGGAGCGTGATCCAGACCGTGGGGACCTCATCACCATCCGGATCAGGATTGGTCAGGAAGTCGTCGAAGGCGTTGTCAGTCAGCTCCGCCAGGCACTGCCACGGCTTGAAAGGGATGTCCCCGAGCGCCTCCAGGAGTTGGGGAGACGGTGTCAGATCGATCTCTTCAGTGCTCGGCTCGCTGAACTCGCTCGCCATGGTGCCCCCTCCAGCCCGCGTTTGTTTGGACCTACTCCGCTGTCACGCCCTGCGGAGCATCTGGTCAACTGATACACCACGGCACTGACATTTGGCTGCGAGCGTCGCCCCTACCGTCCTCACCAGCGCGTTTACCTGAGCAGCGGTGGGGTTCACAGGGCGTCGCACCTGCTCGCTGGTCGAGCGACGTCTTGATAGCGACCTAGCCGGGGCCGTGCCGCAGCGCCACGGCGCAGCCCTTCGTGCGTTTCTCCGTCCATAGGGCGCGGCCGTCAAGCGGCGGCTCTCGCGGGAACGGTCCTCGTGGACCTCACCGGCAGATGATCAGGTCACTGCAACGCCGTGACCAACTCGCTTCGGGCGGTCGGTCCGTAGAAGTACTCACAGGTACAGCAGGGCAACGGCAATCGAGGCGGAGGCATCATGGGGCGAGGCCGACGAGGACGGACTGGTCGATGTGCCAACTGGAGCGGGGAACCGTCTTCACCTCGTGGACACACGGCATTTGTGACCGGGGCCAACCGCTGACAGGTAGTCGTCCCGAAGACGCCCGAAGTTTTTCGGGAGCGGCCGGCACCCAAGCACGTTCACGCAGATCAGGGTCACCCCACTCCCCCACCCACCAAGTCCCTTCTAAGCACTTGGCCGAAGGTTCGAATCCTGCGGAGGGGCATGACGGACGGCATTCTCCGGTTACGCACGGTTCCTCAATGGCGATCGAACGATCGGCGCGCCCGCCCCCGGGGTCGCCGTGTCCGCCCCCAGCTCCGGATGAGGCCCCGCTCCTCGGGATGAACACACGTCGCGCCCTTCGTGTAGACAGCGAGGGTGGGCCGTCGGCCGCCCCCAAGCACTCGATCCGGCCCGCACCGAAAATCTTGAGCACCCGAACAGCACCTCCGCGAAGAGGTGACTTTCGGTCATTGTCCGACCAGAACACCTCACCGACCGCCTTGTGCGGGTTTGCGGTATGGCGCCCCCTCCTCCACCCGAGGACGATGCCCCTCTGTGTCCGCCCCTGATCTTCAGCGCGGTCGACACGAGGAGACACGGGGGTGGGA
Organism: Streptomyces sp. NPDC004284; assembly: GCF_042874035.1. NCBI lineage: Bacteria > Bacillati > Actinomycetota > Actinomycetes > Kitasatosporales > Streptomycetaceae > Streptomyces > Streptomyces sp. NPDC004284. The sequence continues at coordinate 183,176 of NZ_JBIAMJ010000012.1, read as the reverse complement.
CCTTGTCATACGCGGAGCACCAGTCGGTGTTCTCAGCTCCTGCGGTGCCCCTGGGCACCGCAGCCAAAGTTCGAGAGACGATCGGCCACGGCACCTACACCGAAGGCGTCACCCGTCGGCTGAGCGCTGCCGCCTTCGTCCGCGCCGACTGGTCGGCCGTCCTCCGCGCCGTTCTGGCGCAGCATTGGAAAGCGCTGAAGGCCGCGGTACGGAAGCGTCTGCGATGGATCTTCCCGGAGAAGGCCCAGGAGGCCACCGAACGAGCGGAGCCGGCGCCCCCTGTGGTCGTACTGGGCGAGGACTACGCCGTCTGGGTCCGTCGTCGGATCAAGAAGCCGGCACGACCGGTACCGGTCTACGGCTTCCACCAGGAGCCGGTGGTGCACGCGTGCGACCGGGCCGTCCGGCACATGCGTGGACGCCGGACGGCGATCGTGATCCTTGTCGCTGCCGTCGCGTGGCAGACGGTCGTCGGCACCCTCGGCGCGGGGTGGGCGGCCCTCGTCCTACTGGCCGGGTCATGGGGCGTGCACCTGGTGGATCGCTACTTGGCGCAGTTGCGGCTCAATGCCCTGCTGGCCGGGGAACTGCAAGCGCCTGTGGCAGCGGAGCAGGCCCACGCCCTGCCCTACCAATACGAACGCCGCCCGACCGGCGACCGGCACCGATTCATCGGGGCGGGTCTCCAAGCGTGGCATGAGGCCGTCATCGGCATCGACGTCGAGCCGGCCCCTGAGAACCAGGACGCCGAGCACGATGCCGCGGCGGAACCGTTCCCGAGCCCTGGCTCACCGACGGTGCGCTCTGGAAGCCCTGACATGGCGGCGGTGGCCAAGGCGGTGCTTGACGCGTTGACGAAGCACAACGAGCCGGTGGCCAAGAAACCGCTGAAGCACTTCACCGCCGCTCAGCTGCATGCTTACATCGCACGCCGTCTCGACGACCCGGCACCTTCCCATCACCAGAGCCATCCGAAACTCCGGGTGGAGGTCGTGGGAATCGCCGGCATCCACCAGAAGCGGTGGAGCCAGATCGATGACGACACCTGGCGCAGCCTCCATGCCCTCGCCGCGGACGAGGCCGGTGACAAGCCCGCCGAGGAGATCGCCCGTCGGTACATCTGGGCCCGCGTCACCGCCTGGAACGGGGAGCTCGTGGCGACAGTACTCGTCCACTTCGCGTACCAGGGCGGCTTCCTGCGCGTCACCGTTCGCCCCCACATCATGGGGCCCCTCAATCCGAAGGTGGCCGGGATCGTCCCGGCCGTCCCGCTCACTCCCACGTGGCTGGCCCGGGCCGCCTTCAACGCGTTCGTGGACGTCTACGTCGGCCTTGACCGTCTCCTACGCCGCAAGGCCCGCCCGCGCCCCGAGCTCGACCCCGGCAGCGGCCCCTTGAGCCTCCGCGAGGTCTACAGCACACGTCGCTTGGACGACATGCACGCCTACGACGACGCCCGCTACTACGTGCAGATGATGCAACGCAGGGTCTTCGACTCCACGGAGATCTTCTTGCGCGACCACAACGTCGACATCGCCGCCTACCGCCAGCAGTCCACCGCGATCTACAACTTCGGCGTCATGAACGGCGGCACCATGACCGGCCCCGTCCAGGCAGCGCCCCTCTCGGCCAATCCGTCCATGAGCAACTGACCCTTCGAACAATGCAGGAGCCCAGCATGCCCCTCCGAAGCCAGCCCGACCCCGTCCCGAACGGCGTGAACTTCGGCATCATCAACACCGGCCGCATGACCGGACCCGCCCAAGCCGCTCCCTTCTCCCAGAACGCCGCTCAGACCAACAACCTCACCAACGAGGCCGTGGACAGGGCCCGCGAGAGCATCGACGAACTGCGCCAACGCCTGGAAGAGCTGCGCGACCAGCACCCCGGAGTGGACGGCGCCCTGCGCGACCTCGACATGATTGCCCCACGGTTGGACGAGCCCGACCGAGACCCCGGAGCCCTCCGCTACATGATCGAGAGCCTGGTCGAACGGTGCGGAGGCATCCCCGGCGTCCTCGCGGCGGCCCAACTCGTTCAATCCACGGTCACGGCGCTGCTGCCCGGCTCCTGATGTCTCCCCGTCGCACAGCCACGCCCGACCGCCGCTACGAAACCCCTCGCTGAGACCGGGAAAGAACGCGATGCCGGGTTCGGTCGCAGCATGAGCGGCGGTCGTGAACGGCTCGGGCAGATCACCGGTACGACGCCCGTAACGGTGAGGCAACCCGATGGTTGATCAGGCGTGGGAATCCAGGAACGCCGCAGAGAAACGCCGGCGCCGCGCGATGCCAACGCGCGGAGGGTCATGGTCGCCCAGCGAAGCCGGGACACGGCTCCGGAGCTTGCGCTCCGCCGGGCTCTGCACTCATTGGGCTTCCGCTACCGCGTGGACCTGCCGATCGTCGGCATACCACGTCGCCGTGCTGACGTCACGTTCACGAAGTGGCGCACCGCCGTGTTCGTACAGGGCTGCTTCTGGCACGCGTGCCCGAGCCATCTACACGAGCCACGGCACAACGCGGAGTGGTGGCGGCAGAAGCTTCGGGGCAACGCCCGCCGCGACGAGGAGACCGATGCCCACCTCGCGCTGATCGGTTGGCTGCCACTCCGCGTCTGGGAGCACGAGACCGTCGGCGGTGCCGTCGAGCGGGTGACGGCGGCGCTCGCCGCCCGGGGGCATCCCCGCGCCCTGGCCATCAGCACCTGGGCGCCCGTGTCGGAACGGGCGACCGAGGGCTCGTAGAGGAGCGCGTGCGGCATCAAAACACACGCGGGACGGGACTCTCAGTCGTGGGGAAGCCGCCACGACGCCAGCACCACCCCAGTGGAGGTGGAAGACGCCTTGCGTAATCGGCAGGACAGGGAGGGGAACAACCTGAGCGACCCAGCCCTGACCTGACACCCCATCAGAACGAGCGTCAAATGAGCGTCACGAGCGTCATCTCAGCGTCAAGATATCGCCCGTAACGCCCACACGGCACATACCGCGCACCCTCAAAACCTCAGGTCAGTCGTCCTTCTTCACGGGCTCCAGAATCGCCACGCACTCCACGTGGTGCGTCATCGGAAACAGGTCGAAAGCCCGCAGCGTGCGGACCTTGTAGCCGCGTTCCGCGAAGTAGGCGAGGTCTCGGGCGAGGGCGGCCGGGTCGCAGGCGACGTAGGCGATGCGGCGGGCGCCGAGGCCGGCGAGGTGGTGGACGGTCTGCTTGCCGGCGCCGGCGCGGGGCGGGTCGAGGACGATGAGGTCGACCTCGGTGATGCCGGTGCGGGGGAGGACGGATTCGACCTTGCCCTGTTCGATGCGGACGCGGGGGAAGCCGGCCAGGTTGTGGCGGGCGTCCTCGACGGCGCGCTTGCCGGACTCGATGCCGAGGACCGCGCCCTGGTCGCCGACGCGGTCGGCGAGGGCGCCCGCGAAGAGGCCGACGCCGCAGTAGAGGTCGAGGGCGGTCTCGCCCTTGCGGGGGGTGAGGCCCTGCATGACGGCGAGCATGAGGGTCTGCGCGGCCTGCGGGTGGACCTGCCAGAAGCCGCCGCTGCCGACGCGGTAGGTGCGGTTGTCGGCGCGCTCGCGGACGAAGGCGCGGCCGTGGACGCGGTGGACCCCGCCGTCCTTCTCGTCGACGCGCATGACGGAGACCGGCTTGTCCAGCTCCACCAGGGGGAGGCGGGCGCCGGGGCGGGGGGTGAGGATGACCTGGCGGTCGTTGGAGCCCGAGGCGGCGATGGCCTCGATGGCGGCCATGCCCTTCCAGTCGCGCTTCTCGATGCCCAGCTCCGAGACGCCCTCGGCCGCGATCATGCAGTGGTCGACGACCTCGACCTCGTGCGAGCGGTGCTTGCGCAGGCCCGCGTGGCCCTCGGCGTCGACGGCGTACTGGACGCGGGTGCGCCACTGCGGGACCTCGCCCGCGGGCAGCTTGTCGCCCTCGGCCGGCATGACCGTGCCGTCCCAGCCCGCCTCCTCCGGGGTGAGCCCGGCCAGGCGCAGGAGCTGCTCGGCGACGACCTCGCCCTTGAGGCGGCGCTGGGCGCCGGGCTTGGCGTGCTGCCAGTCGCAGCCGCCGCACTTGCCGGGGCCGGCGAAGGGGCAGGGGGCTTCCACGCGGTCCTTGGAGGCGTCCAGGATCTCGATCGCGTCGGCGCGCAGGAAGCGGGAGGTCTCCTCGCCCTCGGTGACCCGCACCCGGACCCGCTCGCCGGGCAGCGCGTGGCGGACGAAGAGGACCCGGCCGGCCTCCGTACGGGCGATGCAGTGCCCGCCGTGGGCGACCGGGCCGACCTCTACCTCGTACTCCGCCCCGACCAGCGACGTAACAGGGGTGTTCTGCATGGTGGGGAGTCTCCAAAGGGAAGTACAGGGGGAGGTGCTGAGGAAGGTACTGAGGGACGTGCAAGGGGATGTGACTGTGGGCTGCCGTTTGTACGGCAGCCCACCAGTCTAGTTGTTCTTCGCGGCCGGTTCCTTCTGGCGCTTCTCCACCGGGCCGCGGCGGACGGAGCCCGGCGCGTTCCACTCCTGGCGCTTCCTGGCCCGCTTCTTCGCGGCCTCGGAGGACTGGAGCTGGTACGGGACCGAGGTGACCATGACGCCGGGGGTGAAGAGGAGCCGGCCCTTGAGGCGCAGGGCGCTCTGGTTGTGGAGCAGGTGCTCGTACCAGTGGCCGACGACGTACTCCGGGATGTAGACGGAGACGGCGTCGCGCGGGCTCTCCTGCCGCAGGTTCTTGACGTACTCGATGACCGGCCGGGTGATCTCGCGGTACGGCGAGTCGAGGATCTTGAGCGGGACGTTGATGCCGCGCCGCTCCCACTCCTCCTTGAGCGCCTTCGTCTCGGCCGGGTCGACGTTGACGGTGAGCGCTTCGAGGTCGCCGGGGTGCATGAGCTTGGCGTACGCGAGGGCTCGCAGCGTGGGCTTGTGGAGCTTGGAGACGAGGACGAGCGAGCGGACGCGGGAGGGGCGGACGTACTCGTCGGGGCGCTCCTCGGCGGCGGCGATCTCGGCGGCCACGGAGTCGTAGTGCCGGCGGATCGCGGTCATCGTCACGTAGAAGATCACCATGCCGAGCAGGGCCACCCAGGCGCCGTGGGTGAACTTGGTGGCGAGGACGACGGCGAGGACGAGGCCGGTGAAGAAGGCTCCGAAGGCGTTGATCGCGCGGGAGCGCATCATGTGGCGGCGCTTGGCCGTGTCCTGCTCCGTCGCCAGGTGCCGGTTCCAGTGCCGGACCATGCCGATCTGGCTGAGGGTGAAGGAGACGAAGACGCCGACGATGTAGAGCTGGATCAGCCGGGTGGAGTCGGCTCCGTAGATCCAGACGAGGAGGGCGGCGGCGCCGGCGAGGAGCACGATGCCGTTGGAGAAGGCGAGGCGGTCGCCGCGGGTGTGCAGCTGGCGCGGCAGGTAACGGTCCTGGGCGAGGATCGAGCCGAGGAGCGGGAAGCCGTTGTACGCGGTGTTGGCGGCCAGGAAGAGGACGAGCGCGGTGGCGGCGGCGAGGACGACGAAGAAGAACGTTCCGTCGCCGAAGACGGCGGCCGCGACCTGGGAGATCACCGGGTCCTGGACGTAGCCCTCGCCGACCGGGACGCCGTTGTGCAGCAGCTGTTCGGCGGGCTTCTCGGCCATCCGGACGTCGGTGGCCATGGCCAGGAAGATGATGCCGCAGAACATGGTGACGGCCAGGCCGCCCATGAGGGCGAGCGTGGTGGCGGCGTTCTTCGACTTCGGCTTGCGGAAGGCGGGGACGCCGTTGGAGATGGCCTCGACGCCGGTGAGCGCGGCACAGCCGGAGGAGAAGGCGCGCAGGAGCAGGAAGACGAGGGCGAACCCGGCGAGGCCCTGGTGCTCCGCCTTGATCTCGAAGCCCGCGGTGGGGGCCTGCATGGTGTCGCCGAGGACGAGGCCGCGCCAGGCGCCCCAGGCGATCATGATGAAGACGCCCGCGACGAAGACGTACGTCGGGATGGCGAAGAGGCTGCCCGATTCCTTCACGCCCCGGAGGTTCATGAGCGTGAGGAGGACGATGACCGCGATCGCCGAGGCGACCTTGTGCTCGACGACGAAGGGAACGGCCGAACCGAGGTTCTCGATGCCCGAGGCGATCGACACGGCGACGGTCAGGACGTAGTCGACGAGCAGGGCGCTCGCGACGGTGAGTCCGGCCTTCGGCCCGAGGTTGGTGGTGGCGACCTCGTAGTCGCCGCCGCCGCTCGGGTACGCGTGCACGTTCTGCCGGTACGACGCGACCACCGTGAACATCAGGACGACGACCGCGAGCGCGATCCACGGGCTGAAGTGGTAGGCCGACAGGCCGGCGACGGAGAGGACGAGCAGCACCTCACCGGGTGCGTACGCCACCGAGGACAGCGGGTCGGAGGCGAAGACGGGGAGGGCGATCCGCTTCGGGAGAAGGGTTTCCCCGAGCTTGTCGCTGCGTAGGGCCCGTCCGATCAGGATCCGTTTGGGCACGTCAGTCAGTTTTGACACGCGGAGGATCGTAAGCGCTAGGAAAGCGTCAGGACCACATCGCCCCCCGATCCCCGCCGAATCTCCCCGCAGGACACCTCGGATGCGTCCCCGTAGGCGTTGCCGCTTAAGCTCGGACCGGGCGACCCGTCGGGGTGTCGCCCGCCACGGCCCGGGCCGATCGGGCGAGGAAAGTTGTGAGCAGCGTGTATTCGCAGGTCAGTAAGACGATCAGGAGTGCGGGGTAAGGGGACGTGCACATCGTCATCATGGGCTGCGGGCGAGTGGGAGCCGCTCTCGCGCAGACCCTCGAACAGCAGGGGCACACCGTCGCGGTCGTGGACCAGGACCCGACGGCGTTCCGTCGTCTGGGCTCCGGTTTCGGCGGCCGCCGGGTCACGGGTGTGGGTTTCGACCAGGACACGCTGCGTGAGGCCGGGATCGAGGAGGCGGGTGCCTTCGCCGCGGTGAGCAGCGGCGACAACTCCAACATCATCGCGGCGCGGGTCGCGCGCGAGATGTTCGGCATCGAGAACGTGGCGGCGCGGATCTACGACCCGCGGCGCGCCGAGGTCTACCAGCGCCTCGGGATCCCGACGGTCGCGACGGTCCGCTGGACCGCCGACCAGATGCTCCGCCGGCTGCTGCCCTCGGGCGCGGAGCCGCTGTGGCGCGACCCGAGCGGTGGCGTGCAGCTCGCCGAGGTGCACACCTCGCCGGCGTGGATCGGCCACAAGGTGAGCCGGCTCCAGGAGGAGACCGGCGTCCGCGTCGCCTTCCTCACCCGGCTGGGCGAAGCGATTCTGCCGACCTCGCAGACGGTGCTCCAGGAAGGTGACCTGGTGCACGTGATGATGCGTACGGACGAGATCGCGAAGGTCGAGGCGGCCTTCGCCGAGGGTCCCGAGGAGGGCGGTCACTGATGCGTGTCGCTATTGCGGGCGCGGGTGCGGTGGGCCGGTCCATCGCGGGCGAGCTCCTGGAGAACGGGCACGAGGTCCTGCTGGTCGACAAGGCGCCGACCGCCATCTCGGTGGAGCGGGTGCCGCAGGCGGAGTGGCTGCTCGCCGACGCCTGCGAGATCACCTCGCTGGACGAGGCGGCGCTGCAGCGCTGCAACGTCGTGATCGCGGCGACCGGCGACGACAAGGTGAACTTGGTCGTCTCGCTGCTCGCCAAGACCGAGTACGGCGTGCCGCGCGTGGTCGCCCGGGTGAACAACCCGAAGAACGAGTGGCTGTTCAACGAGGCCTGGGGCGTGGACGTGGCCGTCTCGACGCCGCGTCTGATGTCGGCCCTGGTCGAGGAGGCGGTGAGCGTCGGCGACCTGGTCCGGCTGCTGCGCTTCAGCCACGGCGACGCGAACCTGGTCGAGCTGACGCTCCCGCCGGAGTCGGCGGTCGCCGGCACCGCCGTCGGGGACGTGGCCTGGCCGCAGGACACCTCCCTCGTGACGATCATCCGCGGTTCGCGGGTGCTGACGCCCAACGCCGAGGAGACCCTGGAGGCCGGCGACGAGCTGCTGTTCGTGGCCGCGCAGGCCCGCGAGGAGCAGCTGGAGGACCTCCTCCAGGTCCGCCGGGACGCCTCGGAGTCCTGACCTCCGACGTACGTACGCGGAAGGGCCCGGACCTGTTCGTCAGGTCCGGGCCCTTCTCCGTATCGCTTCTCAGGCCTCGGGGTGGCTCCGCGCCGCGGCGGCCGCCTTGCGCTCCTTCTCGGCGCGCTCCTCCGCCTCCATCTCGGCGAAGACGTCGATCGGCGCCGGGGCCTTCGCGAGGAACACCCAGGTGAGGTAGACCGCGAGCAGGAACGGCGGGATCTTCAGGGCGACGAGCACCCAGCCGAACTTGGTGGTGTCGGCCCACCAGTACATCGGGAAGAGGATCGCGCACTTGCCGAGCAGGATCAGGCCCCAGGCCCAGCTGGCCTTCGTGTACGCCTTCTTGCGGCCCGGGTTGCGGGTGCGCCAGGAGAGGTTCTCCTTGAAGACCGGGCCGAGGATCAGGCCGATCAGGGGCACTCCGGCGAGGGCGGTGATGATGTACGCCAGGGCGAGGCCCAGGGTGTACAGCATGCCCGGCAGGTAGAAGTCCTTGGCGTTGCCCGTCATCATCGCGAAGACCACGCCGAAGGCGACGCCGAAGACGCCGCTGAAGGCGTGCTTGACGGTGTCCCGGCGGATCAGCCGGACGGCCACCAGGACCAGCGAGACCGCGAGCGCGGCGATCGCGGAGACGTGCAGGTCCTTGTTGATCGTGAAGATCGTGACGAACAGCAGGCCGGGCAGGACCGTCTCGATCATGCCCCGCAGGCCGCCGAAGGCCTCGAAGAGCGCGGCCTCGGTCACCGCCTTGTCCGCCTGGGCGTCCTGGTCCGGGGTCGAGCGGTCCGCGGTCGGCTTGTCGAGGGACGTCACCGGCTACTCCTGTCCGAGCGGTCGGAGCTCGTATTTGGGGTTGAAGAGGACCCGCCGGCCGTGGCTCATGGAGATGCGGCCGGAGGCGATCAGCTTGCGGCCCGGTTCGATGCCCACGATGGAGCGCCGGCCGAGCCACACGACGTCGAGCGGTGCCGTGCCGTCGAAGAGTTCGGCCTCCAGCGCGGGCACACCGGCCCGGGGACGCAGCGTGACCGTGCGCAAGGTACCAGTCACCTTGACTATCTCGCGGTCGGAGCAGTCGGAGATACGGGTGCACCCCGAGGCCTCGGCATCCTCCTGGAGCTCCACCGACTCCAGGTCCTCCGGAGAGGACGAGAGCCGGTCGAGCATCCGGCGGAACCTTCCGGCCGGCTTCTCTGTACGCGGTGCAGCACTCATACAGAAAGCGTACCGGCCACCGCTGTCGCCCGAAGCGGCCCCGGACCACCCTTCCGTACGGCCCCCGTCTCAGTGTTCGAAGCGGTACCCCATGCCCGGTTCGGTGACGAAATGGCGGGGGTGGGAGGGGTCGGTCTCCAGCTTGCGGCGGAGCTGCGCCATGTACACCCGGAGGTAGTTGGTCTCCGTGCCGTACGAGGGGCCCCAGACCTCCTGGAGCAGCTGCTTCTGGCTGACGAGCCGGCCGCTGTTGCGGACGAGGACCTCCAGGAGGTGCCACTCGGTGGGGGTGAGCCGGACGTCGCGCCCGTCGCGGTGCACCTTCTTCGCGGCCAGGTCGACGGTGAAGCCCTCGGTCTCGACCATGACGACGCCGTCCTCGGCGCCGCCGACCGGTTCGGCGCGGCGCACGGCGGCCCGCAGCCGGGCGAGCAGCTCGTCCATGCCGAAGGGCTTGGTGACGTAGTCGTCGGCGCCCGCGTCGAGCGCCTCGACCTTCTCGTCGGAGGTCTGCCGGGCGGAGAGGACCAGGATCGGCACCCGCGTCCAGCCGCGCAGGCCCTTGATGACCTCGACGCCGTCCATGTCGGGCAGTCCGAGGTCGAGGACGACGACGTCGGGGTGGCGTTCGGCGGCGAGCCGGAGGGCGGTGGCGCCGTCGGGCGCGGCGTCGACCTCGTACTTCCGCGCCTTCAGGTTGATCACCAGGGCGCGGACGATCTGCGGCTCGTCGTCGACCACGAGGACCCGGGTCATGGAGGGGGCCTACCTTCGTTCGTTGTGTCGGGGGTGCGGATACGAGTACGGGTACGGGTGCGGATACGCGTGCGGGGAGTACGGGTACGGGGGACGGCTACGGACGCGGCGGTCAGGTCACGGCGTGGGTCGGGAGGTCGACGGCCGGGGACTGCGGCCCGCCCGGCGCGGCCCGCAGGGTGAGCACCATGGTGAGGCCTCCGCCGGGGGTGTCCTCGGCGCCGAGGGTCCCGCCCATGGCCTCGACGAAGCCGCGGGCGACCGCGAGTCCGAGGCCGACGCCGGTGCCGCGCGGGGCGTCGCCGAAGCGCTGGAAGGGCTCGAAGATGCCGTCCCTGGCCTCTTCGGGGACGCCGGGACCGCGGTCGACGACGCGCAGCTCGACCCGGTCCCCCAGGGCGCTGGCGGCGACGGCGACGGGCTCGCCCTCGGGGCTGTACTTCACGGCGTTCTCCACGATGTTGGCGACGGCCCGCTCCAGGAGCCCCTTGTCGACCTCGACCATGGGCAGCGTCTCGGGGATGTCGAGCTCGGCGCTGCCGTCCGGCACTCCCCCGAGGGCCATCGGGACGACCTCGTCGAGGTCGACGGGACGGATCAGCGGGGTGACGGTGCCGGTCTGGAGGCGGGACATGTCGAGGAGGTTGCCCACGAGGTGGTCGAGGCGGTCGGCGCCGGCCTCGATGCCCTCCAGGAGCTCGGCCCGGTCCTCCTCGGACCATTCGACGTCGTCGGAGCGGAGGGAGGAGACGGAGGCCTTGATGCTCGCGAGCGGGGTCCGCAGGTCGTGGCTGACGGCGGCGAGCAGGGACGTGCGGATCTTGTTGCCCTCGGCCAGCTTCCGGGCCTCCTCCGCCTCGTCGACGAGGCGCTGGCGGTCGAGGACGACCGCGGCCTGGGCGGCGAAGGCGCCGAGCACCCGTCGGTCCTCGGCCGGCAGCACCCGGCCCGACAGGGCGAGGGCCAGGTGGTCGCCGACCGGCATGTCCACGTCCGCGTCCTCGGGGCGTGCCGCCGGGTGGGGGCCGACGCTCGCCGCCCGCGTCCACGGCTCGACCTCGTCCACGCGCTCCAGGAGGGCCACGGACTCCATGGAGAAGGTCTCGCGGACCCGTTCCAGGAGGGCGTCCAGGCTCGTCTCGCCGCGCAGCACGCTGCCGGCGAGGTAGGAGAGGACCTCGGACTCTGCGCGCAGCCGGGCGGCCTGGTGGGTGCGCCGGGCGGCCAGGTCCACCACGGAGGCGACCGACATCGCGACGCCGAAGAAGACGGCGATGGCGACGATGTTCAGGGGGTCGGCGATGGTCAGCCGGTGCACCGGCGGGGTGAAGAACCAGTTGAGGAGGAGGGAGCCGGCGGCGGCCGAGGCGAGCGCCGGCAGGAACCCGCCCAGCAGCGCGGCGGCCACGGTCAGGGCGAGGAAGAGCAGCATGTCGTTGGCGAGGCCGAGGTCGGCGTCGACGTGCGTGAGGAACAGGGCGAGGGCGACCGGGCCCGCGACGCCGACCAGCCAGCCGCCGATGATCCGGGAGCGGCCGAGGCGGGCGCCGCGCGAGACCGGCAGGCCCCGGCCCTTGGCGACCTCGCCGTGGGTGACGATGTGGACGTCGAGGTCGGGCCCGGAGTCCCGGGCCACGGTCTGGCCGACGCCGGGACCGAGGATGTACTGCCAGGAGCGGCGGCGGCTGGAGCCGAGGACGATCTGGGTGGCGTTGACCCCGCGGGCGAACTCCAGGAGCGCGGAGGGGATGTCGTCGCCGATGACGTGGTGGAACGTTCCGCCGAGGTCCTCGACGAGGGTGCGCTGGACGGCCAGCTCCTTCGGGGAGGCGGCGGTGAGTCCGTCGCTGCGGGCGATGTAGACGGCGAGGACCTCGCCGCCGGCGCCCTTCTCCGCGAGCCGGGTGGCGCGCCGTATGAGGGTGCGGCCCTCGGGGCCGCCGGTCAGACCGACGACGATGCGCTCCCGGGCCTGCCAGGTGGAGCGGATGTTGTGCTCGCCCCGGTACTGCTGGAGGTACTCGTCGACCCGGTCGGCGGTCCAGAGCAGGGCCAGCTCGCGCAGGGCCGTGAGGTTGCCCGGGCGGAAGTAGTTGGAGAGGGCCGCGTCGACCTTGTCCGAGGTGTAGACGTTGCCGTGGGCCATCCGGCGCCGCAGCGCCTCCGGGGACATGTCGACCAGCTCGATCTGGTCCGCCCGGCGCACCACCTCGTCGGGGACGGTCTCCCGCTGCCGTACGCCGGTGATCGCCTCGACGACGTCGCCGAGGGATTCCAGGTGCTGGATGTTGAGGGTGGACACGACGTCGATGCCGGCCGCGAGGAGTTCGGCGACGTCCTGCCACCGCTTGGGGTTGCGGGAGCCCGGCACGTTCGTGTGGGCGAGTTCGTCGACGAGCGCGACCGCGGGGCGGCGGGCGAGGACGGCGTCGACGTCCATCTCGGGGAAGGTGGTCCCCCGGTACTCCAGGATGCGGCGCGGGACCTTTTCCAGGCCGCGCAGCATGACCTCCGTACGCGGCCGTCCGTGGTGCTCCACGAAGGCCACCACGCAGTCCGTGCCGCGCTCCACCCGGCGGTGGCCCTCGGCGAGCATCGCGTAGGTCTTGCCGACGCCCGGCGCAGCGCCGAGGTAGATCCGAAGCTTGCCGCGTCCCATGGCTCGACCATACGTCCAGCCAATCGGACATTCCGTACGCGGGGAGAAGCCCCGGTGCGGTATTGACGTGATTCTGATGTCGGATCCCGTGTCGAGAACACGCCTCCGGCTCCGACCACCGGGTGACGGCCCGCCACGGGGCCGCCGCGACACCCACCGAGGAGCACCTCATGAAGTACATGCTGCTGATGCAGTTCAGCTCGCAGACCCTCGACGTCCCCCCGATCAGCGAGTGGCAGCCGGAGGAGATCCGGGCCCACATCGACTTCATGGCCACCACCAACGGGAAACTGGCGGCGGCCGGCGAGCTGGTCGACGCGCAGGGGCTCGCGATGCCTGACACGGCACTGATCGTCCGCGCGGACGCGGGCGGCGTGCCCGTGGTGACCGACGGCCCCTTCGCCGAGACGAAGGAGTTCCTGGCCGGCTGGTGGATCGTCGAGGTCCCCTCCCAGCAGCGCGCCCTGGAAATCGCCGCCGAGGTCTCGGCCGCCCCCGGCCCGGCCGGCGCCCCCCTCAACATGCCGATCGAAGTCCGCGAAATCCTCTCCGCACCTCCGACGGAGTCGTGACCGACGGTACGCAGGGTCAGGACAGCACCCCACGGGCCCGCCGCCCGGCCAGCCGGCGACGCCACAGGCACTCCGCCCGACCCGACAGCACGGGCCCAGGCCACCTCGCCCCGGTCCGGCAGCGCAGGGCGAGGGCCACGGCCACCCCAGCCCGGCGAGGCAGGCACAGGCCACGCCACCCGGCCCGGCAGCACGGGCACGTACACCGCCCCGGCCCGGCGGCGCATCGTCTGTGCCCCGCCCACCGGCGACGCGGGCACAGGCCACCTCACCCTGGCCCGGCAGCCCGGGGCGCAGGCCACCTCACCCTGGCCCGGCGGCGCGGGCACAGGTCACCTCGCCCCGGTCCGGCAGCGCGGGGCCCAGGCACGTCACCCAGGCCCGGCAGCCCGGGCACAGGCCACCTCGCCCCGGTCCGGCAGCCCGGGCCCAGGCACACCACCCAGGCCCGGCAGCCCGGGCACAGGCCACCTCGCCCCGGTCCGGCAGCCCGGGACCCAGGCACACCACCCAGGCCTGGCAGCCCGGGGCGCAGGCGCACCCCCCTAGCCCGGCGGCGCATCGCCGATGCCTCCGCCCAGGCCCCGGTGGCGGGAGCGCAGACCACGCCGCCCCAGCCCGGCAGCACGACCGGCAGGGCATCGCCCCGGTCCGGCAGCGCGTCGCCGGTGCCCCCCGCCTCCGGCAGCACGGCCGCGGGGCCTTGCCCAGGCCCTGGCAGCACGGTCGCGCGGGGCTCACCCAGGCCCCGGCGGCGCGGTCGCCAGGGGCTTGCCCAAGTTCCGGCGGCGCGGTCGCCGGGGGGCTGCCCGAGCCCCCGGTGACGCGGTCGCCCGAGGACGGCACCGCGGCGGCGTCCCGTCGGTCGCGTACGCAGCCCCCGGCCCGCGGCTCAGTGCTCGATGATCTCGCCGTCGCGCAGTTCCAGGACCCGGTCCGCGAGGCCGAGGAGCTGGGGGTCGTGGGTGGCGACGAGGGCGGTGCAGCGCTCGCTGCGGACCACGGCGCGCAGGAGCTGCATGACGGCGAGGCCGGTTTCCGCGTCGAGCTGGCCCGTGGGCTCGTCGGCTATCAGGAGCGCGGGCTTGTTGGCGAGGGCGCGGGCGATGGCGACGCGCTGCTGCTGGCCGCCGGAGAGCTCGCCGGGCCGCTGGTTCGCGTGGTCGGCCAGGCCCACGAGCCCGAGCATCAGGGCGACCCGCTCCTCGCGCTCCTTGGGGTCGGCCTTGCGCAGCCGCAGGGGAACGCCCACGTTCTCGGCGGCGGAGAGGATCGGGAGCAGCCCGAAGGACTGGAAGATGAAGCCGATCCGGTCGCGGCGCAGCTCCAGGAGCCCGCTCTCGCCGAGCGTGGAGAGGTCGGTGCCGTCGATGACGATCCGGCCCCCGTCGGCGGTGTCGAGGCCGCCCACGAGGTTGAGCAGGGTCGTCTTGCCGGAGCCCGAGCGGCCCTTGAGCGCGACGAGCTCGCCGCGCGGGATGTCGAAGGAGACCCCGCGCAGGGCGTGGACGGCGGCCTCACCCGTGCCGTACGACCGGCGCAGGTCCTCCACGCGGACCATCGGCGGTCCGGCCGGGTCCTCGACGACGGCCGTGGCGGACCTGCTGCTGCTCTCACTCACCCGTACTCCCCCTCCTCGATCATCTGCGCGGCCAGTATGGTCCGCGGCCGGGCCCCGGGGCCAGAGCCGGTGCCCAGACCTGTGGAAAACGGCCGGGGGGGGGGGGGGCCGGGGGGGGGGGGGGGGGGCCGCCCCCCCCCCCCCGGGGGGGTACGCCCCCCCCCCCCCCCCGCCCCCCCCGGGGGGCGGGGGGCGCAGGTGCGT
>NZ_JBIAMJ010000012.1:0-168055 GCF_042874035.1 Streptomyces sp. NPDC004284 | reverse complement strand
GGGCCCGCCCTTTGTGGCCGGGGCGGGGCCCCGGGGCCCTGCCCGGGGCCCCACCCCTTGGCAACCGGGCGGGGGGCCGGCCCCCCCCCCCCCCCGCCGGCCCCCCCCCCCCCCGGCCGTGTCTCGATCACACCGGGCCGCCGGAGCGGCCCGGCGGGGTTCAGCGGATCTCGGAGATCTCAGGACCGCGCTGGAGCTGGCCCATGCCGCCCGAGAAGCGGGAGTTCTCCTGCTCCTCCTGCTGCACGCCGTCCGGCACCATCTGCGCGTCGTTCGGCAGCTTGAGGACGATCGGGTCGCGCGGGGCCATCGGGCCGTCGCCGCGGACGACCACGGTGTCCCGGACGATCTGCTCCAGGAGGCCGGCGGCCTCGGGCTGGACCGCGCCCTGCCCGGAGATCACTCCGCGCAGGAACCAGCGGGGTCCGTCGACGCCCACGAAGCGGACCAGCTGCACACCGCGGTTGCCGTCCGGCAGCTGGACCGGGACCTGGGCCCGCAGCTCCCAGCCGAGCGGGCCCTCGACCTCGTCGATGACACCGCCCTGCTGGACGATGCCGGTGGCGATCTCGTCGCGGACCTCGCCCCAGATGCCCTCCTTCTTGGGGGCGGCGAAGGCCTGCAGCTGTACGGCGCTGTCACGCAGGACGACGGTGGCCGCGACGATCGCGTCGCCCGCCACCTCCACCCGCAGTTCCATGCCCTCGACTCCGGGCACGAAGATTCCGCCGAGGTCCACGCGGCCCTCGTCGGGCTTGGCGACCTCGGAGATGTCCCAGGGGCCGTCGGGCCGGGGCGCCGGCGGAAGGTTCACACGGCGCGGCGCGGCCGCGTCCTCGCCCTCCACCGCGTCGACGACCTGCTCGGCCTCGCTCGCCGCGTCCTCGGCGGCACCGCTCTTCTTGCGACGTCCGAACACGTCACTGTCCTTCCCGGTCGGATACGACCGAAGCGTATCGATTCCCACCCGTTGTGCCGTCCACGGCGGCGTGACCGCCGGTGGACCCGAAGCCCCCCTCGGCCCGCGCCGAACCGGGAAGCTCCGCCACCTCGTGGAAGCGCACCTTCTCGACCTGCTGGACGACGAGTTGGGCAATCCGATCGAATCGTTCGAACCGCACGTCCTCGCGCGGGTCGAGATTGACCACGATCACCTTGATCTCTCCACGGTACCCGGCATCCACCGTCCCCGGGGCATTCACGAGCGCCACTCCGCAGCGGGCGGCGAGACCGGAGCGCGGGTGCACGAAGGCCGCGTACCCGTCCGGCAGGGCGATGGAGACCCCGGTGGGCAGCACGGCGCGCTCCCCGGGGGCCAGTACGGCGGCCTCGGTGGTCACGAGGTCGGCCCCG
The DNA here is from genome assembly GCF_042874035.1 of Streptomyces sp. NPDC004284. Classification (NCBI taxonomy): domain Bacteria; kingdom Bacillati; phylum Actinomycetota; class Actinomycetes; order Kitasatosporales; family Streptomycetaceae; genus Streptomyces; species Streptomyces sp. NPDC004284. Next base: position 166,702 of record NZ_JBIAMJ010000012.1, on the reverse strand, counting down.
GCGTCGCCGGGATGCCCGTACGCCGGGATCGGCACGTCCGGGTCGACTCGCCGGATCAGTACGTCGACAGGGTTGCGCATCAGGGGTTCACCTCGAAGGCGCGGGCGCGCCGGACCTGGTCGGGGTCGGACATGGCGGCCTGGATCTCCTCCGGGCGGCCGTTGTCGATGAAGTGGTCGACCTTGACCTCGATGAAGAGGGCGTCGGCGCGGACGGCGACGGGGCCCTCGGGCCCGCCGATCCGGCCGACGGCGGTCGAGTAGATCTTGCGGCCGTGCACGGCGGTGACGGCGGCCTCAAGGTGGAGCACGGTGCCGACCGGGACGGGCCGGGCGAAGTCGGTCTCCAGGCGTCCGGTCACGGCGATGACCCGCAGCAGCCAGTTCAGGGAGCCGAGGGTCTCGTCGAGCGCGGTGGCGAGCACGCCGCCGTGCGCGAGGCCGGGGGCGCCCTGGTGGTCGGGGGTCACCGTGAACTCGGCGGTGACGGTCACGCCCTCGCCCGCGCGTGCTTCCAGGTGGAGGCCGTGGGGCTGTCCGCCGCCGCACCCGAAGCAGTACTCGTAGTGCGCACCGAGCAGCTCGCCGGGGGCCGGCGCGTCGGGGTGGCGTACCGGCGCTATGGCGTCGGCCGGCGGGGTGAGGGCGGCAGATGTTGCAGTCACAGCCGCAGACCTTACCCGCGCGGATGGGCGCAGGTCGCGCCGTGCCAAGCTTGGACGCATGCAGCCTTCCGTACCGTCCCCGACCCCCTCCCCCGCGTCCTCCGCCGCGCCGCGCTTCGACGAGCGGCTGACGGCGCCCCGCTCGTGGTGGGTGATCGTGGGCCTGCTCGGTCTCTCCGGCGCCCTGATCATGTTCCCGCTGGGTCCGGTCCCGATGCTGGGCGGCCTGATCGCGGCGGCGGTGCTCGCCGGTGTGGTGGTCTCCTCGTACGGCTCCGCCCGGATCCGGGTGGTGGCCGGTTCGCTGGTGGCGGGCGACGCGCGGATCCCGGTCACGGCGCTCGGGACGGCCGAGGTGCTGGACGCGGAGGAGGCGCGCGCGTGGCGCACGTACAAGGCGGACCCGCGCGCCTTCATGCTGATGCGCAGCTACGTGCCGGGGGCGGTACGGGTCGTGGTGACGGACCCGGCGGACCCGACGCCGTACGTGTACCTGTCCAGCCGCGAGCCGGAGGCCCTGGTCGCCGCCCTGGAGGCGGAGCGCGCCTGACCGGCGCGTCCCCACGGCCCCGGCGGATCCGCCGGGGCTTTCGTGGTTTCCGGGGCTCTCGGAGCCAGAAGCGGGGCTCCCGGGGTCGGCAGCGAGGCTCCCGGGATCGGCAACGAGGCTCTCGGCGCTAGAAGCCCAGTTCCTTCGGGTTCTCGGGCTGTTCCAGCGGGGGCAGCTCCTGGAGGGCGTCCCAGGGGATCTGGCGGCCGCGGAGGTCCTTGCGGATGTGCGCGGCGAGTTTCTTGGTGTCGCGGCGGTTCATGACGGCGCCGACGGTCGCGCCCACCATGAAGGGCATGAGGTTCGGCAGGTTGCGCACCATGCGTTTCATGATCTGCTGGCGCAGTTCGCGCTTGAGCTGACCGCCGAGTGCGGCGTTGACGGTGGTGGGCTTGGTGGGGTCGATGCCCCGCTCCTCGGACCAGGAGGTCAGATAGGCCACCGAGCGCTGGGTGATCCGGCCGGGGGGCCGCAGCCCGTAGACCTCGTGCAGTTCGGCGATGAGTTTGATCTCCACGGCGGCGACGCCGGTGATCTCGGCCGCCAGTTCCGCCGGCAGGGCCGGGGGCACGGGCAGCATGGCGGCGGCACCGACGCCCGCGCCCACGGTCGAACTCGCGTTCGCCGCGCCGGCGACGAGTTTGTCGGCGATCTCCTCGGGACCGAGGCCGGGGAACTGCCTGCGCAGGGTCGCCAGGTCGCGGACGGGGATCCGCGGGGCGAGGTCGATCAGCCGGTCGGCCAGATAGCCGATGCCGGCCCTGGCGCCGTCTCCGCCGCGCTTCACGCCCTGCCGGACGCCCTGCGCGACGCCGCGCCGGACGGCTTCGATCCGGGCGGAGTCGATCCGGATCCGGTCGAGCTGGGACCGCGCGGGGTCGGCCAGCCGCCTGACGGCGCCGAGGCGTCCGCCCTGCCGGGCTTCGGCCGCGTCGGCCTGTTCCTCCCGCGCCGGCAGGCGCGCCGGATCCGTCTCGGCGACCTCGATGACCGCCTCGAGCGAGGCCGGGAGGCCTCGCTCGTCGTCACGTGCGCCGAGGGAGGGCGGCGAGGCGGTGCGCCCGGCTTCAGGGGCCTCCTGGGCGCCCTCTGCCGGGCCTGAGCCGCCCTTGTACGTCTCCGGGCTCCGGACGAGCCGCAGACGCCGCTTCCGGGACGGTGTGTCGCCTGCCACGGCCGAGCGGTCTCAGTCGCAGTCGCGGCAGATCGGCTGGCCGTTCTTCTCCCGGGCCAGCTGGCTGCGGTGGTGCACGAGGAAGCAGCTCATGCAGGTGAACTCGTCGGCCTGCTTGGGCAGGACCCGGACGGCCAGCTCCTCGTTCGAGAGGTCGGCGCCGGGAAGCTCCAGGCCTTCGGCGGCCTCGAACTCGTCGACGTCGACGGTCGAGGTCGACTTGTCGTTCCGGCGGGCCTTCAGTTCTTCAAGGCTGTCCGAGTCGACGTCGTCGTCGGTCTTGCGTGGGGTGTCGTAATCCGTTGCCATGTCGCTCTCCCCCTCTGGGTGGTTGCGGTGTCTCCAGCGCACGTAACGCGTGAGAGGTCGGACTTGTGCCCGACCTGAGGCGGAGATTTTGCCTCACATCAAGGTCTGTTACTCAATCGACACCCGTCGCGCACTCTCGCGAGTGATCGGCTTCGGGTGGCGAACCGGACCGTACACGGTCCTCCGGGCGGCCCTCACGGGCGCCACCCCGTGTACTTCCCGTCATTCCGGGCCCCGGAAACCCGGACTTTTCCTGGTTTTCCGAGGGATTTCCCGGTCACGGAGAGTGGAGGTCCGGATACTCCCTCCTGTGATCGATCACACATGAGCGCCTCAGGATCGGAGCCCCGGAATTCCGCGCAAAGCGAACGGAACCGGTCGGCTCGCGCAGTGTGTCAGATCGGCAGAGTGACGCGCATCACGAGCCCGCCGCCCTCGCGCGGCTCCGCGATGATACGGCCGCCGTGGGCGCGGGCCACGGACCGCACGATCGACAGGCCGAGACCGACCCCCTTGTCGCTGCCGGTCCGCTCCTGCCGGAGCCTTCTGAACGGCTCGAAGAGGTTGTCGATCTCGTACGCGGGGACCACCGGTCCCGTGTTCGAGACGACCAGGACCGCCTGGTTGTCCTTGACCTCGGTGGTGACCTCCACCCAGCCCCCCTCCGGCACGTTGTACCGCACGGCGTTCTGGAGCAGGTTCAGCGCGATCCGTTCGAGGAGGACGCCGTTGCCCTGGACGACGGCGGGCGCGCGCTCGCCGCGGATCTCGACGCCCTTGGCCACGGCCTCGGCGCGCACCTGGTCGACGCCCCGCTCGGCGACCTCGGCCAGGTCGACGGGTTTGCGCTCGATGATCTGGTTGTCGCTCCGGGCGAGCAGCAGCAGGCCCTCGACGAGCTGCTCGCTGCGCTCGTTGGTGGCGAGCAGGGTCTTGCCGAGCTGCTGGAGCTCCACCGGTGCCCCGGGATCGGAGAGGTGGACCTCCAGGAGGGTGCGGTTGATCGCGAGCGGGGTCCGTAGCTCGTGCGAGGCGTTCGCCACGAACCGCTGCTGGGCGGTGAAGGCCCGTTCAAGCCGGTCCAGCATCTCGTCGAAGGTGTCGGCGAGCTCCTTGAGCTCGTCGTCCGGTCCGTCCAGCTCGATCCGCCGGGACAGATCGGAACCGGCCACCTGGCGGGCGGTCCGGGTGATCCGGCCGAGCGGGGAGAGCACCCGTCCCGCCATGGCGTAGCCGAAGGCGAAGGCGATGATGCTCAGGCCGAGCAGGGCGAACAGGGACCGGCGCAGGAGGTCGTGCAGGGCGATGTCGCTCTGGTGCCGCAGGCACAGCGTGACGGCGTCGTTGAGCTGGTCGCCGGTGGGCGACTCGGGCAGCCGGCACCCGGAGGTGGTGGGCTGGACCGTGCCGTTGACGACCTTGAAGGGCAGCTGGGAGGTGCTGTCGCTGAGGGCCTGGGCGGTGAAGAGGTAGATGATCGACAGCAGCAGGACGCCGGCGATCAGGAACATCCCGCCGTACAGCAGCGTGAGCCGTATCCGGATGGTCGGACGCAGCAGCGGCCGGACGGGATCCCTGGGGTCCCAGGTCGGTTTCGGGGGCGCCTGCGGGTGCGGCGCGGGGGTCGTGGCCATCGGGTCAGATCCGGTAGCCGGAGCCGGGGACGGTGACGATCACCGGCGGCTCGCCGAGCTTGCGGCGCAGGGTCATGACGGTGACGCGCACGACGTTGGTGAACGGGTCGGTGTTCTCGTCCCAGGCCTTCTCCAGGAGCTGCTCGGCCGAGACGACGGCGCCCTCGCTGCGCATGAGGACCTCCAGGACGGCGAACTCCTTCGGCGCGAGCTGGACCTCCTTGCCCTCGCGGAAGACCTCGCGGCGGTTCGGGTCGAGCTTGATCCCGGCGCGCTCCAGGACGGGCGGGAGCGGGACGGTGGTGCGGCGGCCGAGGGCGCGCACGCGCGCGGTGAGCTCGGTGAAGGCGAAGGGCTTGGGGAGGTAGTCGTCCGCCCCGAGCTCCAGGCCCTCGACGCGGTCGCTGACGTCGCCGGAGGCGGTGAGCATCAGGACGCGGGTGGGCATGCCGAGCTCGACGATCTTGCGGCAGACGTCGTCGCCGTGCACGAGCGGGAGGTCCCGGTCGAGGACGACGACGTCGTAGTCGTTGACCTCGACGCGCTCCAGGGCCGCGGCGCCGTCGTACACGACGTCGACGGCCATGGCCTCCCGGCGCAGTCCGGTGGCCACCGCATCGGCGAGCAGCTGCTCGTCCTCGACGACGAGTACGCGCACGGAGGTACATCCTTCCCGTTGAGCCGCTGTCCGGGGTGGGGACCGGCTGAAACCTGAGCACTGACTGTGCGTGTCCATCCTGCCCCGTACGCGCGTAAACCGGCTGTAAGACGGCGGTGCGGGGGGTGGGGGCGGGAGGGCGCGCACAGCGGGGCGCGCGCCCCGGAACCAAGAATTCACCGGATTCAAGGGCCAGTTGAGGTTTCTTCCAGGAAGGGGCTGGGGAGGAGGTCTGCACACCCCGTGATCACGCCCTGTATGTGGCGCGCCACCTACCGCTCTCTGTCCCCCAGAGTTCGCAGTGCGTGATCCACCCACCCTCGGCACACCCCCGTGCCACCGGACCCACGAGGAGGGGGCGCACGATGGACGCTTTCACCGCAGGACTGCTGCACCGCATCAGGACCACGCAGACGGACCTCACGCGGGCCCGTGAGACGGGCGACGACTACCTGGCGGAGGTGGAGCAGGCGGAGCTGGACGACCTGCACCGGCTGGCCGCCGAGCACGGCGTGGAGGTGGCCGCGCCGGGCGTCTGACCCGTATCACCAGTCCGACCCGTACACCGTCCTACCCGTACGCACGCGTGGGCCCCGGCGCCGTTCCCGGCTCCGGGGCCCCGTGCGTCCACCGGACGCGCCCTAGTCGTGCCAGGCCCCCAGCTCCTCCAGGAGCTCCTGGAGGGGGCCGAAGAGGCCCGGGGAGGCCGCGAGCGTCAGTTCTCCGGACGCCGGCTCGCCGGGGCGGCCGCCCGTGAGGCCGCCCGCCTCGCGGGCGATGAGCGCGCCCGCCGCGAGATCCCAGGGGTTGAGGCCGCGCTCGTAGTACGCGTCGAGGCGGCCTCCGGCGACGTCGCAGAGGTCGATGGCGGCCGAGCCGCCGCGGCGGATGTCGCGGACGCGCGGGATGACCCGCTGGGCCACGTCGGCCTGGTGGGCGCGGCGGGCCTGGACGTAGCCGAAGCCGGTGCCGAGGAGGGCCCGGTCGAGGGCGGGCGAGGGGCGGACGGCGAGGCGCCGCTCCCCCAGGAACGCGCCGCCGCCGAGGACCGCCCGGTACGTCTCGCCGCGCAGCGGGGCCTCGACGACCCCGACGACGGCCTCGCCGTCCCGTTCGGCGGCGATCGAGACCGCCCAGGTGGGCAGGCCGTACAGGTAGTTCACGGTGCCGTCGAGCGGGTCGATCACCCAGCGGATCCCGCTGGTCCCGGGGCTCGACGCGCCCTCCTCGCCGAGGAAGCCGTCGTGCGGACGGTGCTCGGAGAGGAAGCCGGTGATCAGCTTCTCGGCGGCGATGTCCATCTCGGTGACGACGTCGATGGGGCTCGTCTTGGTCTTCGCCACGGCCAGGTCGTCGGGCCGGCCGTCGCGCAGCAGCGCTCCGGCCCGCCCGGCGGCCTCCAGGGCGAGGTCGAGCAGTTCGGTGAGCAGGGGGTCGGAAACGTCGGAAACGTCGGTCACGCGGGCTCCTCAGGCGTAGGGGCTGTCGGCGCCGGCCGCGGCGGGCCGTTCCGCCCTGGCCGGGCAGCAGCCGATCGGGCAGAGGTCGTGGGACGGGCCGAGGGCGCCGAGGGCGCACCGTTCGGTCCTGGTCCCCCGCTCGTTCGCGGCGCGCTCCAGGACGAGCTCGCGGACGGCGGCGGCGAAGCGCGGGTCGGCGCCGACGGTCGCCGAGCGCCGGACGGGCAGGCCGAGCTCGGCCGCCTTGGCGGTGGCCTCCGTGTCGAGGTCGTAGAGGACCTCCATGTGGTCGGAGACGAAGCCGATGGGGACCATGACGGCGGCGGGCGCGCCGGAGCCGTGCAGCTCCTCCAGGTGGTCGCAGATGTCGGGCTCCAGCCACGGGATGTGGGGGGCGCCGCTGCGGGACTGGTAGACGAGCTTCCAGGGGTGGTCGATCCCGGTCCGCTCGCGGACCGCCTCGGCGACGACCTTCGCCACGTCGAGGTGCTGGCGCACGTAGGCGCCGCCCTCGCCGTGCTCGGTGACCGGTCCCGAGCTGTCGGCGGCGGAGTCGGGGATGGAGTGGGTGGTGAAGGCGAGGTGGGCGCCGTCCCGCACGGCCGGGTCGAGTTCCGCGAGGGAGGCGAGGACGCCCTCGATCATCGGCTCGACGAAGCCGGGGTGGTTGAAGTAGTGCCGGAGCTTGTCGACCCGGGGCAGCGGGAGACCTTCCGCTTCCAGCGTGGCGAGGGCGTCGGCGAGGTTCTCGCGGTACTGGCGGCAGCCGGAGTAGGAGGCGTAGGCGCTGGTGGTGAGGACGGCGATGTGGCGCCGCCCGTCGGTGACCATCTCGCGGAGGGTGTCGGTGAGGTACGGCGCCCAGTTCCGGTTTCCCCAGTGGACCGGCAGGTCGAGCCCGGCCTGCGCGAAGTCCGTCCGCAGCGCGTCGAGGAGCGCGCGGTTCTGGTCGTTGATCGGGGAGACGCCGCCGAAGAGGAAGTAGTGCCGGCCGACTTCCTTGAGCCGTTCTTTCGGGATGCCGCGGCCGCGCGTCACGTTCTCCAGGAACGGGACCACGTCGTCCGGGCCCTCGGGGCCGCCGAAGGAGAGCAGCAGCAGGGCGTCGTACGGGGCGGGATCGTGCTGATCGGACATGGCACCGATCCTCCCACCCGTCCCCGGCGGCGGGGGGCGCGGCCCTTCCGTGGCCGATCATCCGCAAAACCGTTCGTCACGGCCGTTCGTCCGAAAAATGGGGATGACCGATCGAGTTCAACACCGTAGGCTTTAGCTATTAATTACACGTGTTGACCAAGGATCCCTCTTGCCCAGTCCCTATCGCGCGATCTTCGCGGCGCCCGGAACCGCCTCGTTCTCCGTCGCGGGATTCATCGGCCGGATGCCGCTGTCCATGATGGGCATCGGCATCGTGACCATGATTTCGCAGGTCACCGGCCGGTACGGCCTGGCCGGCGCGCTCTCGGCGACGCTCGCGATGTCCGCCGCGGTCCTCGGCCCCCTGGTCTCGCGCCTGGTCGACCGGCACGGACAGCGCAGGGTGCTCCGCCCGGTGACGCTGGTGTCGCTCGCCGCGGCCGCCGGGCTCCTCCTCTGCGTGCAGCAGAAGGCCCCGGACTGGACCCTCTTCGTCTTCACGGCCGTGATCGGCATCGTGCCGAGCCTCGGCGCGATGATCCGCGCCCGCTGGGCGGAGATCTACCGGGGCGAGGAGCGGCGCCTGCACACGGCGTACTCCTGGGAGTCGATCGTCGACGAGGTGTGCTTCATCTTCGGCCCGATCCTCTCCATCGGCCTGTCGACCGCCTGGTTCCCCGAGGCCGGTCCGCTGTTCGCCGGGGTGTTCCTGGCCGTCGGCGCCTTCTGGCTGACCTCGCAGCGCGCCACGGAGCCGGTCCCCCACCCCCAGCAGGGTGCCCGCGGCGCCTCCGCGCTCCGCTCCCCCGGCCTCCAGGTGCTCACCCTCGCCTTCGTCGCCACCGGCGCCATCTTCGGCTCGGTGGACGTGGTGACCGTGGCCTTCGCCGAGGAGCAGGGCCACAAGGCCGCCGCCAGCCTCGTTCTGGCCGTCTACGCGCTGGGTTCCGGCCTGGCCGGCGCCGTCTTCGGACTGCTCCACCTCAAGGGCGAGGCGTCTCGCAGGTGGCTCCTGGGCATATGCGCGATGGCCGTGAGTATGATCCCCCTCCTACTGGCCGGGAACTTGCCGTTGCTGGCCGTGGCGCTCTTTGTCGCGGGCCTGTCCATCGCACCGACGATGGTGACCACCATGGCCCTCGTCGAAGCGCACGTACCGCGCACCAAGCTGACCGAGGGCATGACCTGGACGGGTACCGGGCTCGCGATCGGCGTGGCGCTCGGCTCCTCTGCCGCCGGCTCGGTGGTCGACGCGTCGGGGGCCGAGGCGGGGTACGTGGTGCCCGTCGTCTCGGGTGCGCTCGCGGTCGCGGTGGGTCTCCTCGGACACCGCCGGCTGCGCAGGCCGGCGCCGAACCGGGAGGGGCAGCGTGAGCGGGACGACAACAGTGGGGTCGGGAAGCGCCAGGACGGCGAGCAGCCCGTGGCATAACTGGGCGGGGAACGTCACCTCCCGCCCCGTGCGGGAGGTGAGTCCGGCCTCGGCCGAGGAGCTCGCCGAGGCGGTGCGCCGTGCGGCCGAGGACGGGCTTCGGGTGAAGACGGTCGGCACGGGCCACTCCTTCACCTCGATCGCCGCCACCGACGGCGTGTTGATACGGCCGGGTCTGCTGACCGGGATCCGGCGGATCGACCGCGAGGCGATGACCGTGACGGTCGAGTCGGGCACGCCTCTGAAGCGGCTCAACGTGGCGCTGGCCCGGGAGGGCCTGTCGCTCACGAACATGGGCGACATCATGGAGCAGACCGTCGCCGGCGCCACCTCCACCGGTACGCACGGCACGGGCCGCGAGTCGGCCTCCATCGCCGCGCAGATCCGCGAACTGGAGCTGGTCACGGCCTCGGGCGAGCTGCTCACCTGCTCGGAGAAGGAGAACCCGGAGGTCTTCGCCGCCGCCAGGATCGGGCTCGGCGCGCTCGGCGTGGTCACGGCGATCACCTTCGCGGTGGAGCCGATCTTCCTGCTCACCGCGCGCGAGGAGCCGATGACCTTCGACCGGGTCACCTCGGACTTCGACGCGCTGCACGCGGAGAACGAGCACTTCGAGTTCTACTGGTTCCCCCACACGGACAACTGCAACACCAAGCGCAACAACCGCAGCGCGGGCCCCGCCGCCCCGCCCGGAAGGGTCAGCGGCTGGATCGAGGACGAACTCCTCTCCAACGGACTCTTCCAGGTCGCCTGCTCGCTGGGCCGGGCGGTGCCGCCGGTCATCCCGTCGATCGCCAAGCTCTCCAGCCGGGCCCTGTCGGCCCGTACGTACACCGACATCCCGTACAAGGTCTTCACCTCGCCGCGCCGGGTCCGCTTCCTGGAGATGGAGTACGCGCTTCCGCGTGAGGCGGCGGTCGCGGCGCTCCGCGAGGTCAAGGCGATGGTCGAGCGCTCTCCGCTCAAGGTGAGCTTCCCGGTGGAGGTGCGCACGGCCCCGGCGGACGACATCGCGCTGTCCACGGCCTCGGGGCGGGAGACCGCGTACATCGCCGTCCACCTCTACAGGGGAACGCCCCACCAGGCGTACTTCACCGCGGTGGAGCGCATCATGACGGCGCACGGGGGCCGCCCCCACTGGGGCAAGGTGCACACCCGTGACGCCGCCTACTTCTCCGAGGCCTACCCGCGCTTCGCCGAGTTCACGGCGCTGCGCGACCGGCTCGACCCGGACCGGCTGTTCGCCAACGACTACCTGCGGCGGGTCCTGGGCGACTGACGCTCACCCGGTCGCCCCCTCGGCCCCGGTGTCGGCTCCGGCCGGTGCCGGGGCCGTCGGCGTCCCGGGCCGTCCCGTGCCGGACGTCGGCTCCTGGGACGGCTCCCGGGTCGGCGCGGTCGGTTCCGTCGTCGGACCGGGCGGCGTCGGGGCGGGCGTCGTCCCGGCACCGGCGGAACCGGAGGGGGTGGGCTCGGCCGACGGCGTCCCCGCCGTCGGCTCCTGGGTCGGCGTGGCTCCCCCCGTGGGGGTGCCGGCGCCGCCCTGCTGCCGCCCGGTGCCGTCCGCGGACCCCGAGGGCGCCGGCGTGGGCCCCTGGTCCCGGTCGGGCGCGTCCTGGCCCGTGCTCCCGCCGCCGCGGACGACGGAGCCGAAGGTGGTCGTGCCCTGCTTGCCGCTGAAGTCCTGCCCGGCGACCAGTTCGTAGGCGGTGATGCCGCCCATGGTGACGCCGAAGACCAGGGCGGCCGCGATCGCCGGGCGCTTCCAGCCCCGGACGCGGGTGCCGTGGGTGGTCGCCTCGCCGAACTCCTCGTCGGACGGCACGGGCGCCGCGACCGCGCCCAGCATCAGGGTGCGGTCGTCCCCCGGCCCGGCGGGGACCGGAACCTGACGCGCCTTCGGCTTGGCCGCCGCGGTGACGTCGCGGACCTGCTCGCCGGTGCGCTTGAAGAGGTGCTGGAAGAGCGGTCCGCCGCAGGTCGCGATGACACTGATCACACCCGCGCCCAGGATCGTGCCGTACACGCCGAGGGTCGAGGCGAGCTTGGCGGCGATGACCGCGGCCAGGGCGCTGCCGGAGACCTGAGCCAGGCTCAGGTCGATCCTTCTGCTCTTCCCCCCGCCCCTCTCCGGCTCGTCCCCGTCGCTTTCCGGCCTGTGACGCATCTCCGACCCCTGCTGCTTCATCCGTTCGCCTTGCACCCAGAAGGGACAAACAGGAGAAGCGAATAGTTCCGTTTCTGCTGTTTCTGTGAAGAGTGACACGTACGGGGGATGATCACGGAGACTCAACTCCCGTACCGCCCGAGAAGTTGGGCGGCGCGCCGGTCCACCCAAGTGGCCCGAATGGAGTACATTGACGAACCCTGGGTCCGGACGCCCTCACGGGTGCCCGGAATCACGGGGAGGGAGCCGGACACGGCGCTCGAACCGGCGACGCCTCGGCATCGCACGGGAACCGGCTGCACAGAGTGACCGCCAGTCACTCCGGGTAGCGAAACAGGTAACCGTGCCATAACGGCGCTCCAGGGTCCATGCCCGACACGCCGGGCAACTCGGCAAGGTAGTGGCAGGCTGCACCCGGGCAGGCCACACTCGACTAGCGGAAGCAGCGACGCACGTGACGTCGGCAGGCACCACCCGGGAGGTCCCCATGCCCGAACTGCGTGTCGTGGCCGTCTCAAACGACGGCACACGACTGGTGCTGAAGGCTGCTGACAGCACGGAGTACACACTTCCGATCGACGAGCGGCTCCGCGCCGCCGTGCGCAACGACCGCGCGCGCCTCGGTCAGATCGAGATCGAGGTGGAGAGCCACCTCCGCCCCCGCGACATCCAGGCCCGTATAAGGGCCGGTGCCTCCGCGGAGGAGGTCGCCCAGCTCGCCGGCATCCCCGTCGACCGCGTGCGCCGCTTCGAGGGCCCCGTGCTCGCGGAGCGCGCCTTCATGGCCGAACGGGCCCGCAAGACCCCGGTCCGCAGGCCCGGGGAGAACAGCGGCCCCCAGCTCGGCGAGGCGGTGCAGGAGCGGCTGCTGCTGCGCGGCGCCGAGAAGGACACCGTCCAGTGGGACTCCTGGCGGCGTGACGACGGCACCTGGGAGGTGCTGCTCGTCTACCGGGTCGCGGGCGAGGTCCACACGGCCAGCTGGACGTACGACCCGCCTCGGCGGCTCGTCCAGGCCGTGGACGACGAGGCGCGGGCCCTGATCGGCGAGACGGACGACACGATCGCCGCCGCGCCGGAGCCGAGCTTCCCCTTCGTGCCGCGCATCGCCCGGCTGCCCCGGGACAGGCCGCTCGACCGGACCCTGGACCGCCAGCTGGAGCGGGCGCCCGCACCCGTCGAGCCGGAGGAGGAGCGGGACTCGCTGACGAGCCTCCTGGAGGCCGTGCCGAGCTTCCGCGGCGACCTGGTCGTGCCCGAGCAGCCGGACACCGAGCCCTCGGAGGAGGCGGAGGCGGAGGAGCCGCCGGCCCCGGCCGCCTCGGCGGGCGCCGGTTCGGCCTACGCCGACGTCCTGATGCCGCGCGCGGTCTCGGGCCACCGCGACCGGCTGCACGGCGCCACGGACCGCCAGGCCGAGGCGGACGGCGTCCGCCCGGGCCGCCGCGCCGCCGTGCCGAGCTGGGACGAGATCGTCTTCGGCACCCGCAGGAAGAAGCAGGACTGATCGTTGTACGGGGAGGGCCCGCGCCGTCGAACGGCGCGGGCCCCCCCGTCGTACGGCGCTGCCGCGGACCCGGCCGGCGTACGGCACAGACCCGGCCCCGCACGGCACTCCCGACGGGCCCGGGCCGCCCGGACCGCGCGGCCCCTTCGTGTACGGCGCCGGGTACGGGTCCGGACGGTCGTACGGCATCACCGCGGGTCCGGACCGGCGTACGGCTCCGGCTCGTACCGTACGGACTACCGCGGGTCGGGGCCCGTGGCGACCGGGCGGGCGGGGTCCGAGGACCATTCCGACCAGGAACCGGCGTAGAGGCCCGCGGGGATGCCCGCGATCTTCAGGGCGAGCACCTCGTGGGCGCCCGAGACGCCCGAGCCGCAGTAGACGGCGACCGGGGCCCCCTCGGCCGCGCCCAGCGCGGTGAAGCGGTCCCGCAGGACGTCGGCGGCCAGGAAGAGGCCCTCGGCGTCGACGTTCTCGGTCGTCGGGGCCGAGACCGCGCCCGGGATGTGCCCGCCGACCCGGTCGATCGGCTCCACGTCGCCCCGGTAGCGCTCGGCCGCCCGCGCGTCCAGGAGCAGCCCCGTGCCGGCCCACGCCGCCGCCGCGTCGGCGTCGAGCAGCCCGAGGGCGCCCGGCTCGGGCCGGAAGTCGCCCGGCTCCGGCACGTCGACCTTCTCGGTCAGCTCGCCCGTCCAGGCCGCGAGGCCCCCGTCCAGGACCCGCACGTCCGGGTGGCCCGCCCAGCGGAGCAGCCACCAGGCGCGGGCCGCGCCCCAGCCGAGGCCGCCGTCGTAGACGACGACCGGCCGGTCCGCCGAGACGCCCGCCCGGCGCATCACGGCCCCGAAGGCCTCCGGGTCGGGCAGCGGGTGGCGGCCGCCGCTCCCGGGCGGTCCCGCGAGTTCCGCGTCCAGGTCGACATAGACCGCGCCGGGGAGGTGGCCGGCCTCGTAGGCGGGCCGTCCGGGCGGGCCGCCGAGCGTCCAGCGGACGTCCAGGAGGACCGGCGGCCGGGCCCCGGCCGACTCGCTGAGCAGTTCGCTTGCGGAGATGATGGGCTTCATGGGAGCCATCCTCGCGCAGCCGCACGGCCGCGGGGGACGGACTCGGCGACCTCCGGCGGGATGCGCCACGATCGGTGCGGCCGGGACGCGCCGTGCCGCCGCCGGTGTCACCATCGGACGGGGGCACGGTCACGACGATGGTCCGAGGTGAGAGTGACGATGACCGAGGCGACTCCGCGCCCGGCCGGCACACCCTGCTGGGTGAGCCTGATGGTGCACGGGCTCGACGCCACGCAGGAGTTCTACCACGCGCTCTTCGGCTGGGACTTCGTCCCCGGTCCGCAGCAGCTCGGCCCGTACGTGCGCGCGCTGCTCGACGGCAAGGAGGTGGCGGGCATCGGCAGGCTGCCGCCCGACCGGCACCTGCGCATCGCCTGGACCCCGTATCTGGCCACGGAGGACGCCGACGAGACCTCCGAGAGCATCCGCTGCTGCGGCGGCACCGTCGCCGTCGGCCCGCTGGACGCGGGCGAGGCGGGCCGCCTGGCGATCTGCTCCGACCCGGCCGGCGCGGTCTTCGGCATCTGGCAGGCCGAGGAGCACCACGGCACGGCGACGGCGGGACCGCCGGGGACCCCGGTGTGGAACGAGCTCCTGACGTACGAGACGTCCGCGATCGGCAAGTTCTACCGGACGGTCTTCGGTTTCGAGGTCGAGCCGATCGTCTCCGCCGACCACGACTACGCGACGCTCCACGTGGCCGGGGCCCCGGTGGCCTCGCTGCACGGCGTCGGGAACGCGCTGCCCCGGGACCGGGGCCCGCACTGGATGACGTACTTCGAGGTCGCCGACACGGACGCGGCCACGCGGCTCGTGCGGGAGCTGGGCGGCCAGGTGCTGCGCCCGCCGCGCGAGGGCACGGCGGGGCGGCTCTCCCTGGTGGCGGACCCGGAGGGCGCGGTCTTCACCCTGGTCAGGTCCGCCGAGCGCTGATCCCCCGGTTCCGTCGCCCGGTTCAGGCCCGTCGGCTCCGTACCAGGCCGCGGCGCAGCCGGGGCGTGCCCGTCCGCTCCTGGGCGGGCCCTCCGCCGGGCAGGCCGAGCTGGGTGAGCCGTTCGGCGGTGAAGTGGTGGGCGGTGCCGGGCTCCGCGTGGTGGTCCGCCAGGAAGGCGGCGGCCTCCTCGCGGAGCCCCGGGTGGGCCTTGTGCCGCATGCAGTAGCCGACGGCCCGGACCAGGGGGGTGAGCGAGGCGGGGGCCGGACCGGGGACCGCGGGCTCCTGGCCGCGCTCCAGGTCCGCGACCAGGTGGTCGACGACGGTGAGCGGGATCCGGTTGCTGTTCTCGAAGGGGGTGAGCCGTTCGAGGACCTCGGCGGTGCCCACCCGCGCGATGGGGACGCCGTAGTAGACGGCGGCGGTGAGCATCGCGGTGGAGAAGCAGCCGACGACGAGCTCGGGACGGCAGCGCTCGTAGAAGGTCTCCGCGAGCAGCGGCCCGTCGAGGACCGTGAGCCGTACGCCGCTCCGCTCGGCCTCCTCGTCCAGGGCCTGGGAGTAGCGGGCGGGCGCGCTCGGGTGCGGCTTGAAGACGATCGAGCGGTGTCCGGCCGCGGCGGCCCCGCGCAGCATCCGTACGTGCAGGTCTTCCTCCTCCTCGGCGGTCAGGAGGGAGAGGGCGGCGAGGTACTGGCCGAGCAGGAGGGCCGTCGGGGCCGCGGCGGCGGCCCGTGCGATCTCCTGGCCGTCGGCCGCCTCCTCGGCGATCTCGGCGAGGACGGCGCGGAAGGCGGTGTCGGGGACGAGTTCGGGCTCGACACCGTACTCGCTCAGGAGGAGGGGGCGCAGGCCCGGCACCAGGTCGAGGTGGAGGACCCGGCGGATGCGGCAGGCGATCGACTGGGCGAGGTCGGAGCGGGTCGGGCCGTAGCTCATCAGGCCGTCCGCGTAGACGTGCACGGAGCTCTCGGGGAAGGCGCCGGCGAGTGCCTTGGCCGGGTTGACCTGGATGGACTCGACGATCAGCTCGACCGGGGCGGCGCCGAGGTCCCAGGCGGTGCGCAGGACGCGCTGCCAGAGCGGGGCCTCCTCGGGGCGGGGGGCCCAGGCGGCGGGGTGGTACGGGTGGATCGTCTCGTTCCAGTCGAGGGTGCCGTCGAAGCGGGCGGCGATCCGGTCGTACCCGGTCATGGCCTCCAGGCGCAGGGCGGTCTCCGGGATCTCGGCGTTGCGCGAGACGAGGAGGAGCCTGCGGGCGGAGTCGCGGGGGCCGAACTGTCCGGCGTCGAGCGCGGCGGCCAGGGTGGCCGCGCCGTACAGGGTGGACACCTGGAAGATCTGGACCGGCAGGTCGGGGGCCGGTGCCTTCTCGGGGGCGGGGGCCATGGGTCAGGCGGTCCTTCCGGTGGCGCGCAGGCTCCGGAGGAGGGTGCTGCGCGGGGTGTCCATGGTGGCGAGGGTCTCGTCGAGGACCTCCTGCGGCATGCGGAGCAGGGCGCCCCGGACGTCGGAGCGCAGCCGCGCGGCGACGGCGGGCTCGTAGGTGTCCACCTTCCCCATGTGGAAGGCGATCATCGCGCAGTAGGTGCGGACCGCCTTCGGGAGGAAGCGGTCCGCCTCGGCGTCCCGGGAGACGTCGTCGAGCAGGAGGTCGTACGAGGGGATGAAGTCCAGCTGCCGGTTGTCGGTGATCTGGGTGAGCGAGGTGGTGACGCCCCGCCGGTAGAAGACCCCGTGCAGGGAAAGCGCCGCGAAGGTGCGCGCCTTGAGATGGAGCCGCCAGATCCAGAGGCGGTCCTCGGCGGTTCTGAGGGAGGTCTCGAAACGGGATTCGCCGTTCTCGAAGAGGCGCCCGCTGTAAATCCCGAAGGGGACGAAGGGGTAATCGACCATCGTCACCATGCTGGCCGGCGAGATTCCGTCCCTGGGGTCCATGACGGTGTCGCGCCGCTTCGCCGGGGCATAGCGGATCTGCCGTTTACGGCCCTCCGAGAGGACGTGGTCGGTCCGGGCGAAATCGCAGTCCAGGCGGGAGATTCCGGCCACGGCGGCGCTCAGGTGGCCGGGGGCGTACCAGTCGTCGCCGTCGAGGAAGGCGAGGTAGTCGCCGCGTGCCGCGTCGATTCCGGTGTTGCGCGCCTGGGCGACACCCTGATTCGTCTCGTGCCGGATGACGGTGGCGTTGGGCAGGCGGTCCCGCCAGCGGTCGAGGATCTCCGGCGTGTCGTCCGTCGAGCAGTCGTCGATCAGCAGGAATTCGAATTCCGGATCCGCGTTGTTCGCGAGACTGCGCAGGGTGTCGGGCGCATAGGGCCCGACATTGTGGAACGGTACGACGACGGACAGTTTCGGCACTCGGGATCCCCACACTGAATCGAACAATTAAACGCCGTTACGGCGGGCACAGTAACGGCCGACTTTTCCCGGCGAACGAGCCGTGTGTGCACTCCGGGTGAACTCTTGTCGTATCCGGGGCGAACCCCGTCACCGGCCGGCCCGTCGCCGGTGGAGGAACCCCGTCGCGGCGAGCGCGAGGAGTGCCGCGGCACCGGCCGCGCCGCCGAGCTTCAGGCCCGGCGGCCGGAAGGAGCAGCCGACCCGGGTCGCCCGCCCGTCGAGGGGGACGGCGACCAGGCCCTGGTACGCGCGCGCGGGGCGCGGTTCCGCGTCGCCGGCGGCGCAGCGCCAGCCGGAGATGCGCGGCACGGCGAGGACGGCGGTGCCCGTGCTGCCCGGGGGCAGTTCGGCGGTGACGGTGTGTCCGGTGGTACGCACGCGCGTGGCGCCGGTGGCGGTGAGCTGTCGTACGGCGGTGTCGAGCCGGGCGCGGACCAGGCAGCCGACGGGTTCCCGGGGCAGCCGCACCTTGCCCTCGGGCTCCAGGTCGATCCGTACCGCACCGGAGTCCGGGACGGTGCCGAGCGCCTGCATGGGGGCGCGCACGGCGGGCGGCCTGCCGTCGAACTCGACGGGCCGCTCCCCCGCCAGGGCCGCCGCGCCCTTGTACTCGGGCGCCCAGAACCAGACCTGTGAGCCCGCCGGGCAGCGGGCGGTGAGGGTCCGTCCGGTACGGCGCGGGGCGGGCAGCTCGTACACGTCGGTGCCGAGCAGGCGTTCCTGCCGGGCGAAGGCCGAGTCCCCGGGGTGGGTGGCCGGTCGCTTCGGCGGGCGGACGGTGACCAGGGGCGGGACGGGGGTGACGGTGACGGTGACCGTGGCGCGGGGCACGGCGTCCTGCCGTACCGGCTCCGTGGGCTGCGAGCGCAGCCGGGTGCCGATGGAGAAGAGGGCGTCGGCCACCGGGTTGTCGAGGCTGACCGGGTGCCGGCCCTTGGCGTAGTAGCCGAAGCCGAGCGCGGCCAGGGTCCGGGAGGTCACGTCCGAGGTGAGGCTGCTGTAGTACTCGGCGCCCTGCCCTCCGACGAGCAGCACGTCATTGCCTCCGGGGACCTCGCCGGGGTCCGTGCGGTGGTCGGGCCAGGCGTCCGCGCGGGCCGTCTCGGCGGCGGCGGTCGCGTGCCAGGGGCCGATCCGGGGCGACCAGGAGACCTCGCTCCGCTGCTGCTCCTCGATCCGCTTGCCGGTGACGGCCGCCTCGCCCGCCTGCGCGGCGACGAGCAGGATCACGGCCAGGACGGGGAGTACGCGCGCGGTGAGGCGACGGTCGCCGTCCGGAGCGGGGAGTACGCGCGCGGTGGCCTGACCGTCGCCGTCCGGGGCGGGCGCCACGCGCGCGTGGCGCCGGCGTTCGCCGGCGAGGGCCATGAGGACGGCGGCGAGCGCGAGGAGCACGGCCGCGCCGAAGGCGGGGAAGGTCCACCGGTCGATGTCGACGCTCCCCCGGGCCGCCCACGCCAGGGCTCCGAGCAGTGCCACGCCCGCGAGGAGCGCCGTCGGCCGGGGCACCCCCGGGGCGGCCGAGAACCAGGCGCCGATCAGCAGCAGGCCGCACAGGACGAAGGTCTGACGGTACGGAATGCCGTTGGGCGAGGCGCCCGCGTGCCACAGCAGATGGGTCGGCTCCCACTGGAGCGAGAGCGTCACCAGGACGATCGCGGCCGTCCAGCCGGCCCGGACGCGCGGCGCGACGGCCCGGTTGAAGGGCAGCGTCAGGGCGAGCGCGAGGGCGGGCGTGCCGATGAAGAGGGCGGGGCTGTCGACGCTCGCGGTGGCGGGCAGGAACCGGGCCAGGACGTCCGTCCAGGGCGCGGGCGCGAAGGTGGTCTCCGGGGTGGGGTCGGCGACCTTCGTGGCGAGGAAGACGACCACGACGAGCGGCGCGGCGAGCCCGATGCCGATGAGGACGCCCCGGGCGGCGCGCAGCACCCCGGCGAGACGCTGCCGGGCGCCGGCGGTCTCCTCGGAGGTGAGGAGCCGCACCACGAGGACGACGGCCGCGCCGAGGGTCGCCATGTACGCGGTGTAGAAGTTGGCGATCCAGGCCAGGGCGACGACGAGGGGGCCGAGGACGGGGCGGCGGCCGGTGCGGGCCCACTCGCCGACCAGGCAGAGCAGGGGGAAGGCGACGAGCCCGTCGAGCCACATGGGGACGGTGGCGCCGAAATCGAAGGTCCAGCCGGAGAGGGCGTACGCGGTGCCGAGCACGGCGGCGACCGGCCAGGGGCCGGGGCGGAGCCGCAGGAGCAGCAGCGCCATCGCGGCCGCCGCGGTGGTGATCTTGGCGGCGGTGACGACGTACAGGGCGAGTTCGACGCGGTCCGCCGGGAAGAACACGACGAGCAGGTCGAAGGGGCTGCTCAGGTAGGTGCCGATGTCGCCGAGGAAGTTGGCGCCGAAGCCGGAGTTCCAGTTGAGGAAGGCGTCCCCGTGCGTCTCGCCGAGCAGGAAGGCGCGCCAGTAGGCGTGGTACGGCAGGTACTGCTGGCCGAGGTCGACGATGTTCCTGGTCACCGGGCCGAAGGGGTACGTGCGGGAGAGCCGGGTGGCGAGGCAGAGCAGTGCGGCGGTGAGCAGTGCGGCGGCGGCCGGGGCCCGCAGGACCGCGCCCCGCCGCCGCTCCGCACCGCCGTGCTCGTCCCGTACCGTCCCGCGCTCGGGGTCCTCGACGTACACGGCCTCGGCGGCGGGTGGCACACATCCTCCAGGGGGCGTACAGCGCGGAAGGACCCGGAGGGGTCGTCACGGGCCGACCGCCATTACCGCCGAGGCGGGCGACCCGCAACCGATCAGCAGGCGCTCTTCAGGCACACCCCGGGTGAACTCCGGGTGCCGGCGGCGCCGATGGCGTCAGCCGATGAGCTCGTCGACCGTGCGGGCCACGGTGCCGAACAGGTCCCGGACCGTCGTCAGGCCGGCGGCCCGGAGGGTTTCCGACGGCAGGACGTTGCCGTCCGGCGCCTCCAGGGGCCGGGTCGCGGTGGCCTCGGCGACCACGGTCGGGCGGTAGCCGAGGTTGAAGGCGCCCTGGGCCGTGAAGAGGACGCACATGTGCGTCATGAAGCCGGCGATGACGAGGTCGCCGCTCACCCCGAGGTCCTTCAGGGTCTCCTCCAGGTCCGTGGCGTGGAAGGCGTTGGGGAACTGCTTGACGACGACCTTCTCACCCTCGGCCGGGGCGACCTCGTCGCTGATCGAGCCGATCTCGGCCCGGATGTCGTACGGGGTGCCCTCACCGCCGTCGTTGACGACGTGGACGACCGGGGCGCCCGCGGCGCGGGCGGCGGCGAGGAGTCGGGCGCCGGCGGCCACGGCCTCCTCGGCCCCGTCGAGCCGCATGACGCCGGTGCGGTAGGTGTTCTGGAAGTCAATCATGATCAGGGCCGACTCGCTCAGCCGCGGCAGCTCCTGGGGCAGGCCGATCACATCGCGCAGGGTGGTGGAGGCGGTCATGGCGGTTCCTCTCGGTCGACGAGTGACGTTAGAGACGCTAACACAGATAGTTAACGTCGCTATCAAAGAATCTCGATCCACCCAGGTCCGACGTGTGAGCGCTGTTATCGTGAAGCCATGTCGACGGCCCGAGAGCGCATCCTGGAAGCCACCGGGGAACTGCTCGCCACCAAGGACGCGCTGGCGATCTCGACCCGGGCCATCTGCGACCGGGCGAAGGTCGGCATGCCCGAGATCTACCGCCAGTTCGGCGACAAGCAGGGCCTGCTCACGGCGGTGGCCGACATCGGCTTCGCGCGCTTCCTCGCCGAGAAGCGGCGCAATCCGCTCACCGAGGACCCGGTGGCGGACCTGCGCACGGCCTGGGACAGCCACGTCGCGTTCGCGCTGCGCAACCCGTACCTCTACCGCCTGATGTTCACGCCGACGGGCGACGCCAAGCCGCAGGCCATCACGGAGGCCCAGGCGATCCTCCTGAAGGCCGTGGAGCGCTGCCGTGACGCCGGGCGCCTGCGCATGGACCCCGGACTGGCCGGCCGGTCCGTCCTCTCCGCCAATGTGGGCGTGTGCATGATGGCGCTGTCCTTCCCCGAACTGTTCGGAGACCTCGCCATCTCGCACGCGGTACGCGACGCCGTCATCGGAAAGGTCACCGGCGACGAGCGCGAGGACACCCGGATCGGCTCCGCGACCGTCCTCGCCCAGGCCCTGGTCGGCACCCTGACGGGCACGGCCCCGCTGGACGCCGCCGCCCTGGACGACCTGACCCGCGCCCTCCGGCCGCCGGCTCCGGAGGCGTGACTCCCCCGCCGGCCACGGCGGTCCGCACCGCCCCGCGCGAGGGAACGCCCTCCGCCGGCCCCGGTCCGTGCCCCTCCGTCAGCCCCCGTCCGTGCCCCGCCGGCGCAAGGGGCAGGCGTCACCGGCGGACGCGGGAGCGGAGTACGGGGTCCCGCCGGCCGTCGCCCCGCCGAGCTGGTCCAGGATCTCGTCGGCAAGCAGGTCCTGCGGGCCCTTGAGCGCGTCGGCGGCCGCGTGATCCGTGGGGAAGACCAGCTCGGCCGCGATGTCGTCCTGCACGATCCGGGCGAGGTTGTCCAGGGCCACGAAGACCGGGTCCTCGGGCGGTTCGGCGCACGGCAGGTCGATCAGATGGGTGGCCACCTTCGCCGGATTCATGCACGGCCCGATGATGAGCGAGTTCTGGTTCCGCACGGACGTGGCCCACTGGGACAGCACGACGGCGTACAGGTCCTTCCACGACTCCTCGCCGATCTCGGCCCGCCACTTCCGCAGGACCCCCTGCACGCCGGCGATCTGCGCCTCGGCCGCGTACCTCATGTTGGTGCGGAGGGCCGCGTGCACGTCGGCGGAGAAGTCCTCGAAGGACCTGATGTCGAAGGACCCCGCCGCGGTGGAGACTTCGACGAACCGGAGCGCGCCGTCGAGCACGCGCGCGCACGAGGCCGCCATGCCCGGCGGGAGGCCCGCGCCGCCGAGCTGCCGGCGAGCGGCGGTCAGCGTGTCGGCATAGCTCCGCAACGGCGTGATCCAGCCGGTGGCACCCGTCGCCCCGAACGCCACCATCTTCAGGTCGTGCGCGTCGATGCGGTCGGCGCCGGGGATGTTCGGGACCCTGTCGCCCAGGTGGGGCGCGATGATCGAGAAGATGCCGAGCGGCACGTGGCTGACGGCCTTCGCCAGCTCGAACACCTCCCCGACGGGGTGCAGCGACTCCTGCCCGCCGTCGTGGACGAGGGTGAACCTTCCCCCCTTGGCGTCGTTCTCGACGACGAGGACGGGGCTCAGGTACGCGATCAGATCGGCCTTGAGCGCGGCGTAGTTCGCCCGCATGCCGCTGTTGACCGCCACGATCGCGTCGCGCGCCCGGCGCCGCCGCACCGCCGGATCGACACCGGCGGCGCCGCTCCCGTCCGCGGCTGCCGCGAGGGAACCTCCGAGACCCGCCATGACGCCGGCCGCGGTGGCCCCGCCGAGGATCCTTCTGCGTGTGGTCATGTCCCGCCCTTCGTGGGAACGTCCCTCGCCGCACGAGGGGCGGGGAGGCCTCGCCCTCTTCGAAGGGGAGCCGACACACCCGCTGTGCCCCGCACACGGAGAACGATCCCGACCACCCGCGAGGATCGGGCCGGAACTCCTGAGCCGTGGACGGAGGCGGCTCGGGAAGTGCGCCACGGCCCCGATCACCGCGGCCGCCCTCGCGCCGCCGTCCGGCGGGGCGCCTCGGCCACGGCCGGCGCACGGCCGGGGCCCGCCCGGCGGTCAGGCGTGGCTGACGGGCAGGACGTCCGGGGAGAGGGCGCCCGCGCGGGCGGAGGCCGAGGTCATGTGGCGGCGGTGGTGGCGGCGGCAGAGGACCTCGTAACCGATCTCCTCCGCCGGACGGTTCACGTCCCCGACGACGACCTGCTCGCCCTCGACGACCATCTCGCCGCCGACCGTACGGGCGTTGTGCGTGGCGCGGGCGCCGCACCAGCACAGGGCCTCGACCTGGAGCTGCTCGATCCGGTCCGCCAGTTCGATCAGCCGCTGGGAGCCGGGGAACAGCTTCGTACGGAAGTCCGTCGTGATCCCGAAGGCGAAGACGTCCAGGCTGAGGTCGTCGACGATGCGGGCGAGCTGGTCGATCTGCTCCGGGGCGAGGAACTGGGCCTCGTCCACGATCACGTAGTCGGCCTTGCCGCCCTGGGAGAGCTGCGTGACGAGGTACGCGTACAGGTCCATGTCGCGCGGCGCCTCGACCGCGTCCGTCACCAGGCCGAGCCGGGAGGACAGCTTGCCCTCGCCCGCCCGGTCGTCACGGGTGAAGATCACGCCCTGAAGCCCCCGCGCATCGCGGTTGTGGGCGATCTGGAGCGCCAGGGTGCTCTTCCCGCAGTCCATGGTTCCGGAGAAGAAGACCAGCTCGGGCATGACGGAACAGGGACCTTTCAGGTCGTGGGAAGAAGTCGTGGGAAGAAGGGGGGACGTACCGGGTTCAGGAACGGACTTCGAGCAGCGGGACCAGCTGCTCCGCGGGGGTCATCGACCCGTGCATGCCGACCATCGCGGACTCGTGCGGCTCGTTGACGGAGGCGGTGATCGCCACGTCGTCGTGGGCCGCGGCGACGACGTCGCCGATCCGGCCGTACACCCGCTCGTCGACCTCGTCGCCGAACCAGCCGAGGGAGATGGCCTCGTCGCGGCTCGCCACCCAGAACTGCTCGCCGACGACCTCGCGCCAGCAGGTGAGGACGTCCGCCTCGGCTCCGGGCACGGCGTAGATGTGGCGCGCCCGGCCCTCGCCGCCGAGGAGGGCGACGCCGGCGCGCAGCTCCCAGTCCTCGTCGAAGTCGATGCGGTGCTCGTCGTCGAAGGGGATGTCGACCATGCCGTGGTCGGCCGTGACGTACAGGGCCGCGCGGGGCGGCAGCTGCTCGGCGAGCCGCTGCACGAGCCGGTCGACGAACATCAGCTGGCCGCGCCAGGCGTCGGAGTCGATGCCGAAGCGGTGACCGGCGCCGTCGAGCTCGCTGTAGTACGTGTAGACCAGCGAGCGGTCGCCGGCGGCGAGCTGCTCGGCGGCGAAGTCCATGCGCTCCTCGCCGGAGAGCCGCCCGTGAAACGTTCCGCCGCTGAGCGCGACCTTGGTGAGCGGGGTCTGCTCGAAGATCGGGGACGACACCTGGGCGGTGTGGATCCCGGCCTCGTGCGCGAGCCGGAAGACGGTCGGGTACGGCTGCCAGACGTGCGGCGCGGTCCACGGCTTCCAGCGCAGCTGGTTCATCAGCTCGCCGGTGTCGGGGTTGCGCACGGTGTAGCCGGGCAGTCCGTGCGTCCCCGGGTGGCGGCCGGTGCCGACGGAGGCCAGCGAGGTCGCGGTGGTGGCGGGGAACCCGGCGGTGACCGGGCGGCCCGTGCCGCCCCGCGAGGAGCCGAGGAGCGAGGTCAGATACGGCGCCTCGTCCGGGTGGGCCTTGATCTGCTCCCAGCCGAGCCCGTCGATCAGGAAGACGCAGTTCCGGTCGGCCGGGGCCAGCTCCGCGATCCGCGCGTCGAAGCCGGGCACGCCCTGGCCCGCCACGAGCGTCGGCAGCAGGTCGCCGAGCGAGCCGGTGGCGTACTCGGGCACCGGCGCGGTCTCCGGGGCGAGCGGGACCGGGTCGTCGGGCCAGCCGTGCGTCACGGCGGTGGGCTGCACCATCAGCGGGTGGGCGCGGCGGTCGCCGCGATGGCTTCGGAGAGGGCCTGGGCGAACGCGAGGGTCTGCCGGACGGTGTCCGGGCCGTCCCCGGCGTCGCTCACCCGCAGGCTGAGGTCGTCGGCCGTCGCGTTGCCGGTGTAGCCGTGGTCGGCGTCGCAGTTGGGGTCGCCGCAGGCGGCGGGCTCCAGGTCGATGCGGGAGACGGCACCCCAGCCGATGGTGAGGACCACTTCGCGGGGCAGCGTGCCCGGCGTGTACGACTCGGGGTTGGCGACCACGCGGCTGACGACGACCGACGAGATCCGGTCGACCTTCACGGACTCGGTGGAGGTCGTGGCGTACGGGGTCGGGGAGCTGGTGTCGGAGGCCTGCTCGTCGGTGTGGCTGACGATGAAGCGGTTCGGGGTCAGGACGAGGACGGTGACGTGGCGCCGGACCTCGTTCGCGTCGAAGGTGGTCTCCTGGTGGACCACGTACGACGAAATGGCCTCGCCGCCGACGGCGGCCTCCACCGCCTCGGCCACGAGGGCCGGGTAGTAGCCACTGCGCTCGATCGCCGCGCGCAGCCCCTGGGTCGTCGTACCGCTCTTTGCCATGGACTCCATCCTACGGGGCCGAGGGGCCCGCTCGGGCCCGTCAGTAGCGGGGCAGGCTTCGGGGACCGAGGTCGGTGCGGGGTGCCGGCGGGGCCAGCCGGACGGTCGCGCCGAGGACCGAGAGCCCGCGGGGTGCCACGACCACCGGCTCCAGGGAGACCGCGACCACCTCGGGGTGGTCGTCGACGAGCCGGGAGACCCGCAGCAGGAGTTCCTCCAGGGCCGGGGTGTCGACCGGGGCGGAGCCCCGCCAGCCGAAGAGCAGCGGGGCCGTGCGCAGGGAGCGGACGAGTTCGGCGACGTCCCGGTCGGTGGCCGGAACCAGCCGGTGGGCCGTGTCGCCGAGCAGTTCGGAGGCCGCGCCCGAGAGACCGAAGGAGAGGACGGCGCCGACGGCCGGGTCGATCGCGGAGCGGACGACGGTGTCGACGCCCCGCGGCACCATCGCCTGGACGACCGGCTGGAGTTCCTCCGGCTTGCCGAGGACCTCGGTCAGCTCCGCGTACGCCGTGCGGAGCTGTTCCTCGGTCGCCAGGTCCAGGCGGACGCCCCCGAGGTCGGGGCGGTGACGGAGGTGCGGCGCGGTCGCCTTGAGCGCGACGGGGTAGCCGAGCCGGGCGGCGACCGCGACGGCGGCGTCGGGGGTGGGCGCGGGGAGGGTCGGCAGGACGGTGATCCCGTACCGGGCGAGCAGCGCCCCGGCCGCCTCGGTGTCGAGGGTCACACCGCGGGCGTCCACCACTCCGTCGCCGCCGAGGACCCCTTCGATCAGCGCGGCGGCCCCGGCCTCGTCGATGTCCTCGTACTCGGGCACCCGCCCCGGCTCGGCCGCCTGCCGCCGCCACTGCCCGTACCGCACCGCCTCGGCCAGCGCCCGCACGGCCCGCTCGGCGGCGGGGTAGGCGGGGATGGTGGCCTGCCGCGCGGGGGTGGTGGGCTCTTGTACGGCAGGGGGCTCTTGTACGGGAGTGGTCACCGTGGCGGGGGCGACGGCGGGGCGGGGCCCGTCCGCGCGGGTCCCGGGCGCGGTGACGGCTCCGCGCCCCGCCGCGGCCGGCCGGGTGCTCGTCGCCACCGCCAGGGCCTCCGCGAGGCCGCCCATCTCCACGTGGACGACGACGACCGGCTTCGTCGGTGCGGGGGCGGAGGCGACGGCCTCGCGGAGGGCGGCCGCGAGCACCTCGCCGTCGCCGAACTCGGTGGCCCCGTCCTCGCCGACCCAGGGGATCGCGGTGACGACCACCGCGTCGGCGGTCTCGTCCGCCAGCGCCGCCGCCAGCGCGTCCCGGAAGTCCGCCGGGACCGCCGCCGTCGTCAGGTCGAGCGGCCGCATCGGGCGCAGCCCCTCGGTCAGGCAGGCGTCGTACGTGAGGAGGCCGAGCGACTCGGAATTGCCGAGGATCGCGACCCGGGGTCCGGCCGGCAGCGGCTGGGCGGCGAGGAGCAGCCCGGCGTCGACGAGCTCGGTGACGGTGTCGACGCGGATCACCCCGGCCTGGCGGAGCAGCGCGGAGACCGTGGCGTGCGGGATGCGGGTGACCGGCACCCGGTGGCCGGGCGGGGCGCTGCCGCTGTGCCGGGCGCCCTTGACGACCACGACGGGCTTGACGGCGGCGGTGCGGCGGGCGAGCCGGGTGAACTTCCGGGGGTTGCCGATCGACTCCAGGTAGAGGAGGACGACGTCGGTGCCGGGGTCGTCGTACCAGTGCTGGAGGAAGTCGTTGCCGGAGACGTCGGCGCGGTTGCCCGCCGAGATGAAGGAGGAGAGCCCGGCGCCCCGCCGGTGCAGCCCGGCGAGCAGGGCGATCCCGATGGCGCCGGACTGGGTGAAGAGCCCGATGCGCCCGGCGGCCGGCATCTGCGGCGCGAGCGAGGCGTTGAGCCGGACGTCGTCGGCGGTGTTGATGATGCCGAAGGCGTTGGGGCCGATGATCCGCATGCCGTACGAGCGGGCCTGCCGTACGAGCTCACGCTGGCGCTCGCGGCCGGCGGCCCCGCTCTCGGCGTATCCGGCGGAGAGCACGACGAGGCCGCGCACCCCGTGTTCGCCGCAGTCCGCGACGGCCTCGGGCACGCGTTCGGCGGGGACGGCGACGATCGCCAGGTCCACCGGTTCGCCGATGGCGCCGACGGAGGGGTGGGCGGGGACGCCGTCGAGCTCGGTCTCCCCGGTGAGCGCGGCGTTCACCGCGTACACCCGTCCCGTGAAGCCGGCCCCGAGGAGGTTGCGGAGCACGGTCCGGCCTACGCCGCCCGGGGCGCGTCCGGCGCCGACGACGGCGACGGACCCGGGGGTGAGGAGCCGCTGCACGGAGCGCGCCTCGGCCCGCTGCTCCCGGGCGCGCTGGACGGCGAGGGAGCGGTCGGTCGGTTCGAGGTCGAGGTGGAGACGGACGGAGCCGTCCTCGAAGCTGCGCTTCTGGGTGTAGCCCGCGTCGGTGAAGACCTTGATCATCTTGGTGTTGGCGGGGAGCACCTCGGCGGCGAAGCGCCGGATGTCCCGCTCGCGCGCGACCGCCGCGATGTGTTCGAGGAGGGCGGAGGCGACGCCGCGCCCCTGGTGCGCGTCCTGGACGAGGAAGGCGACCTCGGCCTCGTCGGCCGGGGCGGAGGCGGGCAGCCCCTGGGCGTTGATGCGGTCGTAGCGGACGGTGGCGATGAACTCGCCGCCGACGGTCGCCGCGAGCCCGACCCGGTCCACGAAGTCGTGGTGGGTGAAACGGTGGACGTCCTTGGCGGACAGGCGCGGGTAGGGGGCGAAGAAGCGGTAGTACTTCGACTCGTCCGAGACCTGCTCGTAGAAGCTGACGAGCCGGTCCGCGTCGTCGGCGGTGATGGGCCTGATGCGCGCGGTGCCGCCGTCGCGGAGCACCACGTCCGCCTCCCAGTGGTCGGGATAGGCGTGCTCCGGTGATGCCGGTGGTTCCGCCGCTTCCGACTGCTCCGACGCGCTCTGCATGGGGTCAGCCTACGGCCGCGACACGACGGCGGCACCGGTCGCGTGGCGGGTGTGTGCGATGCAAGGTGTTGCAAGCTGGGGAGGACCGAAGGGCGGTCCGATCCGGGTCGAAGGTCGGCGTGAGCACCGCGCGACCCGTGAGAGACTGGTCTAGACAACCCGCTTGAGACTTGAAGGGCAACACCATGGCTGAGCGCCGCGTCAACGTCGGCTGGGCCGAGGGCCTGCACGCCCGCCCCGCGTCCATCTTCGTCCGTGCCGCCACGGCTTCCGGCGTGCCGGTGACGATCGCCAAGTCCGACGGCACCCCCGTGAACGCCGCCTCCATGCTCGCGGTGCTCGGCCTGGGCGCCCAGGGCGGCGAGGAGATCGTCCTCGCGTCCGAGGCCGACGGCGCCGAGGCCGCGCTCGACCGCCTGGCGAAGCTGGTCGCCGAGGGCCTGGACGAGCTCCCCGAGACCGTCTGACCCGGTCCCCCGGGCGCTGAATGGCCGTGGCCGCCGGAATTCCGGCGGCCACGGCCATTCGCATTATCCGGACCTATTTCCGGGCAGCATGAAGAACGCGGCCGAATGCCTGCTCTTTGTATACGGTGGGCGTGTTAATTCCGGGCGCTCGTCGTGTTGACGGCATGTTGCGAAAGACTCACACGGCCGCGCTCCGTCCTTTTGAGCCGGTGCAGCGGCAGCGCGCGTTCCGCGTGCAGCGCGGTCAGCACCCTCGCCCGCTCGGCGTCGCCGCGCGCCACCGCGTCCACGATCGCGCCCCGCTCGGCCCAGGCCTCCACCGGCTCGGCGGGCTGCTCGACCACGTGCGTCCAGGCGATCTTGTACCGCAGCTGGGTGAGCAGCGCCGTCAGGGGCGGACTCCCGGAGGCCTGCGCGAGCGTCTCGTGGAACCAGCCGCCGAGCGAGCGCAGATCCTCGCCCTGACCGCGCCCGGCCCGCTCCTGCCCCAGCCTGACCAGGCCGCGCAGCACCTTGAGATGGGCCTCGGTGCGCCGCTGGGCGGCCCGCGCGGCCCCCAGCGGTTCGAGCAGCGCCCTCATGGCGAGCAGGTCGCCCGCCTCCTGCTCGGTCGGCTCGGCGACATGGGCGCCCGCATGGCGGCGGGTGACGACGAAGCCCTCGGACTCCAGAGTGCGCAGCGCCTCGCGGACCGGGACGCGGGAGACCCCGTACCGGCGGGCGAGCTGCTCCTCGGTCAGCCGGCTGCCCCGCTCGTACACGCCGGAGACGATGTCGTCCCGGATCGCCGTGCATACCGAATGCGCGGGAATACGCATGTCCGACCTCCGCCTTGATCCGCGCGAGTCAATTCGATCGGCGCCTGTTCTGCGCCCGATCTTCGACTCTATGGCAGTGCGCCGGAATTTCCGATGCCCCAGCGGATTCCATGGATATCTTTTGGACAGCGAAAAGCCCCGGCTCAGCACGAGCCGGGGCTTTTGCGACGCGGTCCGGAGCCGGTCCGGACGGGGTCAGAGGTCGACGCCGCGGGAGCGGAGGTACGTGATCGGGTCGATGTCCGAGCCGTACTCGGGGCTCGTGCGCGCCTCGAAGTGGAGGTGCGGGCCGGTGGAGTTGCCGCTCGAACCCGAGATGCCGATCTGCTGGCCCGGCTCGACGGTCTGGCCGACGTAGACCTCGATGGAGGAGAGGTGCCCGTACTGGGTGTACGTGCCGTCGTTCATCCGGATGACGATGTTGTTGCCGTACGCGCCGCCCCAGCCGGCCTCGACGACGGTGCCGGAGCCGACGGAGACGACCCGGGTGCCGTAGGCGGCGTGGAAGTCGATGCCGGAGTGGTGGCCGGAGGACCAGAGCGAGCCGCCGGTCTTGTAGCCGGTGGAGACGTACGAGCCGGCGACGGGGGCCTGGAAGGAGGCCAGGCGGCGGCGCTCGGCCGCACGGGCGGCGCGCTCGCGCTCCAGCCGGATCTCCTTGGCGCGGGCCTCGGCCTTGCGCTCCGCCTCGGCCTTGGCCTTCGCCTTGGCGATGGCCTCGACGGCCTCCTGCTCCTGGGCGGCGGCCTGGGCGTTGATCCGGTCGACGAGGGAGTCCTCGGTGATCACCTGGGTGAGACCGGTGTCCTCGGGGGAGCGGTTGTCCGTGTCGGCGGCGAGCGCCGGGGAGGCGAGGGTTCCGATGACGCCGGTGGTGGCGAGCGTCGCGGCGCCGGCGATGCCCACGCTGCGGCGCGCCATCCGGCTCGGAGCACGATGCTTCCCGGTGGCACGGGTGAACGCCATGGAGGGGCTGGTCCTTTCCTTCCTTCTCGCCTACCGGGTTAGCTGACGGGTTCGGAGCAGGAAGGTCTCCTACGGGCCCCTCCGTACGAGACGAAGGCGCCCGATTCACCCCAGGGACTGCATGTGGGTCCCCGGCTCCCCAGGCTCGCGCCTGACGGGGACTCGGCGATGACTGTCCGATGCCGCGGTCGCGGCACGTGCAACTGGCGAACAGCCGCCTCGACGCTATGCGGATCGTCTTTCAATCACCAACCAGACACGTCTTTTGTAAGACATGCCACAGGGCAAATGATCACCCTTGCTTCCAATACGGACAAAGAGGAGGACCCCGACGAACTGTGCCGTCGGGGTCCTCCTGTTGTCGCGTCGGGGCCGGAATCAGCCGGTCACGACGGTCACTTCACCGATGCCGAGCGCGCGCACCGGCTCCGCGATCTGCGCCGCGTCGCCGACGAGGACGGTGACGAGCCGGTCCACCGGGAAGGCGCTGACCACGGCGGCCGTCGCCTCGACGGTGCCGGTCTCGGCCATGCGCGCGTACAACTGGGCCTGGTAGTCGTCCGGGAGGTGCTGCTCCACCTGGTCGGCGAGCGTCCCGGCGACGGAGGCGGCGGTCTCGTACTTGAGGGGCGCCACCCCCACCAGGTTCTGCACGGCCGTCTCGCGCTCGGCGTCCGTCAGCCCCTCGGCGGCCAGCGTGCGCAGCACCTTCCAGAGGTCCTCCAGCGCCGGACCCGTGTTGGGTGTGTCGACGGATCCGCTGATGGCGAGCATCGAGGCGCCGTTCCCCCCGGCGTCCGAGCGGAGCACCTGGCCGAAGGCCCGCACGCCGTACGTGTAGCCCTTCTCCTCGCGCAGGACCCGGTCCAGACGCGAGGTCAGGGTGCCGCCGAGGCAGTACGTGCCGAGGACCTGGGCCGGCCAGACGCGGTCGTGCCGGTCGGGGCCGATCCGGCCGATCAGCAGCTGCGTCTGGACGGCGCCGGGGCGGTCCACGATGACGACCCGTCCGGTGTCGTCGGCGGTGATCGGCGGCATCGGGAGCGGCTCGGCCGGCTCACCGGTCCAGGCGCCCAGCGTCTCGGCGAGGACCTTGTCCAGGTCGACGCCGGTCAGGTCGCCGACGACCACGGCGGTGGCCGTGCCCGGCCGGACGTACGCCTCGTAGAAGGCGCGGACGGCTGCGGCGTCGATCGCGGCGACGGTCTCCTCGGTGCCCTGGCGCGGCCGGGACATCCGGGACTCGGCCGGGAACAGCTCCTTGGAGAGCTGCTTCGCGGCACGGCGGCCCGGGTTGGCCGTCTCGTGCGGGATCTCGTCGAGGCGGTTGCGCACCAGGCGCTCGATCTCGGTGTCCAGGAACGCCGGGGCGATCAGGGCCTCGGAGAGCAGGCCGAGCGCCTTGGGCAGCCGGGAGACCGGGACCTCCAGGGAGACCCGTACGCCCGGGTGGTCGGCGTGCGCGTCGAGCGTGGCGCCGCAGCGCTCCAGCTCGGCCGCGAACTCCTCGGCGCTGTGCTTGTCGGTGCCCTCGGAGAGCGCGCGGGCCATGATGGTCGCGACACCGTCGAGACCGGCGGGCTCGGCGTCCAGCGGGGCCGGCAGGAAGATCTCCACGGCGACGACCTGCTGGCCGGGGCGGTGGCTGGTGAGCACGGTCAGACCGTTGTCCAGCTTCCCGCGGTCCGGCGCCGGGAAGGCCCACGGCCTCGGGGCACCCGGCTGGGGCTGCGGGTGGAAGTCCATGCTCGTCAAAGACGCGGCAGCGTCGGTCACTGGTCCGCTCCCTCTTCCTCATCTTCGCCGTCGGCGTTTTCGCTCTGTTCGGGGGTCACCGGCTCGTAGACGAGCACCGCGCGGTTGTCGGGGCGCAGCTTGGCCGCGGCGACCGCCCGCACCTCCTCGGCGGTGACGTCCAGAACGCGGTCGACGGCGGTCAGGGCGAGCTGCGGGTCGCCGAACAGCACGGCGAACCGGCACAGTTCGTCCGCGCGGCCCGCGACGGTGCCGAGCCGGTCCAGCCACTCGCGCTCCAGCTGGGCCTGCGCGCGCTCCATCTCCTCGGGCGTGGGGCCCTCGGCGGCGAACCGGGCGAGCTCCTCGTCGACGGCCGCCTCGATCTGCGGGACCTCGACGCCGCCGGAGGTCTTGACGTCCAGCCAGCCCAGCGAGGGCGCCCCGGCGAGCCGCAGCAGGCCGAAGCCGGCGGCGACGGCCGTACGGTCGCGGCGGACCAGACGGTTGTGCAGACGGGAGGACTCCCCGCCGCCCAGCACCGTCAGGGCCAGATCGGCGGCGTCGCACTCACGCGTGCCGTCGTGCGGCAGCCGGTAGGCGGCCATCAGCGCACGGGCCGGCACCTCCTCCTCGACGACCTCGCGCAGCTGCTCGCCGATGGCCTCGGGCAGGTCGCCGGAGCGCGGCTCGGGCTTGCCGTCGTGGGCGGGGATGGAGCCGAAGTACTTCTCGACCCAGGCGAGGGTCTGCACCGGGTCGATGTCGCCGACCACGGACAGCACGGCGTTGTTCGGGGCGTAGTACGTGCGGAAGAAGTTCCGCGCGTCCTCCAGGGTCGCCGCGTCCAGGTCGGCCATGGAGCCGATCGGCGTGTGGTGGTACGGGTGGCCCTCCGGGTACGCGAGGGCGGTCAGCTTCTCGAAGGCCGTGCCGTACGGCACGTTGTCGTAGCGCTGGCGGCGCTCGTTCTTGACGACGTCCCGCTGGTTCTCCATGGACTCGTCGTCCAGGGCGGCGAGCAGCGAGCCCATGCGGTCGGCCTCCAGCCAGAGCGCGAGCTCCAGCTGGTGCGTGGGCATGGTCTCGAAGTAGTTGGTGCGCTCGAAGCTCGTCGTGCCGTTGAGCGAGCCGCCGGCGCCCTGCACCAGCTCGAAGTGGCCGTTCCCGTGCACCTGCTTCGAGCCCTGGAACATCAGGTGCTCGAAGAGGTGGGCGAGCCCCGTGCGGCCCTTGACCTCGTGGCGCGAGCCGACGTCGTACCAGAGGCAGACCGCTGCGACCGGGGTCAGGTGGTCCTCGGAGAGCACCACGCGCAGGCCGTTCGCCAACCGGTGCTCGGTCGCTGTCAGGCCGCCGGAGCCGGCCTCGGCCGTGGCCGTGTGACCCATGGGCATGTACGTCCCTTCGATCGCGATGTGAAAAAGTCCTGCCACTGTATGCAAGCGCGCCGACACCTGGCGAAGTTCCCGACCCTTCAGAATGTCCCTCTTCCGGGTCGCGGTCGGCGTTGTCGGTGGCACGGTCCACAATGGTCCGCGTCAGATCAACCTTGTTGGTGAAGGAGCCGCAGCCGCGATGGCCCGCCGCAGCACGAAGACACCGCCGCCGGACGACGCGTACGAGGAGAAGATCCTCGACATCGACGTCGTCGACGAGATGCAGGGCTCCTTCCTCGAGTACGCGTACTCGGTGATCTACTCGCGCGCCCTCCCCGACGCCCGCGACGGCATGAAGCCCGTCCAGCGCCGCATCGTCTACCAGATGGGCGAGATGGGGCTCCGCCCCGACCGCGGCTTCGTCAAGTGCGCCCGTGTCGTCGGCGAGGTCATGGGCAAGCTCCACCCGCACGGCGACGCGTCGATCTACGACGCGATGGTCCGCATGGCACAGCCCTTCTCCATGCGGCTCCCGCTCGTCGACGGCCACGGAAACTTCGGTTCCCTGGGCAACGACGACCCGCCGGCCGCCATGCGGTACACCGAGTCGCGGATGGCCCCGGCCGCGCTGCTCATGACCGAGTCCATCGACGAGGACACGGTCGACTTCGCGCCGAACTACGACGGCCAGGAGCAGGAGCCCGTCGCGCTCCCCGCCGCCTACCCGAACCTGCTGGTCAACGGCGCGTCCGGCATCGCGGTCGGCATGGCGACGAACATGCCCCCGCACAACCTCGGCGAGGTCGTCGCGGCCGCCCGCCACCTCATCCGGTACCCGAACGCCGACCTCGAGACGCTGATGCGCTTCGTGCCGGGCCCCGACCTGCCGACCGGCGGCCGGATCGTCGGCCTCTCCGGCATCAAGGACGCGTACGAGTCGGGCCGCGGCTCCTTCAAGATCCGCGCCACCGCGACCGTGGAGACCGTGACGGCCCGCCGCAAGGGCATCGTCGTGACCGAGCTGCCCTTCACGGTCGGCCCCGAGAAGGTCGTCTCCAAGATCAAGGACCTGGTCGGCTCCAAGAAGCTCCAGGGCATCGCGGACGTCAAGGACCTCACCGACCGCAGCCACGGCCTCCGCCTGGTCATCGAGATCAAGAACGGCTTCGTGCCGGAGGCCGTCCTGGAGCAGCTCTACAAGCTGACGCCGATGGAGGAGTCCTTCGGCATCAACAACGTGGCGCTGGTCGACGGACAGCCGCTCACCCTCGGCCTCAAGGAGCTCCTGGAGGTCTACCTCGACCACCGCTTCGAGGTGGTCCGGCGCCGCTCCGAGTTCCGCCGCACCAAGAAGAGCGACCGGCTCCACCTGGTCGAGGGCCTCCTCGTCGCCCTGCTCGACATCGACGAGGTCATCCGGATCATCCGGGAGAGCGAGAACTCCGCCCAGGCGAAGGAGCGCCTGATGGAGCGCTTCTCGCTGAGCGAGATCCAGACGCAGTACATCCTGGACACCCCGCTGCGCCGCCTCACCAAGTTCGACCGCCTCGAGCTGGAGACCGAGCGCGACCGCCTCAACGGCGAGATCGACGAGCTGACCGGGATCCTCGAATCCGATGCCGAGCTGCGCAAGCTGGTCTCGGCGGAACTGGCCGCGGTCGCCAAGAAGTTCGCCACGGACCGGCGGACCGTCCTCCTCGAGTCGGCGGGCGCGCCCGTCGCGGCCGTGTCCCTGGAGGTCGCGGACGACCCGTGCCGGGTGCTGCTCTCCTCGACGGGCCTGCTGGCCCGCACCGTGACCGAGCACCTCCCGCCCGTGGTGGACGGCAAGCGGGCCAAGCACGACGTGATCGTCTCGACGGTCGCCGCGACCCAGCGCGGTGACGTCGGCGCGGTGACCTCGGCCGGCCGGCTGCTGCGGATCGCGGTGATCGACCTGCCGCAGCTGCCGGACACCGCGACCGCCCCGAACCTGGCGGGCGGCGCGCCGCTGTCGGAGTTCCTCTCCCTGGAGGCCGACGAGACGGTGGTCTGCCTGACCACACTGGAGGAGTCCTCGCCGGGCCTCGCCCTCGGCACGCTGCAGGGCGTGGTGAAGCGCGTGGTGCCGGACTATCCGGCGAACAAGGACGAGCTGGAGGTCATCACCCTCAAGGACGGTGACCGGATCGTCGGCGCGACGGAGCTGCGGACGGGCGAGGAGGACCTGGTCTTCATCACCTCCGACGCCCAGCTGCTGCGCTACCAGGCCTCTCAGGTGCGGCCCCAGGGCCGTCCGGCGGGCGGCATGGCGGGCATCAAGCTCACCGCGGGCGCCGAGGTGATCTCGTTCACGGCCGTCGACCCGGCGGCGGACGCCGCCGTCTTCACCGTCGCGGGCTCCACGGGCACCCTGGACTCCTCGGCGGGCACGTCGGCGAAGCTGACCCCCTTCGACCAGTACCCGCGCAAGGGCCGCGCGACCGGCGGTGTCCGCTGCCAGCGCTTCCTGAAGGGCGAGGACGTGCTGATCCTGGCCTGGGCGGGCGTGACCCCGGCCCGCGCCGCCCAGAAGAACGGCACCCCGGTGGACCTGCCCGAGGCCGACCCCCGCCGCGACGGCTCGGGCACCCCGCTCCCGAAGCCGGTCGACGTGGTCGCGGGCCCGGCGAGCTAGGACTCGTCCGGCTCGTCCTCCGTCCGCTGCACATACCGCAGGACGCCCCACATGCTGTGCTCGTCGGGGGCGTCCTGCGGGCCGTTCAGCTCGCAGGAGGCGAGTTCCTTGCGCAGTCCGGCCACGTCGATGCCGGAGCCGATCAGGACGAGCTGGGTGAGGCGCTCCTCCCCGGCGGGCCAGGGCTCCGGGTAGAAGCGCAGGAAGCGGCCGACCGCGTGCACGGTGTAGCGGTTGGCCGGGTCGGCGGGGCCGAGGTCGACGAAGCCCTTGATCCGGTAGAGGCCCTCGGGGCGCGAGTCGAGGAAGGCCATCAGGCGGCGCGGGTGCAGCGGCGTCGACGCCGTCACCGAGAGGCTCTCGTAGGCCGCGTGCGGATGGGCGTGACCGTCGTCCTCGGAGCCGTACAGGATGTCCTCGATCGACATCTGGCCCTCGATCTCACCCTCCGGCACGACCCGGTCGAAGAGCAGCTCCGGGTCGACGCGTCCGTGCGAGGCCTCGACCACGGCGGCGCGTCCGGCAAGGCCGGCCACCGTCTCCCGTACGCTCCGCAGCTCGTCCTCGGCCACCCGGTCGGCCTTGTTGACGACGACGAGGTCGGCGAGGGAGAGGTGCCGGTCGGCACCGGGGTGCCGCTGTCGGGTGGCCTCGAACTCGGCCGCGTCGACGACCTGCACCAGCCCTCCGTACACGACCCGCTCGTTCTCGCTGGCGAGCACCATGCGGACCAGCTCCTCCGGCTCCGCGAGCCCGCTCGCCTCGATCACGATCACGTCGAGCCGGGACTCGGGCCGGGTCAGGACCTCCAGGTACTCGTCGAGCTCGCCGGCGTCGACGGCGCAGCACAGGCAGCCGTTGCCGAGGGAGACGGTGGAGCCGACCTGGCCGGCGACGGTCATCGCGTCGATGCCGATGTCGCCGAAGTCGTTGACCATGACGCCGATGCGGGTGCCCCGGGCGCTGCGCAGCAGATGGTTGAGGAGCGTGGTCTTCCCGGCCCCGAGGAACCCGGCCAGGACGACGACGGGGATCTGCTGCGTGGTCAAGGGACGTGCCTCCGGTTCCTTCGGGTCCCACGGCCGTGGGCAGCCCCCAGAATAGGCGTCCGTTCCGTCACCATTTCCGGTCCCGGGGCGCGGCCGCTTACCGTTTCCGCCATGACCCCCGCACAGAGCAGCCCCCCGCGTCCCCGCGCGCGCCGTCGCCGGTTCGGGTGGCCGCAGCGGGTGTTCTCGCAGGTCCTGCTGATGCAGCTGGCCATCGCGACCGGTGTGACCGTCCTCGCCACCGGCCTCTTCCTCGCTCCGCTGAGCGCCCAGCTCGACGACCAGGCCATGCGGCGGGCCCTGGCCATCGCCGGGACCACCGCCTCGCCCCGGCTCGCCGCGGACCTCACCGGCAGCCGGCCGTCCGCGCGGGGCCCGGTGCAGACGGAGGCCGAGCGGATCAGGACCTCCACGGGCGCCGAGTACGTCGTGGTCATGGACACGCGCGGGGTGCGCTGGTCGCACACCGACCCCGCCCAGATCGGCCGGCTCGTCTCCACCGACCCGAGCACGGTCCTCGCCGGGCACGAGGTCATGGAGATCGACAGCGGCACCCTGGGCCGCTCGGCACGGGGCAAGGTGCCGCTGCGGGACGCCGACGGCAGGATCGTCGGCGCGGTCTCCGTCGGCATCGAGTACGACAGCGTCCGCGACCGGCTCCTCGCCGCCATCCCCGGCCTCCTCGCCTACGCGGGCGGCGCGCTCGCGGCCGGGGCGCTCGCCGCGTACCTGATCTCGCGGCGGCTCCAGCGGCAGACGCACGACCTGGCCTTCTCCGACATCTCCGCGCTGCTCGCCGAACGCGAGGCGATGCTCCACGGCATCCGGGAGGGCGTCGTGGCCCTCGACCGCAACGGCTCCGTGCGGCTCATGAACGACGAGGCCCAGCGGCTCCTCGGCCTCGGCCCCGAGGCGGCGGGCCGGCCGCTCGACGAGGTCCTCGGCGGGGGCCGTACCGCCGACGTCCTCGCGGGCCGGGTCACCGGCGAGGACCTGCTCACCGTCCGGGGCCACCGGGTCCTGATCGCCAACCGGATGCCCACGGACGACGGAGGCGCCGTGGCGACCCTCCGCGACCGCACCGAGCTGGAACGCCTCGGCCGCGAGCTCGACTCCACCCGGGGCCTGATCGACGCGCTCCGCGCCCAGGACCACGAGCACGCCAACCGGCTGCACACCCTCCTGGGGCTGCTGGAGCTGGAGATGCACGAGGAGGCGGTCGAGTTCGTCACGGAGGTGGTCGGCGTGCACCGGGCCACCGCCGAGCAGGTCACGGAGAAGGTCCACGACCCGCTCCTCGCCGCGCTCCTGGTCGGGAAGGCGACCGTCGCCGCCGAGCGTGGCGTCTCGCTGCGGCTCGCGTCCGGCTCCCTGCTGCCGGACCGGCTCGTCGACCCGCGCGAGCTGGTCACCGTCGTCGGCAACCTGGTCGACAACGCCCTGGACGCCGTCGCCGGCACTCCCGGCGCCCGCATCGAGGTCTCCTTCCGCGCCGAGGGCCGTACGGTGGTGCTGCGGGTCGCGGACAGCGGCCCGGGCGTCCCGGAGGAGCGCCGCGAGCTGATCTTCACCGAGGGCTGGACGACGAAGGAGCTCCCGTCCCACGGCAAGCGCGGTCTCGGCCTCGCCCTGGTGCGCCGGCTCGCCGAGCGCCGGGGCGGCACGGCCGGGGTGTCCGGCGGTCCCGAGGGCGGCGCCGTGTTCACGGTCGTCCTCCCGGACGCCCTGACCGATCCGGAGTCCCCCGAGGAGACGCGATGATCGACGTACTGGTGGTCGACGACGACGCGCTCGTCGCGCGGATCAACGCCGCCTACGTCTCCAAGGTGCCCGGCTTCCGGGTCGTCGCCACCGCCCACTCGACCGCCGAGGCGCTCGCCGCCCTGGACGGACAGCCGGTGGACCTGATCCTCCTGGACCACTACCTGCCCGACGAGAACGGTCTCGCAGCGGTACGGGAGCTCCGCGCGCGCGGCCACCAGTGCGACGTGATCATGGTGACGGCGGCCCGTGACGTGGCCACCGTGCAGTCGGCGATGCGGCACGGCGCGCTCCAGTACCTGGTCAAGCCGTTCAACTTCGCCGGGCTCCGCGCCAAGCTGGAGGCGTACGCGACGCTCCGCCGCACCCTGGAGAGCGGCGGCGAGGCGGAACAGGCCGAGGTGGACCGGATCTTCGGGGCCCTGTCGGCAGGGGCCATCACCCCCGATCTGCCCAAGGGCCACTCCCCCACCACGGCCGAACTGGTCCGGCAGGTCCTGCTCGCGGCCGACGGCCCGCTGTCAGCGCAGGAGATCGCCGAGCGGGCCGGCGTCAGCCGCCAGACCGCACAGCGCTACCTCAAACTCCTGGAACGCACCGGCCGTGTGCGCCTCTCTCTCCGGTACGGCGAGACGGGCCGCCCCGAGCACCGGTACGCCTGGGCGAGCTCACCGTCCACCGGCTCCGTCTGACGCCCCGCGCGGGACGGTCAGACGGCTCCCGCGCCCGTCAGGGCCCGCACCTCGGTCTCCGCGTGCCGGGCCTCGTCGGGCGGCTCGGACGAGGTGACCGTGCCGATCCACCCGGCCAGGAAGCCGAGCGGGATGGACACCACTCCCGGGTTCTGCAAGGGGAAGAGGTGGAAGTCGACGCCCGGGAACAGCGATTCCGGGCTGCCGGAGACGACCGGCGAGACCAGGACGAGCAGCACGGCGGGGATCAGGCCTCCGTACACCGACCAGACCGCGCCCCGGGTGGTGAACTTCCGCCAGAACAGCGAGTAGAGCAGCACCGGCAGATTGGCGGAGGCCGCGACCGCGAAGGCCAGGCCGACGAGGAAGGCCACGTTGAGGTCGCGTGCGAGCAGTCCGAGACCGATGGCGGCCGCACCGATGCCTGCGGCGGCGACCCGGGCGACAGCCACCTCGCTGTACTGCTTCGCGTGTGGGCGGCGCAGTGAGGTGTACAGGTCGTGGGCGACGGAGGCCGAGGAGGCCAGGGTGATCCCCGCGACGACGGCGAGGATGGTCGCGAAGGCGACGGCGGCGACGACGGCGAAGAGCACCGTGCCGCCGGTGGAGCCCGCGCCCCCGCCGAGGTCGAGGGCGAGCAGCGGCACGGCGGTGTTCCCGGCAGCGTTGGAGGCACGGACCTCGTCGGGGCCGATCAGCGCGGCCGCGCCGAAGCCGAGCACGATGGTCATCAGGTAGAAGCCGCCGATGAGCCCGATGGACCAGACGACGGAGCGCCGGGCGGCGCGGGCGGTCGGCACGGTGTAGAAGCGCGACAGGATGTGCGGCAGTCCGGCGGTGCCCAGGACGAGGGCGAGGCCGAGGCTGATGAAGTCGAGGCGGGCCGTCCAGTCGCCGCCGTAGCGCAGCCCGGGGGCGAGGAAGTCCAGGCCGTGCCCGCTGCGTTCGGCGGCGGTGGAGAGCAGGCTGTTCACGTCGCCGTGGAACCGGAGCAGGACGAGGACGGTGAGCGCGATCGTGCCCGCCATGAGCAGGACCGCCTTGACGATCTGGATCCAGGTGGTGGCCCGCATGCCGCCGAGCGACACGTAGATCACCATCAGCGCGCCCACGCCGATC
The DNA here is from genome assembly GCF_042874035.1 of Streptomyces sp. NPDC004284. Taxonomy (NCBI): domain Bacteria; kingdom Bacillati; phylum Actinomycetota; class Actinomycetes; order Kitasatosporales; family Streptomycetaceae; genus Streptomyces; species Streptomyces sp. NPDC004284. The sequence goes on along the minus strand of NZ_JBIAMJ010000012.1, from coordinate 125,759 downwards.
ACCGTCCACGAGCGCGCCGCCTGGCTGGAACCGCCGAGCAGCAGCGCCACCAGGCTCCCGGCGCCCACCATCTGGGCCACGAGGTACAGCACGGAGACGGCCACCGAGGACGTTCCGGCGGCGATCCGCACCGGCCGCTCCGCCATCCGCGCGGCGACGACGTCGGCCAGCGTGAACCGACCGCAGTTGCGGACCAGCTCGGCGACCAGCAGGAGCACGACCAGCCAGGCGACGAGGAAGCCGACCGAGTAGAGCATGCCGTCGTAGCCGTAGAGCGCGATCAGCCCGGAGATACCGAGGAACGAGGCCGCCGACATGTAGTCCCCGGCGATGGCGAACCCGTTCTCCAGCGGCGAGAACAGTCGCCCGCCCGCATAGAACTCCTCCGCCGAACCGTGCCGGTGCCGGCTCACCCAGGTGGTGATCCCCAGGGTCACGGCGACGAACACACTGAACAGCACGAGCGCCAGGGTCTGGTGGTCTCCGGTCACGGCTGCATCACCCCTCGGGTCATCTCCTGCGTGTCCCAGCGCAGTTCCAGCGCCGCCCGGTCCCTGCGCAGCCGCGCGTGGCGCGCGTACGCCCAGGTCAGCAGGAAGGTCGTGAGGAACTGCCCGAGCCCCGCGACCATCGCCACGTTCACCGCTCCGGCCACCGGCCGGGCCATGAGCCCGGGTGCGGCGGTCGCCGCCACCACATAGGCGAGGTACCACAGGAGGAACGCCAGGGTGGCCGGGAAGACGAACCGGCGGTAGCGGCTGCGTACTTCCTGGAAAGCGGGGCTCCGCTGGACTTCCAGATAGATCTCCGCCGCGTCGTGGACCCGCTGCCGCGGCACCACGTCGGGCCGGCCGTCACCGGGCGCCCCGGCCGCCGTCTGTTCACCCCAACCTGAGGCCGTCGCGTCGTACCAGGGGTCATCGACCGCCGTCGCCGAAGCGTCGCGCCCCTCCTGCTTGTCCACCTGCTCCACCGAGCAACTCTCCTTGTCAGCAAACCGTTTCGGCCGCAGGTTCAAGGATGGACAGAGCGGGAACATCTCGGACTCTTCTCCCCCTTCACTTCACCCCATTAGGTGACTCTTCTCCCAGGTGCACTGACCAGACCGTGCTGATATGCGTACCGCACGGCCTGAGCCCGGTCGCGCACCCCGGTCTTGGCGAAGAGGTTGTTGATGTGAGTCTTCACCGTGGCCGTGGAGATCCGCAGCCTCCTGGCGATCTCCGCGTTGGACAGTCCCTCCGCCACCAGCACGAGCACCTCCGTCTCCCGCTCCGTCAGCCCGTCGCCATACGGCCCCGAGGAGACGCCCTGGCCCCCCGACGACCTAACGGCCCCGCTTCCGGCCTCCGACTCAGCCTCGGACCCCAGCCCTGGCCCTGGCCCTGACCCAGCCCCGGACCGATCGGGGTGACCGGCCTGCCCGGACCTGGCCCGCCCAGGCCGACCGCCCCGCTCGTCCCAGGCCGCCCGGTCACCCGGATCGTCATCGTCCCGGTGGTCCCGGTGATCCCGGTGATCCCGGTGGCCCTGGTGGTCCTGGTGGTCCCTGTGGTCCCGGGCATCGCGGGCCTCCCGGTCGATCAGCCGTTCAAGGAGCCTCCGCTGCACGGAGGGGGACAGCCCGGCGCGCCCGTCGATCACGTCCCGCACGGCCCGCTCGATCTCCTCGCCGCCGGCGTCCTTGGTGAGGTAACCGCGCGCCCCGGCCCGCAGCGCCGGGAACAGCGAGTCGTCGTCGGCGTAGGTGGTGAGTACGACGACCTCCGTCCCGGGGTGCCGCTCACGGATCCGGCGGGTGGCCTCGACACCGTCGCAGCGAGGCATCCGCAGATCCATCAGCACGACGTCGGGACCGAGCTCGGCGGTGAGCGCGACCGCCTCCTCCCCGTCCCGGGCCGACCCGACGACCTCGATCCCGGGAAGCAGGCCGAGCAGCATCACGATCCCCTCGCGGACGACGGCCTGGTCGTCGGCGACGACGACCCGCGCGACACGGTCGCCGTTCGCGGCGCTCATGCCGGCACCCGCAGCCGCACCGTGAACCCGGCTCCCTCGGGGCCCGCGTCCAGGCTGCCGCCGAGCAGTTCGGCGCGCTCTCTCATGCCGAGCAACCCGTACCCGGAGCCGGAGGACCCGAGTTCCTCCTCCACCCGTGCGGCCTCGTCCGTTCGGAGCGGTCCTGAGTCGCGTATCTCCAGGGAGATCTCGTCCGTCCCGTAGGCGAGCCGGATCCTGGTCCGGGCGCCCGGGGCGTGCTTGCGGACATTGGTGAGGGCTTCCTGCGCGACCCGCCGCACCGCCTGCGAAGCCTCGGCGGGCAGGTCCCGGCGTTCGCCGGTGACGTCGACCTCGGCCCGGTCCTCCCGCGCCAGCTCCCGCAGATAGTCCTCGACCGGCGCCATGTCCCCACGCAGGGCCGAGAGCGCGTGGCGGGTCTCGGCAAGGCCCTCCCTGGCCATGGACCGGGCCGAGGTCACGAGCTTGAGGATCTCCGCGCGGTCCGCCCCGGCCTCGATCTGGAGCCGTGCGACCTCCAGGTGCACCATCTGCGCGGAGAGGCTGTGGGCGAGCACGTCATGTATCTCCCTCGCGATCCTGGCCCGCTCGGCGAGCGCCGCCGAGGCGGCCTCCGCCTCCCGGGCGAGCCTCTCCTGGGCGAGGAGTTGGAATCCGGCCCCTCTCGCCTCGGCGTCCAGCCGGAGGGAGTAGCCGGCGAGCAGCACGGCCACCGTGGTGATACCGGCCCCCCGGATCCCGGTCTCGTCGGCCTCCACGAACCCGGCCACGAGCACCGCCACGGTGACCAGCCCCACGGGGAGCGGCAGCCGCTCCATCGCCATGACCGAGACGACGATCCAGATCACCGTCGCGGACGTCGAGGCACCCGCCGCGTAGGCCCCGAGGCCACAGAGCGTGATCACCGCGAGCAGTCCCAGTGAGGCCGCCAGGCGATGGTCGAGGGTCGTGTGGTGATACCGCAGCGCCGCTGCGACGCAGAGCCCTAACCCCAGCGGAGGCAACGGCGCGTACCAGCCGTCGAACGCGCCCGAGATGTAGCAGCTGGTCACCACCAGGACGCTCAGGGCCGCGATCATGGTGTGGTCGAGGACGATCCGCCCCCGGGGCACACCGACGCGGGTGAGTGCCTCTCTCGAGGGCCAGGAGCCCCAGGAAGGCCCGTGCGCCGCCGCGCTCCCCGCCCCTGCCGGCTCCGCCCTCGCTTGTGTCCTCGTCCTCGTGATTCCTCGGTAGCGCTTCTCGCTCATGTCCGTCCCCCCTCCGACACTTCGATGTTACGGAGAGTGGGCGGTCGTGTGATCGACCCGTGGGTGGAGCGTGTGGCTCCACCCACGGGTGGAGCCCGTCAGGCGTCGATGCGCGAGCGGTCGAGGGTGGCCGCCGATCCGGTGATGAACTCCTTGCGGGGCGCCACGTCGTTGCCCATGAGGAGATCGAAGACCTGCTCCGCCGCGTCCAGATCGCCGATGTTGATCCGGCGCAGGGTGCGGTGACGCGGGTCCATCGTGGTCTCCGCGAGCTGGTCGGCGTCCATCTCGCCGAGACCCTTGTAGCGCTGGATGGCGTCCTTGTAGCGGACCCCCTTGCGCTGGAACTCCAGGAGGGTCTGCCGCAGCTCGTTGTCGGAGTACGTGTAGACGTACTTGTCCTGGCCCTTCTTGGGCTGGACGAGCTCGATCCGGTGCAGCGGCGGCACCGCGGCGAAGACCCGGCCGGCCTCGACCATGGGCCGCATGTACCGCTGGAAGAGCGTCAGCAGCAGGCAGCGGATGTGGGCGCCGTCGACGTCGGCGTCGACCAGGAGGACGATCTTCCCGTAGCGGGCGGCGTCGATGTCGAAGGTGCGGCCCGAGCCCGCTCCTATGACCTGGATGATCGCGCCGCACTCGGCGTTCTTGAGCATGTCCGAGACGGACGACTTCTGGACGTTGAGGATCTTTCCGCGGATCGGCAGCAGCGCCTGGAACTCGCTGTTCCGGGCGAGCTTCGCCGTACCGAGGGCGGAGTCTCCCTCGACGATGAAGAGCTCGCTGCGCTCCACGTCGTCGCTGCGGCAGTCCGCGAGCTTGGCCGGCAGCGAGGAGGACTCGAGCGCGGTCTTCCTCCGCTGCGCCTCCTTGTGCTGGCGGGCCGCGATCCGGGTCCGGGCCGCGGCGACGGCCTTCTCCAGGACGGCACGGGCCTGCGCCTTGGCGTCCCGCTTGGTGGAGGTGAGGAAGGCCTTGAGCTCCTTCGCCACCACGTTCGCCACGATCCGGCGGGCGGCGGAGGTGCCGAGGATCTCCTTGGTCTGCCCCTCGAACTGCGGCTCGGCGAGGCGGACCGTCACGACGGCCGTGAGCCCCTCCAGGGCGTCGTCCTTGACGATGTCGTCCTCGGCGACGCGCAGCATCTTGGCCGAGCGCAGCACCTCGTTCACCGTCTTGGTGATGGCCTGCTCGAAGCCGGAGACGTGGGTGCCGCCCTTGGGGGTGGCGATGATGTTGACGAAGGACTTGACCGTGGTGTCGTAGCCGGTGCCCCAGCGCAGCGCCACGTCGACCGCGAGCTCACGGGTGACCTCGGTCGGGGTCATGTGCCCGCGCTCGTCGAGGACGGGGACGGTCTCCTTGAAGGTGCCCTGCCCGGTGAGGCGCTGGATGTCGCAGACGGCCTTGTCCTGCGCGAGGTACTCGCAGAACTCGCTGATGCCCCCGTCGAAGCGGAAGGTCTCCTCGCTCTTGCCGATGCCGGCCAGGTCCCGCTCGTCGCGGACGACGATGGTGAGGCCCGGGACGAGGAAGGCGGTCTGACGGGCGCGCTGGTGGAGCGTCTCCAGGGAGAGCTTGGCGTCCTTGAGGAAGATCTGCCGGTCCGCCCAGTAGCGGATGCGCGTGCCGGTGCGGGTCTTGGGGACGCGCTTGGTCTTGACGAGGCCGTTGGCCGGGTCGAAGGGGCTGTCGGGGCCCTGCTCGGTGAAGATGCCGGGGACACCGCGGCGGAAGGAGATCGCGTGGGTCGCGCTGTTCCGGTCGACCTCGACGTCGAGGCGGGCCGACAGGGCGTTGACCACGGAGGCGCCGACGCCGTGCAGACCGCCCGACGCCGCGTACGAGCCGCCGCCGAACTTTCCGCCGGCGTGCAGCTTGGTCATGACGACCTCGACGCCGGAGAGACCGGTCTTCGGCTCGACATCGACCGGGATGCCCCGGCCGTTGTCCCGGACCTCGACGGAACCGTCGTCGTGGAGGATGACCTCGATGTGGTCGCAGTAGCCGCCGAGGGCCTCGTCGACCGAGTTGTCGATGATCTCCCAGATGCAGTGCATCAGGCCGCGGCTGTCGGTGGACCCGATGTACATACCGGGGCGTTTGCGGACCGCTTCGAGCCCTTCGAGTACGAGCAGGTGCCGCGCGGTGTAGTTGGAACCGTCACGGTCTGCGGTCAGCAGCGCACTGGACGGCACGGACGTCTCGGCGGTCACGCGGTTCGCTCCTCGCTGAATTTGAAATCTGGCCCGGTGGGGTAAGGCCCGGCGTCGGTCACCGCTCAGAGGGTACCGATGCCTGGTAGAGCCGTTGTAACGCCACCCTCCCCGATTCTTCATGCTAGTCCAGGGTCGCATGAATGTTCGATCCCTCGATGGGGTGACGTGAACATCACGTTCCCTTCGAGGCATGAACCATTTAGGCTCCGGGCACGTCCTCATGAACAACCGGCAACCGTGCCGGGAGGGCTAACCGACACAAGCAACGCGAAATCCGTAGAGCGACGCAATACGGCTCATTCGCCGCCAACCGGCAGCAGACAGCCACCTTAGAGAAGAAGTTTCAAGGAAAAGCCACGAGCGGGAACGTTTTCGGCCTGGTTGGATGTTGACCCTGGTACGACAGCTCGTCGAGCTAGAGAAGAGGCGACGTGACTACTGTTCTGACCCCCGCGAGCCCCCTGACGGCCGCTGACCGTTGCGACCGCTGCGGCGCCCAGGCATACCTGCGCGTCGTTCTGACCAGCGGAGGTGACTTGCTCTTCTGCGCCCACCACGGACGCAAGTTCGAGCCGGAACTCAAGAAGATCGCCGTTGAGATACAGGATGAGACGGACCGGCTCACGGACGTGCCGGCCCGCACGCAGGGCGAAGACCACGCCTGACGCGCCATCCGCGACGAGCCCAGGGCCGGTCATTGATCGGACGACGGGCGGTCACCCCCTGACCTCAGGTGGTGACCGCCCGTTCTCGTACCCTTCGTGCTCGTACTCCCGGCAGAATCCGGGGCCACCGCCCGTCCCTGCCTTCGGGCCACGGCTCAGAAGTTCGGCGGAAGCACCGCCGAGACCCGCGTGTAGACGCCCGGGTTCTCCGCCTGCCCGCAGCCGCTGCCCCAGGACACCAGGCCGACGAGGAGCCCCTTGGCCACCAGCGGGCCACCGCTGTCGCCCTGGCACGCGTCCTTCCCGCCCCGCGGGTCGCCCGCGCACAGCATCGTCCCGCGCTGGTAGCGGACGCCGAAACCGCCCGGGTACGCCCGCTCGCACGCCGCGTCCGGCAAGACCTGGACGCGCGCCGTCCGCAGCGTGGAGGCGTAGGCGCCGTTGCCGGTCGTGTCACCCCAGCCGTAGACGTCCGCCTCCGTCCCGGACGCGTACGCCGCGTCGTCCCCCGAGCGGGCCACGCCGATCACATATGACTGCGGCAGTGCGCTCACCAGCGTCAGTACGGCCAGGTCTCCCGCGTTGGTCGTCGGGTCGTAGTCGGGGTTGACCCAGGTGTCCGAGATCCGGACCTCCTGCCCCTCCTGTCCGCTCAGCGCCGCGCGGCCCGCGATGACCACGAAGTCGCGCACCTCCCACGGCTCGCCGCCGAGCACCTCGCGGCCCAGGCAGTGGGCCGCCGTGAGCACCTTGGTCGGTGCGACGACCACACCCCCGCAGAACTGCCCCGCACGCGTACCCCCGAACCGGTCACGGCTGGACAGCGCCACGACCCACGGCGCGTCCGTGATCTGGGTCGGCCGGCCGCCCACCACGACGCTGTCGGCGACCACGGGGCCGGCGGTGGCAAGCTGCCCCGCCGCCGCGGTGATCAGGCCCAGAGCACCCGTCAATGCTCGGATGAGGGAACCACGCATGGAGCCTCCTGACTCTCGGGTGATGTCGGTTCACCCAGCGTCCAGCACGTGTCCCCGCCGTGCACCCGCGCAAAGCCGGAGGGCCCGGCTCCCCCTCTCGGGGAACCGGGCCCTTCCGTGTGCCGATGCGTACCTCGTACGGATCAGTCGAGGTAGTCGCGCAGGACCTGCGAGCGCGACGGGTGACGGAGCTTCGACATCGTCTTCGACTCGATCTGACGGATCCGCTCTCGCGTCACGCCGTAGACCTTGCCGATCTCGTCCAGCGTCTTCGGCTGGCCGTCGGTGAGGCCGAAGCGCATGGAGACGACGCCCGCCTCACGCTCGGAGAGCGTGTCGAGGACGGAGTGCAGCTGCTCCTGGAGGAGCGTGAAGCTGACCGCGTCGGCCGGGACGACCGCCTCGGAGTCCTCGATGAGGTCGCCGAACTCGCTGTCGCCGTCCTCACCCAGCGGGGTGTGGAGGGAGATCGGCTCACGGCCGTACTTCTGGACCTCGATGACCTTCTCGGGGGTCATGTCGAGCTCCTTGGCCAGCTCCTCCGGGGTGGGCTCACGGCCCAGGTCCTGGAGCATCTGGCGCTGGACGCGCGCGAGCTTGTTGATGACCTCGACCATGTGCACCGGGATACGGATGGTGCGGGCCTGGTCGGCCATGGCGCGGGTGATCGCCTGACGGATCCACCAGGTGGCGTACGTGGAGAACTTGTAGCCCTTGGTGTAGTCGAACTTCTCGACGGCGCGGATCAGACCCAGGTTGCCCTCCTGGATCAGGTCCAGGAAGAGCATGCCGCGGCCGGTGTAGCGCTTGGCCAGCGAAACCACCAGACGGAGGTTGGCCTCCAGGAGGTGGTTCTTGGCCCGGCGGCCGTCCTCGGCGATGATCTCCAGCTCACGCTTGAGCTTCGGGGCGAGCTTGTCGGAGTTCGCGAGCTTGTCCTCGGCGAACAGGCCGGCCTCGATGCGCTTGGCGAGCTCGACCTCCTGCTCGGCGTTGAGCAGCGGGACCTTGCCGATCTGCTTGAGGTAGTCCTTGACCGGGTCGGCGGTGGCGCCGGCGACGGCGACCTGCTGCGCCGGAGCGTCGTCCTCGTCCTCGTCGGACAGGACGAAGCCCTTGCTCTCGCCCTCGGTCTCCTCGTCGTCGCCCTTGCCGGGTGCGACGTCCTCAAGGAGGTCCTCGCCCTCGAGGAGCTCGTCGGCGTCCTTCTTGGACGTGGTCTTCTTGGCCGCCGTCTTCTTGGCGACGGTCTTCTTGGCCACCGTCTTCTTGGCGACGGTCTTCTTCGCGGCCGCCTTACGGGCGGGCGATCCGGCCTCGTCGTCCGGGTCGGTGCCCTCGGCCGCGGTGGCCGTGGAAGCCGAGACGGTGGTCTTCGTCACGGTCGTCCTGGCAGTGACGGTCTTGGTGGCGGTGCGCTTGGCCGGGCTCTTCGCTGCGACGCTCTTGCGGGCGCGCTTCGGCGACTCCGCTGCACTGACCATCAGCGTCACACCCTCTTCCTCGAGGATCTGATTGAGGCTGCGCAGAACATTCTTCCACTGGGTTGGCGGAATCTGGTCGGCTTCGAAGGCCCGACGCACGTCATCGCCGGCGATCTGCCCATCAGCCTTTCCCCGCTCGATGAGCGCCATCACAGACTCGGACTCGGCGATCTCCGGCGGGAGCGTACGGGATGTGCTGGCCGACACGAACAACCTCTCGGAACGATGGAAACGGCTTCCGGCCCCGCCCTGGATCGGGCTGGAGCCGACGACCGTCGACGGGGAATGTGCCGACGGCGCGGGCTGGACCGGGGAACTGCACAGCGCCTCCATCGGCTGCTGTATTCCTTCCTCGGCTGTCACCTCTTAAGTCATCGCACGGCTCGGAGGAGTGTTACGCCCAATCTTCGTGGCCCGAGTCACACCTCATTTGCGACGAAACGGCCGGAACGGTCGATCACTGCACATTCGCGCCGCCCGAACCCGGGCGCCACCCGGGGAGACCCTGCCGGTCCCCCGGGTGGTGCTCGGACCCGGCGGCACGCGGTGCGTGCGCCTCCGCGCTCCCGGCCACGGCCCGCGGGTCAGTGTTCGCGAGGGGCGGGGACGACGCGCTCCACCTCTGGGTGGACCGTGAGCAGCTGCCGCATGGCGCTCTCGGCGCCGTGGGCGTCCCCGGCGGCGAGTGCGTCCACGATGCGGGCGTGGTGCGCCAGGCAGGCCTCGCTCGGCCGGTCGCAGCCGGTGACGGGGCCGCCGGAGACCTGGAGCGCGGCGGCGACGATGCCGGAGAGGTGCTCCAGCATGCGGTTCCCGGCCAGCTGGATGAGGAGGGAGTGGAACTCCGTGTCGGCGCGGGAGAAGGTGATGCCGTCGCCCTGGGCGAACGCGTGCCCCATGATCTCGACCATGTCGGCGAGGCGCTGCTGCACGTCCTCACGACCGTGACCGGCGGCGAGGCGGGCGGCGAGGGGCTCGATCGTCCAGCGCAGCTCGTTGAGCTCGCGGCGCTGGTCGTCGCGCTGCGGGCCGAAGGCGCGCCACTCGATGATGTCGGGGTCGAGGAGGTTCCAGTCGCTGACGGGCCTGACTCGCGTACCGACATTCGGGCGGGCGCTGACGAGCCCCTTCGCCTCCAGGACGCGCAGCGACTCGCGCACGACGGTGCGCGAGACCTCGAACCGCTGGCCGATCTCCTCGGGGACGAGCGGACGGTCGGCACCGAGATCGCCGGAGACGATCATCTGGCCGAGCTGCTGGACGAGCTGCCCGTGCAGCCCGCGCCCCCGGTTGCCGGCGGTCCGGCGGCCGACGCGGCCCAGGTCGGTGTCCACCCCCTCCCAGGAGGGCGGGCCCACACGGCCGGCGGTGGGAGCCTCCGCGTAGGGGTAGCGGTCGAGATCGCCCGGGGCGCCGAGGCCAGAGTCGACGGGGCGGGCGGCGGTCATCATGGTGTGCGCAAGGGTACTCACGCATCCTTTGTCGGCGTTGCCTCCGTGACCCTTGAGGTCTTTGGTGAAAAGCACACGAAAGGGTGATCGGCACCCCCTACACAATTGACGATTAATCGGGCATATGTGGCAGTTTTCAAGGGTGTTGACGCAGATCCGGAACCTTTAAGTCTGCAAGTGATCACCAACGAGCCTTGCGGCGAAGGCCGGTGAACACATAGGCGCAGAGCAGCCCGGTCAACGTCAGCGAGAGCGCCACCCCCGCGGGCTGACCGACCACCCGTAGCGCCCCCGCGAGCCACCGGTCCAGGGCCGGGGACCACTGCGGCCCCGCGAACTCGCGCAGCCGCGCCGGAAGTCCGGCCGCCGACCGCACCGACGGCCCGGTCAGCACCTTCTGCAGCAGCGGCACGAAGGCGACCGGCACCGCGAGCACCGCCGCCACTCCGGCCGCGGCGGCCCGGAACACCCCGGCGCCCAGCACCCCCGCCCACGCGCATCCGACACACAGACCGAGCCAACTCGCGCAGAGAGACGGCCAGTTCCTCGGTACGGGGATCAACTCTCCACCGTGGACGAACCGCAGGGCCGTCAGATCGACCACCACGACGAGCGCTCCGATCACGAGGGCGACGACCGCGGCCACGGTGAGCTTCGCGAGCAGCAGGCCAGGCCTGCGGGGTACGGCTCCGCGCCCTGTGGTGAGCGCCGGATAGCGGTACTCCTCGCCGAAGGAGAAGGCTCCGAGCAGCCCGGCACCGAGGGCCGCGGGCGGCAACGGGGAGATCGCCGGCCAGCCGGCCAGGACGGCGGGCAGCTCGGCCCGGCCGCCGCGCCCGAGGAGCAGGGCGAGCGCCATGGAGGCGAGCAGGACGCCGGCCACGACGAGCGGCGTGGAGGGGACGCCCAGGAGCCGGTGAATCTCGTACCGCAGCGGACGCAAGGGGAAGCGCAGGGGTCTCCGGGCGGCGCCTCTCCGCCTGCCCGGGATCTCCCGCCCCGCGGCCCCGAAGGGCTGCCCGGTGTCCGTCGACGCGGCGGCACGGCTCTCCGCCCTTCCGGTGTCCCCGTCTCCCGGAACCCGCCCCGCCTGCCGAGCACCGGCCCCGTCGTCGCCTCCTCTCTCGTCGGCGAGCCGGTGGATCGGTACGCCGTGCCGGAAGGCGGTGTCGCCGACGGCCGCACAGTCGCTGCCGTAGACGGACAGACGGTTGCCGTCCTCGGCGACCACCTCGACGGGGCGGCGGGCGGCCCTGGCCTCCTGGGTCACGGCTGCGGCCAGCCGCGTGGCGTGCGGGGTCCGGACGACGACCCTGGGACGCAGACGGGTACGGGCGAACTCGACGGCCTCCTGGTCCGCGACGAGCCGGCCTCCGTCGAGGGTGACGACGCGGTCGGCGTTACGGGCCGCGTCCTTGGGGTCCTCCGTGGTGTACAGCACGGTTCCGCCCTCGGCGGCATGTGCGCGCAGCAGCTCGTACAGCCGGCCGCTCTCGGGTACGGAGAGACCCGCGGCCGGCTCGTCGAGGAGCAGGGTGTGAGGGGCGCCCAACAAGGCGGAGGCGAGCCCGAGTCGACGGTCCGCGCCGATCGGCAGGGTGCCGATCCGGCGGCACTCCAGGCCGGTGAGTCCCACGGCCCGCACCAGTTCGTCGGCCCGTGCGGCAGGAACTCCGGTGGCGGCGCAGAGCATCCGGAGCTGCCCCCGGAGGGTGCGGGAGGGGTGTCCGGGGACGTCACCGAGGAGCACGCCGACCTCGCGAGGGGGGTGGGCGATGCGGTGCAGCGGTCTGCCTCGGAAGTAGGTGATCCCACGGCCCGGCTCGAGTTCGAGCATGAGCCGGAGAGTGGTGGTCTTGCCGGATCCCCGGGGGCCGAGGAGCGCGGTCACGGTGCCCGGCCGGGCCTCGAAGGTCAGATCGTCCACGGCGGGCGGGCGATCGCGGCGGGGAGTGCTGGTCAGTCCGATTGCCTGGAGCATCGCTTCTCTCGCGGTAGGTGACACCGCTCCGCGGCAGGGCGGCGCTACCGCAGCAAGATAACGCTACATTTCGGACTTTCGGTGCAGGTTTGACGCTCAGGGGCGCCGCACGCGCACGGCTCTCAGACCTCGGGGCGCAGCATCGGCGGATTGAGGAGAGTGGCCCCACCTGCCCGGAAGAGCTGTGCGGGGCGCCCTCCCTGACGGGTCGTGGTGCCTCCGGCCGGCACCAGGAAGCCGGGCGTGCCGGTCACCTTGCGATGGAAGTTGCGCGGGTCGAGGGACACGCCCCAGACCGCCTCGTAGACGCGCCGCAGCTCTCCGACCGTGAACTCCGGCGGGCAGAAGGCCGTGGCCAGGGAGGAGTACTCGATCTTGGAGCGGGCACGCTCCACCCCGTCCGCGAGGATCCGGGCGTGGTCGAAGGCGAGCGCCCCCGGCCCACCGTCCTCGACCGCGGAGGCCCCGTCCTCGCCGAGGAGCTCCTCGACCGGGGCCCAGCGGGCGCTGTTCGCGTCACCGCCCGCGCGCGGCGCGGGAAGGTCCGGCGCCAGCGCCAGGTGCGCGACGCTCACCACCCGCATGCGCGGGTCACGGTCAGGGGCCCCGTACGTCGCCAGCTGCTCCAGGTGCGCACCGTTGCTCGGTACGGGCGGCGGGGCGGCCGGGTCGTGGGCACAGAGGCCCGTCTCCTCGACCAGCTCGCGCGCCGCCGCGGCGCCGAGGTCCTCCTCGGCCTGTACGAAACCGCCGGGCAGCGCCCAACGCCCCTGGTACGGCGCTTCTCCTCGCCGTACGACCAGGGTGCACAGTGCGTGGCGCCGCACGGTGAGCACGACCAGATCGACGGTCACGGCGAAGGGAGGGAAGGCCGAGGGGTCGTAGGGAGGCATGCCGCGATCATAGTCGTCTTCCTGACGATAAACACGCCTCGCGGAAGCATCGACCACGACTTCCTCACCGTGCCACGAGGCTTCCCTCGTCTCCGTGCCCGGCATCCCGTCACACCCCCAGCTGAAGGCCCTCTGCGGCCTCCTCGACCATACCGAGCCCCAGCCTGCCGACCCGTACGGCGAAGGGTTCGCCGGCGACCACGAGCCCCGACAACCGGATCGCGCCGAGCGGGGCCGAGGCCAGCGGGTGCACCGATACGGACCGGCCCGGTGCGTCGGGTCTGATGCCTGCGAGGGCCAGGAGCGCGTGAACCGCTCCGGCAGCCGCGACGGCCGCCGGCCGGCACGCCGCCGGGTGAGGCACCGGGCGCCCGCCCGTCGTCCGCTGCTCTCCCGCGTACATCTCGGGGAGCCGGTGGGTGAAGGCCTCCGCCGCGTCGAGCAGCCCCCGCAGCAGGGAGGCGGCCTCCTTCTCGTGACCGGAGGCGGCAAGACCGGCCACGGCGACCGCCGTCTCGTGCACCCGGACCGCGCCGGCACGGTGGCCGAAGGGGTTGTGGCCCGGCTCCTTGGTTCCCAGGCTGCGCAGTCCCCAGCCGGTGTCGAGCGCCGGGGTACCGAGCAGCCTGGCCACCTGTTCGGTCTCCGTCCGGTCCAGGAGGCCCGGTGCGTGTCGGCCGCCGCCCAGCAGCCCGGTATCGAGCAGGTGCGCGGCCCAGCCGCCCAGCTGGGACCAGGTCCGGCCGTCGGGCGCGCGGGCGACGGCGGGACGACCCCCCGCCGGGTCGTCGAGCCAGAACTCGCGCCGGAACCGCTCGCGCAGAGACCGGGCCTCGTCCCGCAGGGTGTCTCCCCCGGGCCGTCCGCAGCCGTCGAGAAGGTCGGCACCGAGCAGGGCCGCACGGTGGGCGTGGGCCTGGGTCTCGGCCCGCCAGGGCCCGGCGGGCCCCGGGTCCGGCACGAACCCGTTGCGGTCGGCCGTACGCCGGAGCCAGTCGAGGCAGCGCTCCGCCACGGGAAGCAGCTCATCCAGGTCCGCGGACGGGAGGCCCCAGCGGCGTGCCTCGGCGAGCACGGCCGGAAAGGCGAGGGTGGCTTCGATGCCCGTGCAGCGGGGCGGGAGGTACGGGCCGGCGTCCCTGAGCGGCCCCTGGAGGCGTCCGGAGTCGGGTCCGCTGCCGGAGAGTTGGGTGCGCCCGAGGGCCCGCAGGGTGGTGGCGGCGAGCCGGGTGCCGAGGGGCAGGGCCATGCGGGCCGCCCAGAGCGCCTCGGCGGTGACCGGTCCGCAGCGCCAGGGGACGCCGGCCGCGAAGTACACGTCCGCGGGATGGGCCGGGTCGCGCTGGAGCAGGGCCCGCAGGTCCTCGACGGAGATGCGGAGCAGTTCGCCCGGCCGCGGGTCGTCTCCCTCGGCACGGGCCTCGGCGAGGAGGTGGCCGCCAGGTCGTCCGGAGCCCGCCCCCGAGGAGGCGGTGGGGCGGGCGGGCGACTCCCCGCGGACCCGCAGCCGGAGTGTGAACGCGGCTCCGGGGGCCAGCTCGGCCTCCCAGCGCAGTACTCCCGCCGCCGCCAGGGAGTCCATGGGCGGCGGGTCCGCCGTGACGGCGACGGATCGGCCGTCGCCGTCGGTCCATCGCAGTCCGGTGCCGTGGACGCTCGCGGCGAGGTCGGGGCCGGTTCTCCCGGACGCCACCGAGCCCAGGTCCGCGAGATCCGTGCCCAGAGCGACTTCCACGGGGAGCCGGAGGGGCCGGGCAGCGGAGCTGCGCAGGGTGATCCGCTCGGTTCCGTCGGCGCTCCGCGTGCGTTCGACGGTGAGTGCCGGGTCGGGTCCGGCCTCGCCGGGGACCCGTAGGGCTCCGAGGAACACCGCCCGGTCGGCGGCTGCCATGCGGCCCTGGAGCGCGACGGGTTCACGCCCCGCCACCCGCAGGACGCAGCGGGACAGGAGCCGCCTCCCCGCGTCGTACACCCCCTCGGGTCCTTCTCCCGTGAGTTGGCCGTGCTCGGCGCAGACGGTGAGGGCGGGCAGGGCCACGCAGAGGAGCGCACCGTGCACCGAGGGAAGTTCCGCGGGACGCGTCGCGCGCGGGAAGACGACGCCGGCGCCGGACGTGTGTCCGGAGGCGTGGCCGGACGGCTGGGTGCTCGGGTGTCCGGCGGGGCGGCCGGGGGCCGGAACGGGGCTGGGAGCCATGGCGGGTACGGGGTGCTCTCTGTGCGAACCGGGCGGCCGGCAGGGTGTCGGCGGGACGGTTCGTACGACTCCGCCAGAGAGCTGAACGCGCTCGCGGGCGGCCGGGTCACGGTCGTCATCGGTCGCTCCTGGAACCGCGGTGCCCGCCGTGCCGCGGAGTGCCGCCTCCCGGCCTCGTGGTGGCGGGTCCGGCGGGGCGTACTCCGGCGGTCGCCCGGCGCTCGCTGCCGGCGGTCTGCCGCCCCGGCTTCCGGAGGGCCTGCGTGGTGCCCGGCCTGCGGGTGGCTCGCGTCCGGACCCGTCGTGAGGGCGAGGGGGCCTCCTGCTCCGAGGCCGCCCGGGCGTCCCGCTCGCTCCTCAGGCAGGAGCGGAGCGATTCGGGGTCGAGACCTTCGTTGCACGCCTGGTGCAGCAGCCGGGCGAACACGTACTCGGGGTCGGCGTCGAGTGCGAGTCCGAGGGCGACCCGGGCGGTCGGCTCGTCGCCCAGAGACCAGGCCGTCCAGCCCGCGAGGGTGAGGGGTGCGGCGGCGTGCTCCTGGTAGGGCGTGACACAGCGCCGGGCCAGGACGCGCCAGAGCCGCAGGGCCGCGGTCCCCTCCCAGCCCTCCATCCACTCGGCGACGCGGTCCCGGGTGACCCGGTCCTGCAGGCCGAGGACCAGGGCGGCCGCCTCGTCGGTCGTGATCAGGGCGTCGTCGGCCGCGTCGGCCGCGACCGCGGCACCGGCCCGCAGTCCCGGTACGGCCGGCCGTACCGGGACTGCCGTGCTCAGTGCGCCCGCCGCACCGGTCTGGCCATCGTGAATCCCCGAGCTCTTCGCGCTCAGAGGGACCTGCGGGCTCTTCGGGTCGACGAAGCGGCGAAGGGCCTCACGGGCGAGACGCAGCGTCGCTCCGCGCACCTCCTCCCGCCCCTGGCCTTCGGCGCCTTCGAGGATCCGGGGGACGATCGAGGCCGCCGCCGTGTCGAGGGCGGCCCGCTGTTCCTCGTCCCCGGGCCCGCTGCGCGGCTTCAGCCGGGCCTGCATGTCCTTCAGGGAGCCCCGTACCTGCACTCCGGCGTACGCCGCGGCCGCCGCCATCACCGAGGTGCCGCTGAGTGCGAGCGGGGTGCCGTCCGGCGGGCAGCAGCGCTGGTCGGGACAGCAGTACGAGAAGTACAGCCCGTCGGTGATGCAGAGGGCCTCGTAGACGGGGATGTCGAGGGCGCCGCAGGCGGTCCTGAGGCGCTGTGCGAAGGGCCTCAGCCGCTCCATGACCCTGCGGCCCGTCTCGCCGGGCGCGGGGTCCTGGCACAGGAAGACGACGATGCCGTCCGGCCGTGCGCCGGATCGGGCGCCGCCCTCGACGAGGCACTCCGCGAGGTGATCAGCCGTGGACGGCCACTCCTGGGGCGAGCGCGGGATTCCGAGCCTGACCCGGCCGCCGAAGCGGCCGTGCTCGCCGTGGAGGGCGACCAGGACGACGGAGTCTGTGGGGTGGAAGCCCAGCACGAACGGCAGGGCGTCGGCCAGCTCCGCCGGGCCGCGCAGGGTGATCTGCTGGCGACGGGAGGATGCACTGGTTTCGTGGTGATTCGCGTTCATGGTCAGGACGGTCTCGTGATCTCCCGAAATCCGAAACCCCTGTGGATAACTCCCGGGACGGGGCATTCGCCACCTCGTCGAGTTATCCACAGGTTCGCCGTCTCATTCGCGCGATGTCCGAGGCATCGGGTTGCATGGGGGCATGACCCAAGCAGCCCCGCTGGAAGACCGCGCCGCCCTCCGAGCCGCCGCCGACGCCGTGCTCGCCCGTCTCGTCTCCGACCCGACCGGCAGGGCCAGACTGCGCGAGGACCAGTGGCGGGCCATCGAGGCCCTGGTCGCCGATCGGCGCCGTGCCCTGGTGGTGCAGCGGACCGGCTGGGGCAAGTCGGCCGTGTACTTCGTGGCGACCTCACTGCTCCGCGAGCGCGGCGGCGGCCCGACCGTGATCGTCTCCCCGCTGCTCGCGCTGATGCGCAACCAGGTGGAGGCGGCGGCCCGGGCGGGCATCCGCGCCCGGACGATCAACTCCTCGAACACCGAGGAGTGGGAGACGATCCAGGAGGAGGTGGCCGCCGGCGAGGTGGACGTGCTCCTGGTGAGTCCGGAGCGGCTCAACAATCCCGACTTCCGCGACCAGGTACTGCCACGGCTGGCCGCCGCCACCGGGCTGCTCGTGGTCGACGAGGCGCACTGCATCTCGGACTGGGGCCACGACTTCCGGCCCGACTACCGTCGGCTGCGGACGATGCTGGCCGACCTGCCCTCCGGCGTTCCGGTGCTGGCCACCACGGCGACGGCGAACGCGCGGGTGACGGCCGACGTGGCCGAGCAGCTCGGCACGGGGGCGGGCACGGACGCCCTCGTCCTGCGCGGGCCCCTCGACCGGGAGAGCCTGAGTCTGGGCGTGATCAGACTGCCGGACGCCGCGCACCGGCTGGCCTGGCTCGCCGACCATCTCGGCGAGCTCCCCGGCTCCGGGATCATCTACACGCTGACGGTCGCCGCGGCCGACGAAGTCACCGCCTATCTGCGCCAGTGCGGGCACACCGTGTCCTCCTACACCGGCCGGACGGAGAACGCCGATCGGCAGCAGGCGGAGGACGACCTCCAGGCCAACCGGGTCAAGGCGCTCGTGGCGACTTCGGCGCTCGGCATGGGCTTCGACAAGCCGGACCTGGGTTTCGTGGTGCACCTCGGTTCCCCCTCCTCCCCCATCGCGTACTACCAGCAGGTCGGCCGGGCCGGGCGAGGGGTGGAGCACGCGGAGGTGCTGCTCCTGCCGGGGCAGGAGGACGAGGCGATCTGGCGTTACTTCGCCTCGGTGGCCTTTCCGCCCGAGGAGCAGGTGCGCCGCACGATCGACGTGCTCGCGCAGGCGGGCCGGCCTTTGTCCCTGCCCGCCCTGGAACCGTTGGTCGAGCTGCGCAGGACCCGGCTGGAGACCATGCTCAAGGTCCTGGACGTGGACGGCGCGGTGCGCCGCGTCAAGGGCGGCTGGGAGAGCACCGGTCGGCCCTGGGCGTACGACACCGAGCGGTACGCCTGGGTGGCGCGGCAGCGGTCGGCCGAGCAGCAGGCGATGCGCGACTACGCGGCGGCGACCGGGTGCCGGATGGAGTTCCTACGGCGCCAGCTGGACGACGAGGAGGCCGCTCCGTGCGGTCGCTGCGACAACTGCGCGGGCGCCCGCTTCGACCCGAAGGTGTCGGTGGCGGCGCTGGACGCGGCCAAGGGCGAGCTGGGGCGGCCCGGCGTGGAGGTCGAGCCCCGGAAGATGTGGCCCACCGGGCTCGCCGCGGTCGGGGTCGATCTGAAGGGCCGTATCCCGCCCGGGGAGCAGGCGTTCGGCGGCCGGGCCCTGGGGCGGCTCTCGGACATCGGCTGGGGCAACCGGCTGCGTCCGCTGCTTGCCGACGGCACGCCGGACGGGCCCGTGCCGGACGATGTGGTGCAGGCGGTGGTGCAGGTGCTGGCCGACTGGGCCAAGGGGCCCGGGGGGTGGGCATCCGGGGCGCCGGACGCGCCGGCCCGGCCCGCCGGTGTGGTCACGGTCGCCTCCCACCGCAAGCCGCGTCTGGTGGGCTCGCTCGGACAGCAGATCGCCGAGATCGGCAGGATGCCTTTCCTCGGCGCGGTGGAGTACGCGCCGGAGGCGGAGGGGTTCCGGCTCTCGCGGACCAACAGCGCCCAGCGGGTCGTCGGCCTGCAGCGGACTCTGACGGTCCCTCCGGACCTGGCCGGGCGGCTGGCGGGCGCCGGCGGGCCGGTTCTCCTCGTGGACGATTCCTCCGACACCGGCTGGACGTTGGCGGTGGCGGCGCGGCTGCTGCGGCGCGCCGGAGCGGAAGGGGTGTTTCCGCTGGTGCTCGCCGTCCAGGGGTGAAACGGGTGGGGAAACGGGGAGTGAACAATGAGCAACTGGGCAGGGATATGAAAGGCATACCAACTCATTCCCGTCAGCGGCCTCAATTGCTCGTTGCCGCTCGCGCACGGGCCAGCAAGAATTGGGGAACCGCCCCCGCACGGCTCGTCAGCGGTCCGGAAGGACTGTGCCGTGGTGCGCCCTCACCCGACCTTGCCCGCGCCCAGCGGGCGCGTATCCGAAGGGAGGACCGTGACCCTCGGATTCGCTCCGCCCACAGCCGCCTCGCTCAGATCGTCGTCCGAGTCCGCCAGCCGCCTCGCCCGGATACTCGAGCCCTCGGAGTGGGCCGCGGCCGGAATTCCCTTGCTGCGCAATCCTCGTGAGGTCGTCAGCGGACTGCACTCGCGCCATGCGCCCACGCCCTCGACGGCGGTCCTCGCCGTCCTGGACCACGAGGAGCGGCTCGCCGCCAGTGCCTCGTTCGTCCGCCGTCCCGTCGCGGCGGACGGCTGGGAGTTCCGCAATGCGCTCCTGGCGCATCTGCGGCGGGTCATACCGCACGACCTCCGCAGACGCGCGCCCGTGAGAACCGCGGTCCTGCTGTACTGCCGCGAGGGCGACGAGCGCTGGACGGAGGAGGACGGAGCCTGGATGTGGGGGCTCCGGGACGCCTGCACTCTGCACGGGCTCCGCTGCGGCGCGTACATCACGCTGACCGGAGGGGGCTGGCAGGTGCTCGGCGAGGGTCGCGGTGGCCGTCGGCCGAGCTCCGA
The DNA here is from genome assembly GCF_042874035.1 of Streptomyces sp. NPDC004284. Classification (NCBI taxonomy): domain Bacteria; kingdom Bacillati; phylum Actinomycetota; class Actinomycetes; order Kitasatosporales; family Streptomycetaceae; genus Streptomyces; species Streptomyces sp. NPDC004284. Next base: position 105,954 of record NZ_JBIAMJ010000012.1, on the reverse strand, counting down.
CTCGCTTCCCGTGCCGCTGGGCGAGGGGCCGACCGACTTCGATCGGCTCACGCCGAGGACCGCGAGCGGCGCGATCGAACCCCTGCGCCGGGCCGCCGCGCGCTGACCGCTCGGGCGGCTCCAGGACTCCGCCGTTCCCCCGCCGGGTCCCCGCCGGGCCCGGTGGGGACCCGGCGGGGGAACGGTCGGTCAGACGCCGGCGCCGACTCCGAGGAGCGCCGTGACGCGCTGCGGGTCACCGCAGACGACGAGCAGCGCGCCCGCGCGGTCCATCGCCGCCGGAAGGGCCCGGGCGGCCGTCTCCTCGTCGCCGCCGTTGACGGCGACGATCACCACGGGGCGGGCGGTGGCCCGCTCCACGGCGGAGGCGCCGGCGAAGAACACGTCGTCGCCGGTGTCCTGCTGGGCCCAGTAGGCGGCCTCACCGAAGGACAGCTCGTGAGCTGCCCACGGGTGCGGGTCGCCGGTGGTGAGCACCAGGATCTCGCCGGGCGCCCGTCCGCTCTCCAGGAGCAGGTCCAGGGCCTCCTCTGCGGCGTCGAGCGCGCCGTCGAGCGGGGCCGGGATCAGCTGCAGCTGCGGGGTGGTGCGCTGGTCGGAACGATTCTCCGGGCGCTTGGCCGGAGACTGCCCGGCACCGGGGTTCGACGCCGGTGCGGCGGGCTTGGGCGGACCGGGGCGTCCGGGACGCGGAGAGGCCGCGGAACGCGGGCCGGGTACGGGACGGGGGGTCGACGCGGGGCGGCCGGCGGCCGCGGTGGCGCGGGGACCCTGGGCGCTCTCGTGAATCTGAGGCTCCTCGGGGATGAGAGGCATGAATGGATGTCTATCAAACGCCGCTGCGCGGAGCACCGGCGGGTGGGCACACATGTGCACCCCGGCCACATGGACGGCCCTTCGGGAGGGCTCCGTGACCGGAAGTTCAGAAGTCGAAGCCGAGTTGGCCCCCGCTTTCCAGCGCGGCCGCCTCGGCGGAGAGGCGGACCTTCTTGAGGTGGCGCCACTGGGGCAGCGCGTCCAGGTACGACCAGGAGAGGCGGTGGTACGGGGTGGGTCCCAGCTCTTCGAGCGCCGCCTTGTGGACCGGCGAAGGGTAGCCCGCGTTGGCCCCGAAGGCGTACGCCGCGTACTGGCCGCCCTCGCCCTCCAGCTCGGCCATGAGGGCGTCGCGCCGGACCTTCGCGATGACGGAGGCCGCCGCGACGGCGATGCAGGACTGGTCGCCCTTGATCACCGTACGGACCTGCCAGGGGCTGCCGAGGTAGTCGTGTTTGCCGTCCAGGATCACCGCGTCGGGCCGCACGGGAAGACCTTCGAGGGCCCGGACGGCCGCGAGCCGCAGCGCCGCGGTCATCCCGAGTTCGTCGATCTCCCGCGGAGAGGCATCACCGAGCGCGTACGCGGTGACCCATCCCTCCAGCTCCGCCGCCAGCGTGTTCCGGCGCTTGGGAGCGAGCAGCTTCGAGTCGGTGAGTCCTTCGGGGGGCTTACGAAGGCCGGTGACGGCCGCGCACACCGTGACGGGGCCGGCCCACGCCCCGCGTCCGACCTCGTCGACCCCGGCGACGATCTTGGCGCCGGTGGTGGCTCGGAGCGACCGCTCGACGGTGTGGGTGGGAGGTTCGTACGGCATGGCGCCAGACAGGTTACGCCGCCTGGCGCCACCCGCGATACCCGGATTCGCCTCGGCGGGCGCCGAAGGCCCGTCCCGCGACACCCGTGAGCGCACCTCGGAGCCCGCCGTCGCCCCGCCCTGGAAGCTCCCGGCCCTGCTCAGGCGCGCAGCAGCGGCACCATGACCCGGTCGATCAATCCGGCGATCTCGCCTTCTGACCATTCGCTTCCGCACACCTTGGAGCGGTACATCATCATGGCGGGGATGACATCGAGGACGAGATCGTCGATGGCGTCGGACCGCACCTCTCCACGCGAGATTCCGCGCTCCAGCACGTCCCGGAAGAGGCGCTTCGAGGGTTCGACCACGCCCGTCTCGATCAGCCCGTGGAAGCGCGCGGCGGACTCCGCATCGCATTCGTGAAGCACGGCCCGCAGGGCGAAGCCGGGCTTGGAGTACATCACCTCCCGGACCCGGCAGCACAGCTCGTACAGGTCCTGACGCACACGGCCGGTGTCGGGAGCCTCGTCGAGCCTCGGCAGTCCGGCCTGGAGGGCGTCCGCGACGAGGTCTTCCTTGGACGGCCACCGCCGGTACACCGCCGCTTTGCCGGTCTGCGCGCCGACCGCGACACCCTCCATCGTGAGGCCGCTCCAGCCGACGCTGCCCAGCTGGTCGAGCGTGGCCTCCAGGATCGCCCGCTCGAGCACGGGACCGCGGCGCCGCAGCACCGCCCCCTCCGGCCGGGCGGCGGCCGTGGAGCGCGAAGTAACCATCAGGATCTCTCCGTTGACGCGATTCGATTCGTCGGCAGCGCTCAGTGAACGGTTGCGTTCACTGAGGGGGACTCACTACCGTTGACGAACAGTGAACGGTGTCGTTCACTAATTCTTCCGTGGGGGGATCCATAGTGACAACTTCTCCGGTGGACACACAGACCAAGGACGCGCCAGCTCGCACCGCAGGTCGGCCGGGTATCGCCTTGACCGTCATCGCCGCCTGCCAGCTGATGGTCGTCCTCGACGCCACCATCGTGAACATCGCACTGCCTCACATCCAGAACGCGCTCTCCTTCTCGACCACCGACCTGTCGTGGGTGCTCAGCGCCTACACGCTCACCTTCGGCGGGCTCCTGCTGCTCGGCGGACGTGCCGGCGACATCCTCGGCCGCCGCCGGGTGTTCATGGCGGGCATCCTGCTCTTCACCTTCGCGTCGCTGCTCGGCGGCTTCGCCCAGGAACCGTGGCAGCTGCTCGCCGCACGGGCCTTGCAGGGCGTGGGCGGCGCGATCGCCTCGCCCACCTCGCTCGCGCTGATCACCACGACGTTCCCCGAAGGACCGGAGCGCAACCGGGCGTTCGGCGTGTTCGCCGCGGTCTCCGCCGGTGGTGGCGCGATCGGCCTGCTCGCCGGCGGAGCGCTCACGGAGTGGCTCGACTGGCGCTGGGTCTTCTTCGTCAACGTGCCGATCGGGCTGCTGATCGCCTTCCTGACCCCGCGCTACATCGCGGAGTCCGAGCGCCACCCGGGCCGGTTCGACATCGCGGGCGCCGCGACGTCGACGCTGGGCATGGCGGCGCTGGTCTACGGGTTCATCCGGGCGTCCGGGGAAGGGTGGAAGGACGGCCTGACCATCGGCTCCTTCGCCGCCGCGGTGGTCCTGCTCGTGGCGTTCGCCGTGGTGGAGTCGCGGGCCAGGGAACCGATCACGCCGCTGCGGATGTTCGCGGACCGCAACCGCTCGGGCACGTACGTCATCATGCTCAGCCTGTCGTCCGCGATGTTCGGGATGTTCTTCTTCATCGTGCTGTGGGTGCAGAACGTCCTGGGCTACAGCCCGGTCCAAGCCGGACTGGCGTTCCTTCCGGTGACCGTCGCGATCGGCCTCGGCGCGGGCCTCGCCCAGCGTCTGCTGCCGGTCCTCGGGCCCAAGCCGTTCATGGTGACCGGCGCGACGCTCACCGGCGTCGGCCTCTTCTGGCTGACGTTCATCTCGTCGGACAGCAGTTACGTCGCCGGCGTGCTCGGCCCGATGGTCGTGTTCGGCTGCGGTATGGGCCTGAACTTCGTGACGCTCACGCTCACGGCCGTCTCCGGAGTGGCCCAGCACGAGGCGGGTGCCGCTTCGGGCCTGCTCAACGCGACCCAGCAGGTCGGCGGCTCGCTCGGCCTCTCCATCCTGGTCACCGTCTTCGGCACGGCCGGCCGCGAGGAGAGCGAGAAGCAGCTGCCGGACTTCCTCGCGCACGCGACGCCCGAGCAGCAGGCCGAGGCCCTGAAGGCGAAGGAGCTGCCCGCGCCCTGGGGCCACGAGGTGCTGACCTCCGGCATCTCCTCGGCCTTCACGGCGGCCATCGGCATGGTGCTGATCGCGTTGGTCACGGCCGTCCTGGTGATCCGGGTCCGCAAGAGCGACCTGGAAGCCCTGAGCGGCCGCGCCGAGGCCGCGGGCCCGATGGCCTGACCACGCGCGCGCGTACCCGGGCCGCGGGCTCGCCACACACGCGTACCCGACCAAGGTCCTGATCACGCGCACGTACCGGGCCGAGAACCCGACCACGCGCGCGCACCCGGGCCAAGAGGCTCACCACGCGCGCGTACCCGGCCAGAAGGGCCGCCCACACGCGCGTACCCGGGTCCGTGGCCCGAGCCCGCCGCGTACCCGGAACCGCCCCAGGCCCGTGCACGCGCCGGTGTCCCCCGGATCCCGCTCGGGGATCCGGGGGACACCGTGCCGTTTCAGGCCGTCCCGTCCGGGACCCACCCCGGAAGGTCCTCGGTCTGCCGCAGCCAGTCCGCCGGGGGCGCACCGGTGGCGGCGGAGGCGACCACTCCTCCGGCGATGGCGCAGGTCGTGTCGACGTCGCCACCCACCTGCGCGGTCGTCCAGAACACCCGCTCGAAGTCGCCGAGCCCGCGCGCGGCCGACCAGAGCGCGAAGGGGACCGTGTCGTGGGCGCTCGTCCGGCGACCGCTGCCGAGCACCGCGGCGACCGTGTTCGCGTCGCCGTAGTCGAGCATGTCGCGGGCCCTGCGCAGGCCCGCCCCGACCGCGCTGCGCGGCACGAGGGCGATGACCCCGTCGAGCAGTGCCTCGGGCGTGGGCGGCCCGGCCGGGTCGGCGGCGATCGCGGCCGCGGCGGCGACGGCCATGGCGCCCACCACGGCTTCCCGGTGCTGGTGGGTGGTGTACGCGGAGATCTCGGCCTGGTGTGTCGCCTGCTCCGGGTCGTCGGCGTACCAGGCTCCCAGCGGGGCGATCCGCATCGCGGCGCCGTTGCCCCAGGATCCCTGCCCGTTGAAGAGCGCGGCGGCCAGCTCCCGCCAGTCGCCACCCTCCCGGATGAGCCGGAGCATCCGGTTGACCGCCGGGCCGTAGCCCCGGTCGAAGTCGTGGTGCTGTGCGAAGGACAGGGCCAGGGCGTCCTGGTCGATCCGGCTGTGGTGGACGAGGACGGCCAGGACGGAGCAGGCCATCTCGGTGTCATCGGTCCACTGCCAGGGGCCGGCGGGCAGCTCGCGCCGCTTCAGCAGGGGGTAGTGGGCGGGTACGAAGAACTGGGAGCCCAGGGCGTCTCCCACGGACAGCCCGCGCAGGCTGGCCAGGGCGCGGTCGAAGCGCCGGTCGGGTGAGGAGTCAGCGGTCATCGGTCTGCCACTCTATCCGGTGGGGCCGTACGGTTCCGGGGTACGCCAGCGTTCGAACGGCCTGTCCAGGCGGTATCTGCCGTCCTCGCCGAGGAGGAGCGTGCGGGTCTCGGCGTTGCCGGGGTTGGACAGCGACTCGAAGTCGGCAACGGTCCAGTGGAACCAGCGCATGCAGAACAGTCGCATGGTCAGCCCGTGGGTGACCAGCAGGACGTTGGGCGGATGGTCGGGGGCCTCGAAGCTGCGGTACAGGCTCTCCAGGAAGGCGCCGACGCGGTCGTAGACATCGGCACCGGACTCGCCCTGGGCGAAGCGGTAGAAGAAGTGCCCGTACGCGTCCCGGTAGGCCTTCTGCAGGCGTACGTCCTCCCGCTCCTGCCAGTTGCCCCAGTCCTGCTCCCGCAGCCTCGGCTCCTCCCGCACCCGGACCTGCTCCGCGGGGAGCCGGAAGGCCTGGAGGGTCTCGTGGGTGCGGCGGTACGGCGAGACGTACACGCTGACCGGTTCCTCCCCGAAGAGCTCCCGCAGCCGCTCCCCCGTCTCCTCCGCCTGCCGCCACCCGGTCCCGGTCAGCCTCAGGGCGTGGTCGGGCTCCCGTTCGTACACCGTGTCATCGACATTGCCCTCGGACTCTCCGTGCCGTACGAGAACGATGCGCCGCGGTCTTGCCATACCCCGACCCTAGTTCGCCGCTCTCCGGCGGGCTCAGCCGAGGCGGCGCCCGAAGCCCATCCGGGGAAGATCGGCGGGCTCAGACCGTCCAGGACGGTTCGAGCTGCACCACGTCCCCGTTCAGGGCCGCCACGTCGGCCGCGGTACGGGCCCGCAGCCCGAGCCGCTCCACGCGCTCGACCCGGTACTTTCCGTGCTCGGCGGCGGACTGCCACATCGAGAGCACCAGGAACTCGCTGCCGGGCGCTTCACCGAACAGGCCCCGGAGCATGCCGGGGGACCCGGCCATGGCCGGGTTCCACACCTTCTCCTGCATGAGCGCGAAGTGCTCGGCCCGGTCCTCGTGGACCCGGCAGTGCGCCACCCGTGCCACGTCGGCGTCGGCGAAGCGCGGCTCGAAGCCGGTCTTCACGTCGAAGCGGTGGTCGAAGAGCTTGACCTGGCTGTCCTTGAACGTGCCCACCTGCGCGGCCGCGAGACGGTCGTGCGACCGCGCCATGAACGAGTCGTAGAAAGCCCGGCTCTCCCAGAACGCGAAGATGTGGGCGACGTCCGGGCGACCCCGACTCCACCCGCCGCCCTGGCCCCGGAATCCCGGCTCACCGAGCAGCCCCGCCCATTTCCGCTGCCCCCGCTCGAACCCTCGACGGTCGACCACGGTGCAGCGAATCCACTTGACCAGCACCGCGCCATCGTACGGGGCCGGAGAGCGCCCCGGCAGACCCCGTCAGACTCCCGCTGCCTGCAGTCGCTCCAGGCCCTCGCGCTCCTCGGCGTCCAGTTCGATCCCGAAATCGGCCTCCAGAACCGCCGCCAACTCGACGGCATCCACGGCCCGTTCCTCGGCGGATCCGTCCGTGTGCACGATCGAAAGCGTCTCGCGCAGCAGGGATCTGCGCACCTCCGCGCCGGGCCGCTGGACCACGACCTGGCCGAGGAAACGCGACAGCGGATGGCTGGAGCTGTAGTGGTTCATGATGACGAAGTCCCCCGGGTAGAGGCGCTGCGGCGAGAACGCGTACAGATCGGTCCAGCCCTCCGGCCGCAGCGAACGCAGCACGTGGACGCCCTCGTCCTCGACGCCGATCCCGAACGTCCAGCCGCTCTGCTCCACGCGCGCGCCGTCCCGCAGCGGCACGGGCTCCAGCACCCCCTGCCAGCCGAACCCGACGTCGGCGAGCCACTGTTCGCCCTCGATCGTGACGACGAGCAGCGCGTGGGTGATGGGCGTCAGCGCCGGGCCCCGCGAGCGGACTCTGGCCCCGCGGCCGGCCACCTGGAAGCCGATCCTCTCGAGAGCCGCCGCGAAGAGGGAGTTCTGCTCGTAGCAGTAGCCTCCCCTGCGCCGCTCGACGAGCTTGCCCTGAATGCTCTTCAGATCCAGCGGGATCGACCGGCCGAGGGCCACGTCGAGGTTCTCGAAGGGAACGGCCCCGACGTGCGCCCGGTGAAGGGCCGTCAAGGTCCGCAGATCAGCGGCGAGTTCTCCGTCCCGTCCGCTGTCGTATCCGATTCTGGCCAGATATGCGTCGAGATCCAGCTCGTCACCGCTCCACAAACCGCTCTCCCCCTCAAGCGTCGGGTCCTCTGTCGTAGGCACATGACACCATGAGCAATCGGCCCACGACCACGAACTTTTGAGCGGTCGACGGTACGAGGCGAGGCGTGCGCGGGGGCGTGCGCGGAGAGGGGAAGCACCATGAGCGGACTCAACAAAGGGGTGGGGCGCGTCGAGGTCACGCTCAAGTGGGACCCCGCCCCGGCCGGCGCACCGGCGCACGACCTGGATCTCGTCGCCGGGGTCTTCACCACCGGCGACCCGCACGGCGCTCCGGCCCATCTGGTGCACTTCGGGAGCCGCTCCCCCGACGGCACGATCACGCTTCACCGCGACAGTCGCACGGGCCAGGGATTCGGTTACGACGAGGCCATGACGCTGGAGCTGGACCGGCTGGACCCGCGGTACGCGCGCGTGGTGGTGGGCGTGGCCATACAGCAGGGCGGCGGGCGGCTGACCTTCGGCGACATAGCGAACACGGGCATACGGGTCCGCGAGGGCTACACCGACCTGCTGACCCACGACTTCACGGACGTCCCCGGGGCCCGCTCGGCGACGGTCGTCGAGTTCACCCGCGACGGAGCGGACGGCTGGTCGTACCGCTCGATCAGCCGCGGCTTCGACGCCGACCCGCAGGCCTTCGGCACGCTCCTGGGCTCCGCGGCGTCCTGAGCGCCCCACCGACCATGCGAAAAGGGGCGCCGACCGATGGTCGACGCCCCCTCACGGGCGATCGGAGAGCCGATCCGGTGCGCTCAGCGGCTCCCGCCGCTCAGCGCACCGGCCGCCGTCAGCTGCAGCCGCTGGTCGAGCCGCAGCCCTCGCAGATGTAGCAGGAGCCGGCCCGCTGCATCTTCGTGCCGCAGGAGAAGCAGAGCGGGGCGTCGGCGCTGATGCCGAGCTGCATCTCGACGAGTTCCGCGGAGGTGTGGGCCTGCTTCGGGGCCGGGACCTCGACCTTCGGGGCCGGGGGCGCGACGGCCTTCAGCTCCTGGGTGCGGGGCGCGGACTGGGCCAGGGCCTCGACGTCGACGTCCTCGTCGTCGGGCTGCTCGTACGAGCCGGTGTCCAGGTGGCGCTGGCGCTCCTCGGCCGAGTGGATGCCGAGGGCGGAGCGGGTCTCGAAGGGCAGGAAGTCCAGCGCCAGGCGGCGGAAGATGTAGTCGACGATCGACTGCGCCATCCGCACGTCCGGGTCGTCCGTCATGCCGGCCGGCTCGAAGCGCATGTTGGTGAACTTCGAGACGTAGGTCTCGAGCGGGACGCCGTACTGCAGGCCGACGGAGACGGCGATGGAGAAGGCGTCCATCATGCCGGCGAGGGTGGAGCCCTGCTTGGACATCTTCAGGAAGACCTCGCCGAGACCGTCGTCCGGGTAGGAGTTGGCGGTCATGTAGCCCTCGGCGCCACCGACGGTGAAGGAGGTGGTGATCCCCGGGCGGCCCTTGGGGAGGCGCTTGCGGACCGGGCGGTACTCGACGACCTTCTCGACGGCCTCGCGGATCGTCGCCTCGGACTTCGCGGTGACCTCGGCCTTCTCGTCCTCCTTCTTCTTGGCGGAGAGCGGCTGGCCGACCTTGCAGTTGTCGCGGTAGATCGCGAGCGCCTTGACGCCCATCTTCCAGGCCTCGAAGTAGACCTCCTCGACGTCCTCGACCGTGGCCGTCTCCGGCAGGTTCACGGTCTTGGAGAGGGCGCCCGAGATCCACGGCTGGATGGCGGCCATCATGCGGACGTGGCCCATCGCGGAGATGGAGCGCTCGCCCATGGCGCAGTCGAAGACCTCGTAGTGCTCGGTCTTCAGGCCGGGAGCGTCGACCACGTTGCCGTGCTCGGCGATGTGGGCGACGATCGCCTCGATCTGCTCCTCGTGGTAGCCCAGGCGGCGCAGGGCCTGCGGGACGGTGCCGTTGACGATCTGCATCGAGCCGCCGCCGACGAGCTTCTTGAACTTGACCAGGGCGAGGTCGGGCTCGAGGCCGGTGGTGTCGCAGGACATCGCGAGACCGATGGTGCCGGTGGGGGCGATGACCGAGGCCTGGGCGTTGCGGAAGCCGTTCTTGGCGCCGAGGCGGACGACGTCCTGCCAGGCCTCCGTGGCGGCGGCCCAGATCGGCGAGTCGAGGTCGTCGAAGCGGACGGCCTTGGTGTTCTCGTCGGCGTGCTGCTGCATGACGCGCTGGTGCGGCTCGGCGTTGAGGGCGTAGCCGTCGTACGCGCCGACGACCGCGGCGAGTTCGGCGGAGCGCTTGTACGAGGTGCCGGTCATCAGGGAGGTGATGGCGCCGGCCAGGGCGCGGCCGCCGTCGGAGTCGTACGCGTGGCCGGTCGCCATCAGCAGGGCGCCGAGGTTGGCGTAGCCGATGCCGAGCTGGCGGAAGGCGCGGGTGTTCTCGCCGATCTTCTGGGTGGGGAAGTCGGCGAAGCAGATGGAGATGTCCATCGCGGTGATGACGAGCTCGACGACCTTGGCGAAGCGCTCGACGTCGAAGGACTGGTTGCCCTTGCCGTCGTCCTTGAGGAACTTCATCAGGTTCAGCGAGGCGAGGTTGCAGGACGTGTTGTCCAGGTGCATGTACTCGCTGCACGGGTTCGAGCCGTTGATGCGGCCGGACTCGGGGCAGGTGTGCCAGTGGTTGATCGTGTCGTCGTACTGGATGCCCGGGTCGGCACAGGCCCACGCGGCCTCGGCCATCTTGCGGAAGAGCGCCTTGGCGTCGACCTCCTCGATGACCTCGCCGGTCATGCGGGCGCGCAGGCCGAACTTCCCGCCGGACTCGACGGCCTTCATGAACTCGTCGTTCACGCGGACGGAGTTGTTGGCGTTCTGGTACTGGACGGACGTGATGTCGTCGCCGCCCAGGTCCATGTCGAAGCCCGCGTCGCGGAGGGCGCGGATCTTCTCCTCCTCCTTGACCTTGGTCTCGATGAAGTCCTCGATGTCGGGGTGGTCGACGTCGAGGATGACCATCTTGGCCGCGCGGCGGGTGGCGCCGCCCGACTTGATCGTTCCCGCGGAGGCGTCGGCGCCGCGCATGAAGGAGACCGGACCGGAGGCGTTGCCGCCGGAGGAGAGCAGCTCCTTGGAGGAGCGGATGCGGGAGAGGTTCAGGCCGGCGCCGGAGCCGCCCTTGAAGATCATGCCTTCTTCCTTGTACCAGTCGAGGATGGACTCCATGGAGTCGTCGACGGACAGGATGAAGCAGGCGGAGACCTGCTGGGGCTGCGGCGTGCCGACGTTGAACCAGACCGGCGAGTTGAAGCTGAAGATCTGGTGCAGGAGGGCGTAGGCCAGCTCGTGCTCGAAGATCTCGGCGTCGGCGGGCGAGGCGAAGTAGCCGTAGTCCTCGCCGGCCTTCGTGTACGTCTTCACGATCCGGTCGATGAGCTGCTTGAGACCGGTCTCGCGCTGCGGGGTGCCGACCGCACCGCGGAAGTACTTGCTGGTGACGATGTTGACCGCGTTCACCGACCAGAAGTCGGGGAACTCGACGCCACGCTGCTCGAAGTTGATCGAGCCGTCGCGCCAGTTGGTCATGACGACGTCACGGCGCTCCCAGGCCACCTCGTCGTACGGATGCACGCCGGGGGTGGTGTGGATGCGCTCGATACGCAGGCCCTTGCTCGCCGACTTGGCTCCCTTGGTGCGGGAACCACGTGCCGGGCCGCTCGCCGTCTCTGTCATGCCGCCTCCCATATAAGGGCAAAACACTCTTTGGCACCCAGATAGTCCCAGGGCACCATCTTCTGTACGTCTTTCTGTACTGCTGCCACAGGGACCGCAGGGGTCACCCGGGGCACGTCTACCAGGCCGCACGGCGGCCGGTCGCCGGGCCGTCGAGCGGCCCGGACCGCCGATCAGTCGGCGGCGGTGGCGGGAACGGGGACCTCGGGGGTCGCACCGGTCCCGTTCTCAGCGGGAGGCCGCACGCGGAGTTCCGCGATGGCGGCCTCGAAGTCTTCGAGGCTGTCGAAAGCCTTGTACACGGACGCGAAGCGCAGGTACGCGACGAGGTCGAGCTCCTGCAGGGGGCCGAGGATGGCCAGGCCCACGTCGTGGGTGGTCAGCTCGGCGCTCCCGGTGGCGCGCACCGCCTCCTCGACCCGCTGGCCGAGCATGGCGAGGGCGTCCTCCGTGACCGGTCGCCCCTGGCACGCCTTGCGAACGCCGGAGATGACCTTGGTACGGCTGAAGGGCTCGGTGACGCCGGAGCGCTTCACCACCATGAGCGAGCACGTCTCCACCGTCGTGAAACGACGGGAGCAGTCGGGGCACTGGCGGCGGCGTCGGATCGACGTCCCGTCGTCGGTGGTGCGACTGTCGACGACACGGCTGTCGGGGTGCCTGCAGAAGGGGCAGTGCATTGGTTCCGACCCTCCTCACGGCACGACTGACGAGCCTCGCACGGCCCGTCAAGGCCTTGCGAAGCGACCACCAGCATAGGCGATACGAGCACCCCCGGCAGACCGGGACCACTATCCCTGGGTGGTCGATGCCATCCAACCACTAGATCTTGGGTTGAGGCGGTTTCGAACCCTCCGCGTGTCGCGACGCGGGCGCTGCCCCGGATTCAGGCCTCCGGGTGCGACATTGGGGGGTGCACCGGTTGCGCGCGGCCCAGCGGCGAAGGCTACCTTAACGACCGATTTGGGACAGCGGTACAAGCGTGCTCATACACCCCCACACATACGCGCGTAAGGCAATTCGCGAATTTTCACTCGAACGTGTGTTTGGCGCAACCTTTCGAAAGCCACTACCGTTGTGCCAGCCAGGGAGACCATTCGAGAGGGGCCGACGACGTGACCACCACCGCAGACAGTGCCACCATCACCGCCCAGGACCGCTCCCAGGGCCGACTCGAGCCGGTGCACGCCATGAACGACGTAAGCATGAACGGCGAGGAGCCCGGGCGACCCGCCCGCGCCCTCCCCGGGCGACCTCCAGGCATCCGCGCCGACAGCTCCGGTCTCACGGACCGGCAGCGCAGGGTCATCGAAGTCATCCGCGACTCGGTCCAGCGGCGCGGCTACCCGCCGTCGATGCGGGAGATCGGTCAGGCCGTCGGCCTCTCCAGCACCTCCTCCGTGGCGCACCAGCTCATGGCGCTGGAGCGCAAGGGCTTCCTCCGTCGCGACCCGCACCGGCCCCGCGCGTACGAGGTCCGCGGCTCCGACCAGCCGAGCACCCAGCCGACGGACACCACCGGCAAGCCGGCCGCGTCGTACGTCCCGCTGGTCGGCCGGATCGCGGCCGGTGGCCCGATCCTGGCCGAGGAGTCCGTCGAGGACGTCTTCCCCCTCCCCCGCCAGCTGGTCGGCGACGGCGAGCTGTTCGTCCTGAAGGTCGTCGGCGACTCGATGATCGAGGCCGCCATCTGTGACGGGGACTGGGTCACCGTCCGCCGCCAGCCCGTCGCGGAGAACGGCGACATCGTCGCCGCGATGCTCGACGGCGAGGCCACCGTCAAGCGCTTCAAGCGTGAGGACGGCCACGTCTGGCTGCTTCCGCACAACTCGGCGTACCAGCCCATCCCCGGCGACGAGGCCACCATCCTCGGCAAGGTCGTGGCGGTGCTGCGGCGGGTGTGACCCTCCCCGTCGGCTCTGACCGGGCCCCGGGACCCCCTGCGCCGGTCCCGGGGCCCTGCCGTGTCCTGGCACGAAGGAAATCCGTCGGACAGGACGCTCCGGGCCTCCGCTGTCTAGGCCCCCGTCGTCTTCGAGGCGGCGTCGATGGCCGCGAGCGACTTCCGTACCTGGTTGCGGTCCGTGGTGTACCAGAAGTCGGGCAGTGAAGCCTTCAGATAGCTGCCGTAGCGGGCCGTGGCCAGCCGGGGATCGAGGACCGCCACGACCCCCCGGTCACCGGTGGCCCGCACCAGTCGGCCGGCGCCCTGGGCCATCAGCAAGGCCGCGTGGGTCGCCGCGACCGCCATGAAGCCGTTGCCCCCGGCCTCCTCGACGGCCTTCTGCCGGGCACTCATCAGCGGGTCGTCCGGGCGCGGGAACGGGATCTTGTCCATGACGACCAGCTGACAGCTGGGCCCCGGGACGTCCACCCCCTGCCAGAGCGACAGCGTGCCGAAGAGACAGGTCTTCGGATCGGCCGCGAAGTTCTTGATCAGCTCGCCCAGCGTGTCCTCGCCCTGGAGCAGGATCGGCAGCTCCGGGACCCGGGTCCGCAGTTCCTCCGCCGCCTGCTGCGCCGCGCGCATGGAGGAGAAGAGACCGAGGGTCCGCCCGCCGGCCGCCTGCATGAGCTCGGTGAGCTCGTCGAGCATGTCGCCCCGCTGCCCGTCGCGCGCGGGCTTCGAGAGGTGCTTGGCGACGTACAGGATGCCCTGCTTCGGATAGTCGAACGGGGAACCGACGTCGATGCCCTTCCAGACGGGCAGGTCGTCTCCTGTGGTGCCCTCGGGGGCCAGCCCGAGAGAGGCCCCGACCCCGTTGAAGTCGCCGCCTAGCTTGAGCGTGGCCGAGGCGAGCACCACAGACCGCTCCGTGAACAGCTTCTCCCGCAGCAGCCCGGAAACGGTCAGCGGCGCGACCCGCAGCGAGGCACCGAACCGGTCGTGACGCTCGTACCAGACGACGTCGTACTCGGAACCGTGGGTGATCCGCTCCGCGACGCCGTGCACGGTCTCCACGGACGCCATCGCCTGCTTGCGGACCGCGTCCTCGTCCTGCACGGACCGGTCCCGGGTGTTGCCCAGGGCCGTGATCACGGCGCGGGCCGCGTCCCGCAGGGCCATCAACGCGTACGCGAGGTCCTCCGGGACCTCCTCCAGGCGGCCCGGCAGCGCCAGCTCCATGACGCGCTCGAAGCCCTCCGCCGCCGTCTGCAGCTGATCGGCCGTCTTCTCGTCCACGAGCTTCGCGGCCCGGCGCACCGCACGGTTGACCTGGCCCGGCGTGAGCTCGCCGGTGGCGACACCCGTGACGCGGGAGACCAGCTCGTGGGCCTCGTCGACGATCAGCACCTCGTGCTGCGGGAGCACCGGGGCGCCCTCGATGGCGTCGATGGCGAGCAGGGCGTGGTTGGTGACGACGACGTCCGCGAGCTTGGCACGCTCGCGGGCCGCCTCGGCGAAGCACTCCGGCCCGTACGCGCACTTGCTCGCGCCGAGGCACTCCCGGGAGGAGACCGAGACCTGGGCCCAGGCCTTGTCGGACACGCCCGGCGTCAGGTCGTCCCGGTCGCCGGTCTCCGTCTCGTCCGACCAGTCCCGCAGCCGCAGCAGGTCCTGGCCCAGCTTGCTCGTGGGCGCGGCCGCCTCGAAGGGGTCGAAGAGGCCCTCCTCCTCGTCCTGCGGGACGCCTTCGTGGAGCCGGTGCAGACAGAGGTAGTTCGACCGGCCCTTGAGCATGGCGAACTGCGGCCGGCGGCGCAGCTGCGGATGCAGCGCGTCGACCGTCCGGGGAAGATCGCGCTCGACGAGCTGGCGCTGGAGCGCCAGGGTGGCCGTGGCCACCACCACCCGCTCGCCCTGGGCCAGCGCCGGCACGAGATAGCCGAGCGACTTGCCCGTGCCGGTGCCGGCCTGGACGAGGAGGTGGGAGTTGTCGTCGATGGCCTCGGCCACGGCCTCGGCCATGGTGACCTGGCCGGGCCGCTCCGTGCCGCCGACGGCGGTGACGGCGGCGTGGAGGAGGTCGGGGAGGGATGGCTTCGTCATAGCCCTTCCAGCCTACGGGGCGGCACTGACAGTCGGGGCACGCGCACACCTCACGCGAGCGGGTTGGGGACGGTGCCGTGGACGGCCGCGTGCGGACGCTCGGGCCGGTCCCGGTATCCGTCCAGGTGCAGACGGTTGCGGTTGAGACAGAGCCGCTCGATCCGCGGGGTCAGGAGGTCGAAGAGCTCGAACCGTTCCTTCAGCTCGGGGAAGCGCGTCTGGTGCCGCAGGATCTCCGCCCGGACGAGGCTCCAGAAGTCCTCTTCGGGCACGCCGAGTTGTTCCTCGCACAGCGGCGCCAGGTAACGGAAGACTCCGACGAAGAGCCCCGAATGGATGAACTGGATCAGGAAGCCGGGCTCCTCCGTCAACAGGACGGCGCGGACATCATCCGAAAGGGTGGCGTGTTCGGGAAGGGGCTGGGCACAGATGTTCACATCGTCGACGAAGTCCTTGATCGCCAGGCGCACGGGGACGTCGTCGCCGTCGTACACGACGATGGCGTTCTCTCCGTGAGGCGAGAAGACGGTGCCGTACCGGTAGAGGAAGTGCAGCAGCGGGGGGAGCAGTGCGGTGAAGAGGTGCTGGAGCCAGACGGCCGGGGCGAGCCCGGAGCGCTCGACGAGCTCGGCGACGAACGCCCGCCCTTCGGGGTCGGTGTGGAGGAGGGAGGCGAGGGTGCGGGCCCGCTCGCCCGGGGGCAGCCGCAGCGGTTCGCGCCAGATCGCGCCGAGCAGTTCCTTGTACTGGTACGGGACTTCGGGCAGCCGGTCGTACAGGGGGTGCTCGACCGTGACGGAGGCGACCTCGCCGAGGAGGATCACTCCGCACTCGTCCCGCAGGAACGGGTCGTCCTCGCGCAGGCCCTGGACCCAGGCGGTCACGGCGGGCGCGGCGAGGGTCCGCTCGGTGGGCAGTCCGCGCCAGACGAGGGTGTTGAGCACCGACAGCGGCAGTTTGACGGTGTGCCGGTCGGGGCGACTGGTGTTGAGGAAGGTGCGGACGGACTGCTGCGGCAGACGCAGATCACCGTCGGCGGGGAGCGGGACGATGGTTCCGGCGGCGATGGCCGAGGCGTAGAGCGGCAGCAGGATCTCGTCCCACTGCCAGGGGTGGACGGGCAGCAGGAGGTAGCCGTCGGGTTCGTGGCCGCGGGCGGTCAGCGCCGCGCGGAAGGCGGCGTGCGTCTCGGGGTCGAGTTCCCTGGCGTACAGCAGGTCGGGGGTGTCGAGGCCGGGCACTCCCCGGTAGGCGGCGAGGCGGTTGCTGACGGCGATCCACGGCAGTCGGGTCGCGCGGCGGGCCTCGGGTGCCCAGCGGGCGGCGTCGGTGGCGGAGAAGCCGATGCGGCCTTTGTTGAGGACGAGCCAGGGGTGGCCGGTCTGGTGGCCTTCGAGTTCCGCGTAGGAGAGCTCGGCCAGGCGGGCGGCGGTGAGGGCCGTGTGGTCGAGGCGGGCGTCGGCGGCGAGCGTCGTGGAGAGCTCGCGGATCAGATGGCCGAGGGTGGCGCCGTCGAGTTGGAGGAGGCGGCGGGCACGGAGCAGGAATTCGAAGGGGTCGGTGAGGGGCCGGCCCTCGTGGGTGATCGAGCCGACGGTGACGCGCCAGCTGCCGTAGGCGCCGCGGCGGGCACGGAAGGTGAGCGTGGTGCCGTCGTCGAGGCGGAGTGCGTGACGGTCGGGCTCTCCTTCGTCCATGGGGACGGGTTCGACGATCTCCTCGTAGGCGAACTCGGAGAGGGCCTTGGCGAGGAGGCGGGAGGACGCCCGTGCCCAGGCGGCGGCGTTCAGCTCGGGGGGCGCGAGCAGTTCGGGTGCCGGCACGGGGCCGGTGGTGGGAGCCGGGGCGGGAGGGGCGGGTCGTGCGGAGTCGTGAGGTGCAGGGGATGTCGACACGAGGACTCCTCGGGGTGGGAACCGCTGGGGGACGAGCGGAGTTTGCGAGACAGGGGGTGTTCACAGAACGTGACGCAGGGCCCGGTCACGGATCATGAGCGCGGCTCTTTTGTCGGGAAGGTCGACTTCCGCCGCGAAGCGGAAGCCGCCGCTGAGGAACGCGGAGACGGAGGGGGTGTTACGGATGTCGGGTTCGGCGAGGACGCGGGTGCAGCGGGGACGGTGGTCGAGGACCAGATCGGCGACGGCGCGCAGCAGCGTGGTGCCGACGCCGCGCCCCCGGTCGGTGACGCCTCCGATCAGCAGGTGGATACCCGTGTCGTGGGGAAGCGCCGGGTAGTGCCGGGCGAGCGGGTCGAGATCGGCGCGGTAGATCTCGAAGTAGCTCATGGGTGTGCCGTCGAGGACGCCGAGGCAGGGGACGCTCCGGCCGTCGCCCTCCAGTTGGGCACGGACGTGCTCGGCGGTGACGGTGTCGGGTCCGGCGAGCTCCCAGAAGGCGGCGACCGCGGGGTCGTTCATCCACCGGGTGAGCAGCGGCAGGTCCCGTTCGAGTCGCACGGGTAGGAGCCGGAAGGAGCCCGCGGGGGTGGAGACGGGCCCCCAGGCGGCGACGGAGTCCAGCAGGTCGCCGTCGAGGAGGGCGACGAGGTCGTCGACCCTCAGGTCCAGGGTGTCGTCCCCGGGCGGGTCGACCGGTGGGCGGGTGGGTGACACGGTGTCGCTCTCCTCTCGGCGGTGCGGTCGGGGCGTGGGGCGCCGTCGGCGGTTTCAGGTACGGAGGGGGTTGGTGACGGTGACGTACACGGACTGGGTGTCGACGGGCCCGACGAGCTCGTCCAGGCCGTGCAGGCGGGTGAGGAGATTGGCCTTGGTGCGCAGGGTCGCGGCTTCCAGGAGCCGGTGCGGAAGGGGCGAGCCCAGGCTGGTGGAGGAGGTGAGGAAGCTGCGGAAGGCGGCGAGCAGGACGCGTTCGTCGGCGAGGTGCTGGGCGCCGAAGGCGCCGATCAGACCGAGGACGTTGTTGATGCCGAGGTAGTAGGCGAAGCGCTCGTCGGTGACCTGGTCGGAGACGAAGGTGTCGCTGTCGGCGCCGATGCCGGGGAGGCGGCTCTCCAGCTCGCCCCGGTGGGACTCGCGGAAGTAGTAGCCCTGGTTGTCACGGTAGCGGCCGCCGATCGGCCAGCCGTCCGGGTCCAGGAGCACCAGGGTGTTCTGCTGGTGGGCCTCCAGGGCGATGCCGGCATGACCGTCGAGCCAGAGGACGGGGCGGATGACCTGATCGAGGTAGCGGAGGAACCACTCGGTGGCGACGGCGGTCGTGGGACGGCCGGTGCGGACGGAGAGCCGGCCGATGACGTCGGCGAGCCGGGAGCGCATGGTGGTGGCTCCGGGCCAGGGGCGGGGTGTCGTGAGGGAGGCGATGCAGACGGCGTCGTCGCCGGGCCCGAAGGGGTTGTGGCGGATCATGACGTCGAGGCCGGGGACGGGGGTGCCGTCGGGGGCGTCGACGGCGAGCCAGGCGGGGTCGCGGACGATGTCGAAGCCCGGGTGGGCGGCCTGCCACTCGTCGACGAGGCCGGTACGGAGCAGCCGGTGGACCTCGACGCCGCGGTGGAGTTCCTTGCGGAGGTTCTCCCGGCGGGAGTTGGTGATGCGCAGGCCGAGGGAGAGCTTGAGCATGGCCCGGGCGCCCGGGCGGTGCACGGTGCGGACGGAGGAGGTGGGGTGCCAGGGGCTGCCGTGGAGACCGAGGTCGTGGAGGAGTCCGGCGTCGAGGAGGGCCCGGACGTCGGGGCGGTGCAGGAGTTCGCGGGCCTGCCAGGGGTGCAGGGGCAGCGGTGCGGTGCCGGCGGGGAGCGCGAGCCCTTCGGTGAGACCCGAGGCGAGTTGTTCGGCGCTGACGGGCCGGCCCTGTTCGGTCCAGGCGGAGTCGGTGGCGAGGAGGGTGCGGTCGACGGCGAACCAGTGGAGGGGGAAGGAGCCGTGGAGTTCGGGTGAGTAGATCCGTCCCTCTGCCTCGGAGAGTCCTTCGCGGCTCTTGGGGGTGGGGTGGAGCGGGTGGCCGAGCAGCAGCGCCTGCTCGGCGGCGAGGAAGAGGTCGGCGTCCGGGTGTGGTTGGGGCCGGCGGCGGCACTCGGTCAGGAAGTCGGCGGTGCGGCGGGCGGAGTCCGCGACCCGGCCGACGAGCTCGGTGCCCTCGGCGCGGCCGGTCTCCCGGCTGAGCAGAGCGGCCACCGTGACGGCGTCGGCGGCCGGCGCCGAGGCCGGGAGCCCTTCGAGGGCGGGGGCCCCGAAGCGGTGCCAGCCGGTGGGTGACCAGTAGCGGACGGGGACGAGGAGGGCGGTGCCGCTGGCGTCGAGGGGGATGCGCAGGGTGGCGGAGCCGGGTGCCGGGAGGTTCTTCTCCCGGACCCAGCAGCGGAGGAGGTTCTCGACGGCGGCGCCATCGGCGGCGCGCTGCGGGTCGGGGTCGTCCAGCGGGTCGGGGCCACCGGCCGGGCGGGGCGTCCGGGGCTCGTACGGTCCGGCGTGCTGGCGCGGGACCGTGTGTTCCTCGGCGGCCCGTGCCCCCGGGCCGAACGTCTCAGAGGCGAACGCCTCGGAGCCGAAAGCCTCGGAGGCGAGCATCTCGGAGCCGAAAGCCTCAGGGCCGAGCGGATCCGAGCCGAGCAGATCGGGCTTGAACGTCTCGGAAGCGAGTGCTTCCCGGCCGAACACCCCGGCGTCGAGCGGCTCCGGGCCGCGCGAATCGGAGCCGCGCGAATCGGAGCCGAGCGCTTCGGAGCCGAGCGCTTCGGAAGCAAGCGCTTCTCGGCCGAACGCTTCGGCGCCGAGCGCTTCCGAGCCGAACGCTTCCGAGCCGAACGCCTCGGAGTCGAACGCTTCGGAGTCGAGCAGATCGGGGCCGAACGTCTGGGGGCCGAACGTCTCGGGGTCGAGCGGTTCTCGGTCGGAGGGCTCGGGGGTGAGGGGAGCCGGGTCGAGGTTTTCAGGCCGGAGTGGCTCCGGGCGAGGGGTGGGGTTGTTCCGGTGCCCGCTGGGGGGCGCTTCGGGGTGGAGGACTCCCGTGTGGAGCGCTTCGGGGTGGAGGGCTCCCGGGTGGAGGGGGGTGGGGTGGAAGGGCTCCGGATGGAGGGGGGTGGGGGTGTGGGGGGGTTCGGTGGTGGGGGCCGGGGAGGTGGGGGTGGCGTTCACGGGGCTTCCTTGGGGGTGGGGCCGGTGGGACGGTCCGCGGCGTTCCGGGGGGTCGTGGCCCGGCGGGAGGCGGGCGGGTGGGGGGTGTGGGCCCGTTCGGCCGCGGCCAGGGCGTCGGCGAAGCGGTCGAGGACGGCGGTGGCCTGCTCGTCGGTGAGGGTGAGCGGGGGCAGGAGCCGGACCACCGCCGAGTGGCGGCCGCCGAGTTCGACGATGAGGCCGCGGGCGAGGCACTCCTGCTGGACGGCGAGGGCCAGGGCGGGGGCGGGGGGCGGTGCGGTGTCGTGCGGTCCGGCGGCGTCGGGATCGACGAGTTCGACGCCGATCATCAGGCCCCGGCCGCGGACGTCGCCGACGCAGGGGTGGTCGGTGGCGAGGCCCTGGAGTCGGCCGAGGATGTGGGCGCCGAGGGTGCCGGCCCGTTCGGCGAGTTTGTTCTCGCGGACGTACGCGAGGGTGGCGGTGCCGGCGGCCATGGCGAGCTGGTTGCCTCGGAAGGTGCCGGCGTGGGCGCCGGGTTCCCAGGCGTCGAGCGCCGAGCTGTAGACGATGACCGCGAGCGGGAGGGAGCCGCCGATGGCTTTGGAGAGGACCATGACGTCGGGCACGACGCCGCTGTGCTCGACGGCCCAGAAGGTGCCGGTGCGGCCGACCCCGGTCTGGACCTCGTCGACGATCAGGGGGATGGAGCGGTCGGCGGTGATGCGGCGCATCCGGCGCATCCAGTCGTCGGGGGCGGGGATGACGCCGCCCTCGCCCTGGACGGCCTCGACGATCATTCCGGCGGGGGTGGTGACGCCGCTCTTGGGGTCGTCGAGGAGGTTCTCGGTCCAGTGGGCGGCCAGTTCGGCGCCGCGCTCGCCGCCGACGCCGAAGGGGCAGCGGTACCGCTGGGGGTAGGGCAGCCGGGTCACGCGGACGTCGGTCGCTCCTCCGGAGGCGTCGAGGGCTCCGGCCGTCATGCCGTGGTAGGCGCCGGTGAAGGCGAGGAGGCCGCTCCGGCCGGTGGCCGTCCGGACGAGCTTGAGGGCCGCCTCGACGGCGTCGGTGCCCGCCGGTCCGCAGAACTGGATGCGGGCGTCGTCGGCGAGTTCGCCGGGGAGGGTGGCGAACAGTTCGGAGGTGAAGGCGTCCTTGACGGGGGTGGCGAGGTCGAGGACGTGGAGGGGCGCCCCCGAGTCGAGGACCTTCCTGATGGCTTCCAGGACCACGGGGTGGTTGTGGCCGAGGGCGAGTGTCCCGGCGCCGGACAGGCAGTCCAGGTAGCGGCGGCCGTCGGCGCCCTCGATGGTCAGCCCCCGGGCCCGCACGGGGACGATCGGAAGGGATCGGGCGTAGGTGCGCGCGGCGGACTCGCGCTGGGACTGGCGGCGCAGGATGCCCTCGTACTCGCCCCCTTGGTCCGTCGGCCGGGTCTGCGTGCGCGCGGCCGGTGGAACGGCCGGAGCTGATTCGGTCACGGCCACGGCTCGGTGTCCTCCCGCGGTAACAGTTGCGTTGCACATCGGGACGTCGCGGAGCCGCCGCAAGGGCCGCCCTGAACGCCACCGTCGTGTCCCCCGTACGTACCAACGACGGGAACTGCCGGGGATCACGGGCCGGGAGGCAGGAACTTGGCGTGTCCCGGATCACGGCACGGCAACGGCTGAACGATGCCCGGAACCGTGGACGGGGCGCGTACCGTCCCCTCCGGCACCGGCATAGTGGGGGCCGTCGGCCGTGTCCGCGAGGACCGGCCGCTGTTCGCCCATGCACACGTTGACGTAGTCCCAGGGGGATCACCAGATGCGATCGATTCGTCCGCTGCTGATGGCGGCTTCCGCCGTCGCGGCGCTGACGCTCACCGTCACCG
Organism: Streptomyces sp. NPDC004284; assembly: GCF_042874035.1. Classification (NCBI taxonomy): domain Bacteria; kingdom Bacillati; phylum Actinomycetota; class Actinomycetes; order Kitasatosporales; family Streptomycetaceae; genus Streptomyces; species Streptomyces sp. NPDC004284. Next base: position 83,840 of record NZ_JBIAMJ010000012.1, on the reverse strand, counting down.
GCTGCGGTCCGAGCGAGGAGAACGCGGGGGGAGACAAGCCCGTTGCACCCGTGAGCCTGGACCCGAACAAGATCAAGATTCCGGAGGACCTGAAGAACCGTCTGAAGGAACACGGGATCGACCTCGACAAGTGGCGGAACGGCGAGTGGAAGAACTGGGACCGCGACAAGTGGCTCCGTGAGGCCAAGGACTTCGTCAACCCGATCATCGAGGACCTCTGGGACCCGGACCGGATGCGCGAGGCCGAGCGTCCCGACAAGCCGGTCGAGGAGGAGGACATCTCGGGCGACAAGGGTGTCACCGACCCGACTCCGGACCCGGTGAAGGCGAAGGCGGTGGCGGCGCAGTACCACGCCAACGCCGCCGAGTCCGGCAAGGTCTTCTTCGACAGCCCCGAGGGCTCGATGGTCTGCTCGGCCACGGTCGTGCAGGACCCCGCCCACCCGGGCAAGTCCAACCTGGTCTGGACGGCCGGGCACTGCGTGCACAAGGGCAAGCAGGGCGGCTGGTACCGCAACATCGCCTTCGTGCCCTCGTACAACGACTCGGCGATGGAGACCTCCGCGCTGGAGAAGGCGACGCGGGAGCAGATCGCGCCGTACGGCGTGTGGTGGGCGGACTGGGTCAAGACCTCCGACCAGTGGATCGCCGAGGGTGCGTCCACCGGCGGCGCCGGCGCTCCGTACGACTTCGCGGTCATCAAGGTGACCCCGGAGAAGGGCGGCTCGGGCAAGTCGCTGGAGGAGACGGTCGGTTCGGCGCTCCCGGTGAACTTCAACGCCCCCGCGGTGCCGAAGATCGCGGGCATGACGGCGACCGGCTACCCGGCGGCGCCGCCGTTCGACGGCCAGAAGATGTTCCAGTGCCAGGACAAGCCGGGCCGGCTGTCCCTGAAGGCCGAGCAGCCGACGATGTACCGGATCGGCTGCACGATGACCGGCGGTTCGTCCGGCGGCGGTTGGGTCGCCAAGGGTGCCGACGGCAAGCCGGCGCTGGTGTCGAACACCTCGATCGGCCCGTCGACGGCGGGTTGGCTCGCGGGTCCGCGCTTCGGTCCTGAGGCCAAGGCCGTCTACGAAGAGGTCAGCAAGAAGTACGCCGGCCAGTAGGCACGGCATGCCGGGGAGGCGGGGCCCCAGGGTCCCGCCTCCCTCCGCGTTCCGCACAACCGGCATACTGTGCACCGCTCATGACACGTCCATGGCAATACCAACGGGGAATGTCTTCATGCGTTCTGTACGGCTCATACCCGCCGCCCTCGGCCTGGTCACCGCGCTCGCGCTGACCACCACGGCCTGCGGCCCCACCGAGACCCCGGCCGACTCCAAGCCGGCCACCGGAGCGAGCAGCTCCGCACCCGCCACCGACGGCGGCGACGCCGGCGCCGACCTCACCAAGGACCTCGCCGACAAGCTCAAGAAGCACGGCGTCGACCTGGACAAGTGGAAGAACGGCGAGTGGAAGAACTGGGACCGCGACAAGTGGCTCCGTGAGGCCCAGGACTTCGTCAACCCGGTCATCGAAGGACTCTGGGACCCGGCGCGCATGCAGTCGGCGAAGAGCCCGGACCAGACGATCACCGCGCAGGCCGGCACCGGCGGCACCGACCCGACGCCCCGGCCCGTCACCGCGCAGCGCGAGAAGACGCCGTACCACAGCCACGCGGCCCCGGTCGGCAAGATCTTCTTCGACTCGCCCGAGGGCTCCATGGTCTGCTCCGGCACCATCGTGAAGGACCCGCGCCACCCCGGGAAGTCCAACCTGGTCTGGACGGCCGGCCACTGCGTCCACGCGGGCAAGAAGGGCGGCTGGTACCGCAACATCGCCTTCGTCCCGGCCTTCAACGACCTGGGCAAGTCCCCCGCCGCGCTCCAGAACGCGCAGCCGCAGGAGGTGTACCCCTACGGCCAGTTCTGGGCCGACTGGGCCGTGACCTCGGGCGAGTGGATCAACGCGGGCGGCACCAACCAGGCCTGGCCGTACGACTACGCCGTGCTGCACGTGCAGCCGGAGCGTGGTTCGAAGTCCCTGGAGGAGACCGTCGGCGCCGCCCTGCCGGTCGACTTCTCCGCGCCGACGGCCGCGCAGTCCGGGACGATGGGCGCCTGGGGCTACCCGGCGGCGCCGCCGTACAACGGCATGATCATGCACAAGTGCCTCGACCGGCCGACGCGGCTCACCACGGCTCCGGCCACGCCGACGATGTACCGGATCGGCTGCACCATGACCGGCGGTTCGTCCGGCGGCGGCTGGTTCCGCGTGCTGCCGAACGGCAAGACGGCGCTCGTGTCGAACACGTCGATCGGCCCGGCCGGCGGCAACGGCTGGCTCGCCGGACCCCAGCTGGGCCGCGGCGCCCAGGCGGTCCACGAGATGGTCAGCAAGAAGTTCGCCCGCTGATCCGAGGGCCTGGAGAAAAACGCCAGAGGGCGCTGCCCCTCCCGTGACGGGAGGGGCAGCGCCCTCTGGCGTACTGCCGTGGATCAGTGCGCGGCCGGGACGTACGGCGCGAGCAGCGCCGCCAGTTCCTCGTGCACACGGGCCTTGAGCAGGGTGCCCTCCGGGGTGTGCTCCTCGGACTGCACCTCGCCCTCGGCGTGCACCCGCGAGACCAGACCGCCCTGCGTGTACGGCACGAGGACCTCCAGCTCGACCTCCGGGCGCGGCAGCTCGGAGTCGATGAGCGCGAGCAGCTCGTCGATGCCCTGGCCCGAGCGGGCCGAGACCACGAGGGAGTGCTTCTCCATCCGCAGCAGACGCTGGAGGACCAGCGGGTCGGCCGCGTCGGCCTTGTTGATGATGACGATCTCCGGCACGTCCACCGCGCCGACGTCCCGGAAGACCTCGCGCACGGCGGCCAGCTGCTCCTCCGGGGCGGGGTGCGAGCCGTCCACGACGTGCAGGATGAGGTCGGACTCGGCGACCTCCTCCATCGTGGAGCGGAACGCCTCGACCAGGTGGTGCGGCAGGTGCCGGACGAAGCCGACGGTGTCGGCCAGGGTGTAGACCCGGCCGGTGGGCGTCTCGGCCCGGCGGACGGTCGGGTCGAGGGTGGCGAACAGCGCGTTCTCCACCAGCACGCCCGCGCCCGTGAGCCGGTTGAGCAGGGAGGACTTGCCGGCGTTGGTGTATCCGGCGATGGCGACCGACGGCACCTTGTTGCGGCGGCGCTCCTGCCGCTTGATGTCGCGGCCGGTCTTCATCTCCGCGATCTCCCGGCGCATCTTCGCCATCTTCTCGCGGATGCGGCGCCGGTCGGTCTCGATCTTGGTCTCACCGGGACCGCGGGTGGCCATGCCGCCACCGCCGCCGCCGCCCATCTGACGGGAGAGCGACTGACCCCAGCCGCGCAGTCGCGGCAGCATGTACTGCATCTGCGCGAGCGCGACCTGCGCCTTGCCCTCTCGGGACTTGGCGTGCTGGGCGAAGATGTCGAGGATGAGGGCGGTCCGGTCGACCACCTTCACCTTGACGACGTCTTCGAGGGCGATGAGCTGGCCGGGGCTGAGCTCGCCGTCGCAGACGACGGTGTCGGCGCCGGTCTCGAGCACGATGTCGCGCAGCTCGCGCGCCTTGCCCGAGCCGATGAAGGTGGCCGGGTCCGGCTTGTCGCGGCGCTGGATCACGCCGTCGAGCACGAGGGCGCCCGCCGTCTCGGCGAGGGCAGCGAGCTCCGCGAGGGAGTTCTCCGCGTCCTGCACCGTCCCGGAGGTCCAGACACCGACCAGCACGACGCGCTCGAGGCGCAGCTGGCGGTACTCGACCTCGGTGACGTCCTCGAGCTCGGTGGAGAGGCCCGCGACACGGCGCAGGGCCGCGCGCTCGGAGCGGTCGAACTGGTCGCCGTCCCGCTCTCCGTCGATCTCGTGGCTCCAGGCGACGTCCTCTTCCATCAGGGCATCGGCCCGAAGGCTCTCGGTACGGCTCGTCTCCGCGAAGCTCTGCTCGTCCTGGGAAGGGGAAGAAGAGGAGGTCATTGGGTCCTAACGTCGATGGGTGGAGATGTGTGTCTGTGCCGGTCACAACGCCTGCGGGCACCGGAAGATTCCCGGCCGCGGCCGCGTCGCCGACCTGAAGATGGTGACACGGCCGCGCCGGGGGCGTCACCCCGGTTTCGATGCGGTTCCCGCCGGGGCCGCCGCCCCGGTTCCGGTGCGGTTCCCGCCGAGTCGTCACCCGGATTCCGGTGCGGTTCCCGCCGGGGCCTCACCGGGGTTTCGGCGCGGTCCGCGTGGTCTCGGCGGGGCGGCTGCGCCAGTCCGGGTGTCCGGGCATGGGCGGGGTCTTCGCCTCGTACAGCCAGGCGTGGAGGAAGGCGGTGAGGTCCCGGCCGGCGACCTCGCCGGCGAGCGCGATGAAGTCGGCGGTGGTGGCGGTGCCGTCCCGGTGCTCGGCGACCCAGCGGCGCTCCAGGCGCTGGAAGGCCTCGGTGCCGATCTCCTGGCGGAGCGCGTAGAGGACGAGGGCGCTGCCGTCGTAGACGACGGGCCGGAAGAGGCTGATCTTGTGATCGGGCGAGGGGGGCTCGGGGGCGGCCGGCGGCCCGCCGGCGGCGCGCCAGCCGTCGGAGGAGGCGTAGGCGGCCTTCATGCGCCGCTCCAGGGACTTGCCGGCGGTCTCCTCGGCGTACAGCGCCTCGTACCAGCTGGCGTGTCCCTCGTTGAGCCACAGGTCGGACCAGGCGCGGGGCGAGACGCTGTCGCCGAACCACTGGTGGGCCAGCTCGTGGACCATGACGGAGTCGACGTACCACTCCGGGAAGACGGGCTCGGTGAAGAGGCCGCGCTCGAAGAGCGAGAGGGTCTGGGTCTCCAGCTCGAAGCCGGTGTCCGCGTCGGCGATGAGCACCCCGTACGTCTCGAAGGGGTACGGGCCGACCTGCTTCTCCATCCACTCCAGGTGGCCGGGGGTGCGGCGCAGCCAGGGCTCCATGAGCTGCCGGTCGGCGGTGGCCACCACGTCCCGTACGGGCAGCCCGTGGGGGCCGGCGCGGTGGACGACGGTGGAGCGGCCGATGGAGATCTGGGCGAGCTCCGTGGCCATGGGGTGCCGGGTGCGGTACGTCCAGGTGGTGGTGGCGCCGTGGTCGACGCGGCCCTCGGGGAGGCCGTTGGCGACGACGGTGAGCTCGCTCGGGGCGGTGATCCGGAAGGTGAAGTACGCCTTGTCCGAGGGGTGGTCGTTGGAGGGGAAGACCCGGTGGCCGGCGTCGGCCTGGTTGGCCATGGCGAGGCCGTCGCCGGTGCGGACCCAGCCGCCGGTCTCGGCGGGGCCGGTGGGATCGCTGGTGTGGGTGACGGCGATCTCGACCTCCTCCCCCGCGTCGATCGGGACGACCGGGGTGACCACCAGGTCCTCGCCGCTGCTGGTGTACTCGGCGGGCAGGCCGTCGACGGTGACGGCGGAGACCGTGCCGTGGGTGAAGTCGAGGTTGAGCCGCTCCAGGTCGTCGGTGGCGCGGGCGTCGATCCTGGTGACGGCGGCGAGCGGCTTCGTGTTGACCCCCGGGTAGGTGACGTCGAGCGTGTACGCGAGGACGTCGTAGCCGGGGTTGCCGAGCTGCGGGAAGAGCGGGTCCCCGATGCCGAGCGGCGCCGGGGCGGGCAGCGCGGCGGCGACCAGCCCGGCCGACGCGGCGACCAGGACGGCGGAGCGGAGCCACCGCGCGCGGGGCAGGGGGGTTCGGACGAGCGGCATGGGCCAGGGCCTTTCCGGAGGAATCGCCCTACGGCTACCAGTGCTGCCGCCGCACACCGGGGCGGCGCGCGGCCCGGCCACCCGAAGGGGGTCGTCGGCTCGGGCCGCGCGAGTGGCGGGCGCCGGGAGAAGGTCGCCGGGAGAAGGTCGCCAGGAGGCGGGCTCCGGGAGACGGTCGCCCGAAGGCGGATGCCTGAAGGGTCGCCCGAGGGCAGGGGGGCGGCCCAGGCCGCGCAAGGGGCGTGTGCCAGGAGGCAGGCGCCGGGGCCAGGCGCCCGAAGCCGATCACCCGAGGGCGGTGGTCCGCTCAGACCGCGCGTGGTCACCCGAGGACGGTGGTCGGGCCCCGGCCACGCGAGGAGCGGGCAGCCGAAGCGGCTGCGTCGGCCCCGGCCGCGCCAGTCACCGGCGGCCGGAGCCGTGGCGTCAGTTCAGGCCGCGCCAGTCACCGGCAGCCGAAGCAGCGGTGTCGGCCCCGGCCGCACCGGTCACCGGCAGCCGAAGCAGCGGCGTCGGCCCCGGCCGCGCCAGTCACCGGCGGCCGGAGCCGTGGGGTCAGTTCAGGCCGCGTGGAGGGTGGGCGCGGCTGACGTCGTAGACGCCGGGGACGTCTCGCATGGCCTTCATGAGGGCGGTGAGGCCGGCCGCGTCGGGGAGGTGGAGGGTGTAGGTGTGGCGGACCCGCTGTTCGCTGGGGGGCTCGACGTTCGCGGAGACGACGGCGGCGCCGAAGGTGGCGATGGCCTCGGTGAGGTCGGCGAGGAGTCCGGGGCGTCCGAAGGACTCGGCGACGAGGGTGACGCGGCCCTGCGGGGTGTCGCCCCAGCGGACGGCGACGGGCTCGCGGCCGAGGCCGCGCATGGCGTCGACGGCGGAGCAGCGGGCGCGGTGGACGGTGACCGATCCGCCGCGCACCCGGAAGCCGGTGATCTCGTCGGGCGGTACGGGGGTGCAGCACCCCGCGGGCCGGACGGCGGCGGGCGGCTCGCCGTCCAGGTCGGCGTGGAGTTCGGCGCCGGGGCGGCGGTCGGCGGGGACGCTGGGCTGCGGCCGGGGGTCGGTGGGGGCGGCGGGCGGTGCGGCGCTCTCGGGGTGCGCCTGGAGCCAGCCGGTGATCGCGATCCGGGCGGCGGGCGTACGGGCGTGGTCCAGCCACTCCGGGGACGGCCCGGAGACGGCGTCCTGGGCGAGGAGGAGCTGGACGGTGTCGCCGTCGCCGAGGACGGTGCTGAGCGGCGCGAGGCGGCCGTTGACGCGGGCGCCGAGACAGCCGTGGGCGGCCTCGCCGTGCTGTGCGTACGCGGCGTCGACGCAGCTGGCGCCGGCGGGCAGGCTGATCGTGCCGGGGGCGCTGCCGTCGGCGCGGAAGACGGTGATCTCGTCGTCCTCGGCGAGGTCGGCGCGGAGCGAGGTCCAGAAGGTGTCGGGGTCGGGGGCGGACTGCTGCCAGTCGAGGAGGCGGGAGAGCCAGCCGGGGCGGGTGGGGTCGACGCGCTCGCCGTCGTCGGTCCCCGGAAGGCCGGCCCCCTGGAGGGGGCCGTCCGGTTCCTGGCCCACGTGGGGGTTGCCGAGGGCGACGACTCCGGCCTCGGCGACCTTGTGCATCCGGTGGGTGCGGATGAGGACCTCGGCGACGGCGCCGTCGGGGGCGGCGATCGCGGTGTGCAGGGACTGGTACAGGTTGAACTTGGGGGCCGCGATGAAGTCCTTGAACTCGGAGATCACCGGGGTGAAGCAGGTGTGGAGCTCGCCGAGGACCGCGTAGCAGTCGGCGTCCTCGGCGACGAGGACGAGGAGCCGCCCGAAGTCGCAGCCGCGCAGCTCGCCGCGCTTGAGGCGGACGCGGTGGACGGAGACGAAGTGCCGGGGGCGGACGAGGACCTCGGCGCCGATGCCGGCCTCGCGCAGGACGGCGGCGGCCTGTTCGGCGACGGCGCCGAGCTCGTCGCCGGCGCCGGGGTGGTCCGCGATGAGCGCGCGGGTGGTCTCGTACTCCTCGGGGTGGAGGATCGCGAAGACGAGGTCCTCCAGCTCGGTCTTGAGGGCCTGGACGCCGAGCCGCTCGGCGAGCGGGATGAGGACGTCGCGGGTGACCTTGGCGATCCTGGCCTGTTTCTCGGGGCGCATCACGCCGAGGGTGCGCATGTTGTGGAGGCGGTCGGCGAGCTTGATCGACATGACCCGGACGTCGCTGCCGGTGGCGACGAGCATCTTGCGGAAGGTCTCGGGCTCGGCGGCGGCGCCGTAGTCGATCTTCTCGACCTTGGTGACGCCGTCGACGAGGTAGGCGACCTCGTCGCCGAACTCGCGGCGCACCTGGTCGAGCGTCACCTCGGTGTCCTCGACGGTGTCGTGGAGGAGGGAGGCGGTCAGGGTGGTGGTCTCCGCGCCGAGCTCGGCGAGGATGAGGGTGACGGCGAGCGGGTGGGTGATGTACGGCTCGCCGCTCTTGCGGAACTGGCCTCGGTGCGAGGACTCGGCGAGGGCGTACGCCCGGCCGAGCACCGTCGGGTCGGCCTCGGGATGGTGGGCGCGGTGCGCCTCCGTGACGTGGCTGATGGCGTCGGGGAGCCGGTCACGGGGTGCCGGTCCGGCGGTGGCGTTCAGCAGGGCGGCGCGGCCGAGGCGGCGCAGATCGATCCGGGCGCGTCCGCGTCTGCGGACGGTCACGTCGGTGGGGGCGGCCTCGGGGTTGGTGGCCTCTGCGCTCATGGGGCACCTCCGGCGGAATCGACCGGCGGTGGGCGGGCCAGGCGTGCCCGGGGGGCCGGTGCTTGATGCTACCGACCCCACCACGTGGCGCAGTCACGCTCTCGCTCAGCGTGAATCGGATCACCCATTCGAGCGATACATCAGTCGTTGACAGTTTCGATTCCGTCGCGCGCGATCACGCGTCGGCCGTCAGCCACGTCGGGTCGACGACGCCCTCGGCGACGATGACGGCGGGGCCCGTCATGTCGACGCGGCCGTCGGGGTGCTCGGTGATGACCAGGGTCCCGCCGAGCACGTCCACGGTGTACGTGACGGGGGTGCCGGTCTCGGCGGGGTCGACGCCGTCCCGGCGGGCGGTGGCGACGGCGACGGCGCAGGCGCCGGTGCCGCAGGAGCGGGTCTCGGCGGCGCCGCGCTCGTGGACGCGCATGGCGACGTGGCGGGGGCCCCGGTCGGCGACGAACTCGATGTTCACCCCGTCCGGGTAGACCGCGGCGGGCTCGTACGGCGGCTCGTCGTACAGGTTCCCGGCGTGGCCGAGGTCCTCGACGAAGGCGACGGCGTGCGGGTTGCCCATGTTCACGTTGCGGGCGGGCCAGCTGCGGCCGTCGACGGTGACGGTGACGCCGGCGTCGGGGAGGACCGCGCGGCCCATGGCGACGGTGACGGAGCCGTCCTTGTCCAGGTGGACGTGCTTGACGCCGCCGCGGGTGGCGACGGCGACCTCGCCGGCGGTGACGTGTCCGGCGTGCTCCAGGTAGCGGGCGAAGACCCGGACCCCGTTCCCGCACATCTCGGCGACCGAGCCGTCGGCGTTGCGGTAGTCCATGAACCACTCCGCCTCGTCGGCCAGGTGGCGCGCGTCGGGGTGGGCGGCGCTGCGCACGACGTGCAGCACCCCGTCGCCCCCGATGCCGGCCCGCCGGTCGCAGAGCCGCGCCACGACGGCGGCGGGCAGGTCGACCGCGTTCTCCGCGTCGGGGACGATCACGAAGTCGTTCTCGGTGCCGTGGCCCTTGAGGAAGGGGATTGCTGAGGTCTGCGTGCTGGTCACGCGATCAACTGTACGGGGCGGGCCCACCGTCGACCCGTCCTGTCCACAGGCCGGTCCCACCGCCCCCCGCGCGCCCCGGCCCATCCCCTCCCGGGCCCATGTCCGCACGGGCCCGGGCCGGGCCCGCCACGGGACGAGCGGCACCGCACGGGCGAGGGACCGTCGTGCGGGATCGGGCCGGACCGCGGCCCGTACGGGCGCCGGCCCGCGCGGTCGTTCAGCGGAGGCGGGCGACGCGCCAGACGGCGAGGGAGACCAGGGCCGCGATCGTCGACAGGTACAGGGCGAGGACGCGCCAGTCGGGGCGCTCGCCCGAGCCGCGCGGGGGGAGTCCGGGCCAGGTGTAGCCGACCTTGCGGGCGGCCATCATGCCCCAGCCGGCCGCGCAGGAGCTGATGAGGAGGCCGAGCATGGCGACGACGGCGCCGCCGTCCCCCGAGCCGAAGGCGAGCGGGAACGCGAACATGAGCGAGCCGACGGCGGCCAGGCCCACGATCGGGGCGAGCTGCCAGATCCGCAGCCGGCGCTGGGGGCGCAGCTCGACCTCGACCTCGTCGGCGTCGACCTCGACGGTGGTGCCCACCGCGTCGTCGGGACCGTCCGGGGTCAGCCCCGGGGCCCCGAGGGGGACGTCGTCCGTCGGGTGCGGGTGGCCCGGCGTGCCGCCCGACGGATCCGCCGTCGGGTCACCCAGGGCCGCCTCGTGCTGTTCTCTGTCGCGAGGGCCGGCCTCCATCGCCACGCGCCCTCCCCACTCGGACTTCACTTGGTCGATCGATGCTCGATGATGGCACGCTCATGACCGCCGAAATGACGGGCAGTGCGTCCCGATGCCATCACGTGATCAGGCTGTAACCGCTCGTTCGACCAACGACAGCGCCTCCCGCGGGAGTTCCCCGCGGTGATCGGCGGCTCCGCTGAGCCAGTGCACGCGCGGGTCGCGGCGGAACCACGAGTCCTGGCGGCGGGCGAAGCGCTTCGTGGCCCGCACGGTCTCGGCGCGCGCCTCGTCCTCGGTGCACTCCCCCGCGAGCGCCGCGAGCACCTGCTGGTAGCCGAGGGCGCGGGCGGCGGTACGGCCCTCGCGCAGCCCCCGCGCCTCCAGGGCGCGCACCTCGTCGACGAGACCGGCCTCCCACATCCGGTCCACGCGCGTGGTGATCCGTTCGTCGAGCTCGGGGCGGGCGACGTCGACGCCGATCTGGACGGTGTCGTAGACGGAGTCGGGACCGGGGAGGTTGGCGGTGAAGGGCTTGCCGGTGATCTCGATCACCTCCAGGGCCCGGACGATGCGGCGTCCGTTGCTGGGCAGGATCGCGCGGGCCGCCTCGGGGTCGGCGGCGGCGAGCCGGGCGTGCAGGACGCCGGAGCCGCGCTCCTCCAGTTCGGCCTCCAGGCGGGCCCGGACGGCGGGGTCGGTGCCGGGGAACTCCAGGGCGTCGACGGCCCCCCGTACGTACAGGCCGGAACCGCCGACGAGGACCGGGGTGCGGCCGGCGGCGAGCAGCCGGTCGATCTCGGCGCGGGCGAGCCGCTGGTACTCGGCGACGCTGGCGGCCTCGGTGACGTCCCAGATGTCGAGGAGGTGGTGCGGAACGCCGCCGCGCTCCTCGAGCGTCAGCTTGGCGGTCCCGATGTCCATCCCCCGGTAGAGCTGCATCGAGTCGGCGTTGACGACCTCGCCGCCGAGCTGCTGGGCCAGGAATACACCCAGATCGGACTTTCCGGCCGCCGTGGGGCCGACGACGGCGATGACCCGCGGGGCGGGAGCTGCGCTTCTCACCGCCCCAGTCTCGCAAACCTCCCGCCCTGCCCCCGAATGAACTACGGGACGGGCCCATCCGGCTTCGCCGTCCGAGTACGCTATGGAGTGGATATGGGCGTTTTTGCAACGTTTCGCCGTGCGAGGCAGGGCACGGACGAGCCGGGCGAGGGCGCCCGCAGGCGGACACGGAACGCGGGCCCCCGGGGGTCCACGGAGGGAAGGTGCCCCATGGGTCTCCTGGATTCGCTGAAGGCCAAGCTCGGCCCGGCCAAGGACAAGGTCGCCGACCTCGCGCAGCAGCACGGGGAGAAGATCGACCACGGCTTGGACAAGGCGGCGAAGATGGTCGACGAGAAGACCAAGGGCAAGTACAGCGACAAGATCCAGTCCGGTACGGGCAAGGCGAAGGACGCCCTCGACCGGATCGGTCACAAGGACGACGGCAAGCCCGGGAGCGGCGACGCGACGCCGCCGCCGGCCGCCTGACGAACGACGTCGTCCGACAGTCCCTCCGCGGCCGGCCGCGGTTCGTCCTCCTCGGGCCTCAGGACCAGGCCGCCACGAAGTACCCCACGCCGTACGGGGCGTCCTCGAAGAGCAGGCGGCCGTCGAGCCCCGCGCCCTCGGCGGCGCCCGCGAGGACCTGCCAGGGGGCGCGGCCGGCCGCCTTCAGCTCCTCGGCCAGCCCGGCGTCCAGCGCGAGCAGCGCGGCCGCGTCGGCCGTGCCGAGCGCCCGGGCGGCCTCCGCGTCGAAGCCGGCGGCCCGCTCGTCCAGGTAACCGGGGGCCTTCACGGTCCGGCACGCGCTGCCGTCGCCCATCACCAGCAGGGCGACGCGCTCGGCCGAGGCGGCGAGCCGGCGGCCGGCGGCCGCGCAGTCGTCCGCCGTCGCCGACCCGGCCACGCCCAGGCCCTCGATCGGCGCGTCGGCCCATCGGGCACGGGCGAGGAGCCAGGCGCCCACGGCGAGGGAGACGGGCAGGGGGCGGGCGTCGCCGTCGGCCGGCCCCTCTCCGAGCCGTACGGAGAGGTCGACGCCGAATCCGGCGAAGGAGCCCTCCGCGCCGGCCGGGTGGACGCCGTGCGCGCCCTCACCGGCGGCCCCGACGACGTACAGCCGGTCGGGGCGGGCCGCGGCGAGCAGCCCGACGGCGTCCGCGCAGGCCGTCCGCGCGGCGTCGAGCTCGGGGGCGGCCCCGGTCGCGACCTCGGGGACGAGGAGGGGCGGGGAGGGACAGACGGCTGCGGCGACAAGCATGATCGGCAGCCTACTGTGCGGGGCGGGGGCTTTCGGGTGCGGCGCCGCCCGTTGCGGGCCCGCGCCGTCGTGGGCCCGCGCCGTCGTGGGCTGTGCCGTCGTGGGCTGCGCCCCGCCCTGTTGTGCCCACCCTCCTCCGAGCTCTCGGCTTCGCTCGAGCAGGGGACCCCCCTCGCCCCGCGGGACGATTGCCCATACGGGCAGCGGGGCGCGGGCCCACCCGGGGTGGGCCCGCCCCGGGTTCTGCTCAGTGCGTGCCGCAGGCCGGGGTCTCGGCGGGCGGGAGGGGGGCGGGGGCGCCGATCTTCGGGAGGCCGAGGAGGACGCCGGACGGCTTGGGGGCGGTGGTGCGCTTCTCCCAGGCGTCGCCGGCGCGGGTGCGGCGGACGGAGCCGACGGGGCCCTCGGCGAGGAGGTGGTGGGGGGCGGCGTAGGTGATCTCGACGGTCACCACGTCGCCGGGGCGGACGCCCTCGTCCGGCTTCGTGAAGTGGACGAGCCGGTTGTCGGGGGCGCGGCCCGAGAGGCGGTGGGTCTCGCCGTCCTTGCGGCCCTCGCCCTCGGCGACCATGACCTCCAGGGTGCGGCCGACCTGCTTCTTGTTCTCCTCCCAGGAGATCTCCTCCTGGAGGGCGACCAGGCGCTCGTACCGCGCCTGCACGACCTCCTTCGGGATCTGGCCCTCCATGGTCGCCGCCGGGGTGCCGGGGCGCTTGGAGTACTGGAAGGTGAAGGCGTTCGCGAAGCGGGCCTCGCGGACGGTGTGCATCGTCTGCTCGAAGTCCTCCTCGGTCTCGCCGGGGAAGCCCACGATGATGTCGGTGGAGATGGCCGCGTGCGGAATGGCCGCGCGGACCTTCTCCAGGATGCCGAGGAAACGCTCCTGCCGGTACGAGCGGCGCATGGCCTTGAGGATCGAGTCCGAGCCGGACTGGAGCGGCATGTGGAGCTGCGGCATGACGTTCGGCGTCTCGGCCATGGCCGCGATGACGTCGTCGGTGAAGTCGCGGGGGTGGGGGGAGGTGAAGCGGACCCGCTCCAGGCCCTCGATCTGGCCGCAGGCGCGCAGCAGCTTGGAGAAGGCCTCGCGGTCGCCCAGGTCGGAGCCGTACGCGTTGACGTTCTGGCCGAGCAGGGTGATCTCGGAGACGCCTTCGGCGACGAGCGCCTCGATCTCGGCGAGGATGTCGCCGGGCCGGCGGTCCTCCTCCTTGCCGCGCAGGGCCGGGACGATGCAGAAGGTGCAGGTGTTGTTGCAGCCGACGGAGATCGAGACCCAGGCGGCGTACGCGGACTCGCGGCGGGTCGGCAGCGTGGAGGGGAAGGCCTCCAGGGACTCGGCGATCTCGATCTGCGCCTCCTCCTGGACGCGGGCGCGCTCCAGGAGGACCGGCAGCTTGCCGATGTTGTGCGTGCCGAAGACCACGTCGACCCAGGGGGCCTTCTTGACGATGGTGTCGCGGTCCTTCTGCGCGAGACAGCCGCCGACGGCGATCTGCATGCCGGGGCGCGTGGTCTTCATGGGGGCGAGCCGGCCGAGGTTGCCGTACAGCTTGTTGTCGGCGTTCTCGCGGACCGCGCAGGTGTTGAAGACGACGACGTCGGCGTCGCCGTCCGCGCCCTTGGGGGCCCGGACGTAACCCGCCTCTTCCAGCAGACCGGAGAGCCGCTCGGAGTCGTGGACGTTCATCTGGCACCCGTAGGTCCGGATCTCGTAGGTCTTGGTGCCGTCAACGGTCACTGCGGTGCTCCGGTCGCTGCTGCTCGTCATGCGTCCAAGGGTAGGCGGTCCGGGGAGAGCCCCCGTCCCACGCCGGAGGCCGCCGCACCCCTGCGGTTTTCCGCAGGGCGGACGGGCGGGAAGCCCCGTACCGGGGGTGAGGTGGGATTTCTAGCGTGGACGGTGCCGGGGCGGAGGGCCCCGGGAACCCGCTCGCCGTCCTGGAGATCCGCCGTGCCGATCGCTTCGCTCGTCTCTCACCCCGCCCTCGCCCTGGCCGGGGAGCCCGCCGGCGGATTCGCCGGATGGGCCGCCGGACTCGTCGACACCCTGGGCGGGCCCGGTGCCGGGCTCGCCATCGCGCTCGAGAACCTCTTCCCGCCGCTGCCCAGCGAGGTGATCCTGCCGCTGACCGGCTTCGCCGCCGGGCAGGGCGTGCTGAGCCTCGCCTCGGCGCTGTTCTGGACGACGCTGGGTTCGGTGGTGGGGGCGGTGGCGCTCTACTGGATCGGCGCGCTGTTCGGGCAGCGGCGGATGCACGCGCTCTGGGCCAGGCTGCCGCTGGTGAAGGTCTCCGATCTGGAGCGCACCGAGCGGTGGTTCGCCCGGCACGGCACCAAGGCGGTGTTCCTGGGCCGGATGGTGCCGATCTTCCGGAGTCTCATCTCCGTCCCGGCGGGCGTCGAGCGGATGCCCCTGCACGTCTTCCTGGCGCTCACGACCGCCGGCAGTCTCGTCTGGAACAGCGTCCTCGTCCTGGCCGGTTACTGGCTCGGGGACCGCTGGGACCTCGTCGAGGGGTACGTGGGCGTGCTGTCCAAGGCCGTCCTGGTGCTGGTCCTCGTGGCCCTGGCCGCGTTCCTCGCCGTACGGCTCCGGGGGCGCGGGCGGGCCCAGCACCGCCGTACCTCGTGAGCGGGGCGCGGGAAGCCGCACCGTACGAAGTAGGCTCCGGGATCGTGCGAGGGGACGAGGGGGAGGCTTCGGCGGGCCGGCGGTTCGTCGGTGTGCTGCTCGGCTGTCTCAGTCCCCTTCTCTTCCTGGTCTCCGGCGTCGTCCTCGGACCCCTTCTGCTGTGGCCCCGCGCGCGGCCCGTCCTGATGGGCGGGGCCCGACGGCTCGCCGCCCTGGAGCGGAGCCGCCGCTCGGTCTTCTTCGGCGACCGGTTCCCCGGCCCGTACGAGGTGCCCGACCGGCGGATCCTCCGGTACCTCGCCGCCCGTGTGGGGGCCGGTCTGGTGACCGCGCTCGTCCTCGGGCTCCTCGTCTTCGGCGAGGTCCTGGCCGTCCTGCTCGTCCGGGGCCTGGTCCGGGGCTCGCTCGGCTGGACCGAACTCCTCGGTCAGCTGCTGCTCGGCGGCGTCCTGCTCTTCCTCGACGTCCAGGGCCTGTACGCGCTGACCGCGCTCGACGCCCGCCTCGCGCGCGCGTGCTTCGGCCCCTCCGAGCAGGAGCTGCTGCGCCGCCGCATCGACGAACTCGCCCTCAGCCGGGCGGCCGTGGTCCAGGCCGTGGACACCGAGCGCCGGCGGATCGAGCGCGACCTCCACGACGGCGTCCAGCAGCGGCTCGTGGCCCTGGCCATGCTGCTCGGCCGGGCGCGCCGGGGCCGGGAGCGCGACCCCGGACAGGCGGACGCCCTGCTGCGGCAGGCGCACCGGGAGGCCCAGGACGTCCTGGCCGAGCTGCGGGACGTGGCCTGGCGGGTGTATCCCGCGGCCCTCGACAGCCTGGGCCTCGAAGAGGCGCTCGGCGGGGTGGCGCAGCGCTGCGGGATCCCGCTGCGCGTCCGCTTCGAGGCGGGGGACGCGCCGCTGCCCCGGCCGGTGGAGACCGCCGCGTACTTCGTGGTCTCGGAGGCCGTCACCAACGCCGCCAAGCATTCCGCCGCCTCCGCCGTCTCCGTGCGCGTCACGCGCGTCGGCCCGCTGCTCACCGTGCGGGTCGAGGACGACGGCCGGGGCGGCGCGGACCCGGCGGGCAGCGGGCTCACCGGGCTGCGCAGCCGGGTCGCCGCCCTCGACGGGACCCTGCGCGTCGACAGCCCCCTCGGGGGACCCACCACTCTTGTCGCGGAGCTGCCGTGCGCGTGATCCTGGCCGAGGACTCGACCCTGCTGCGGGAGGGCCTGGTGCGACTGCTCGTCGAGGAGGGCCACGAGGTGCTCGCCGCGTTCGGCGACGCGGAGACCCTCGTCGCCGAGGTCGAGGCGCGGCGCCCGGACGTCGTGGTCGCCGACATCCGGATGCCGCCCACCCACACCGACGAGGGTCTGCGCGCCGCCGTGGAGATCCGCGAGCGGCTGCCGGAGACGGGGGTGCTCGTGCTCTCCCAGTACGTCGAGCGCAGCTACGCGGCCCGGCTCCTCGCCGCCGGCGCGGAACGGGTCGGCTACCTCCTGAAGGACCGGGTGGCGCAGGTCGAGGAGTTCCTCGACGCGCTGGAACGGATCCACGCGGGCGGGGCGGCGATCGATCCGCAGGTCGTGCACCAGCTCGTCGTCCGCAGCACCCACGCCGATCCACTGGCCCGGCTCACCCCGCGCGAGCGGGAGGTCCTGGAGGTGCTGGCCCAGGGGTACACGAACGCGGCCATCGCCCGGCAGCTGCACCTCTCGCTGAGCGCGGTGGAGAAGTACCTCAACGCCGTCTTCGACAAGCTGGAGCTCCACCGGACCGACGGCTACAGCCGGCGGATCCTCGCCGTGCTGCGTTATCTGGAGGCCTGAGCCCATTCGGCGAGGACCTCGTCCGTGTGCTCGCCCGGGAGCGGGGCGCGGGACGGGGTCCCGGCCGGGGTGCGGTCGAAGCGGGAGGCGGGGGCGGGCTGGAGGGTGTCACCGACCTCCACGAACGCGCCGCGCGCGGCCAGTTGGTGGTGCTCGGCCGCTTCGGCGGCGGTGAGGACCGGGGCCACTCCGGCGTCCACGGCGTCGAAGAGCTTCACCCAGTGCTCGCGGTCCCGGCCGGCGAAGCGGGCGGCGACGAGGGCGCGCAGCTCGGGCCAGGCGGCCGGGTCGGAGCGGTCGGGGAGGCCGTCCGTCTCCGTCAGGCCGAGTTGCTCCAGGAGGTTCCGGTAGAGCCGGGGCTCGATGGCGGCGACGGCGAGGTGGAGGCCGTCGGCGGCGGCGTAGAGGGAGTAGTGGGGGGCGTCGGTGACGGTGTGGTTGCCGGGGACCGCGCGCCACTGGTGGATCAGGGTGGCGATCAGGGCGGCGCCGTCCGCGAGGGCGGTGTCGACGACCTGGCCCCTGCCGGAGCGCTCCCGCTCGTGGAGCGCGGCGAGCAGCCCGTGCACGTGGGCGTTGGCGCCGCCGGCGAAGCTGGAGAGGTACGCGGTCGGGGGCAGGACCGGAGCCCCGGTCGCCGGATCGGTGTCCAGGGCGCCCGTGAGGGCCAGGACCGCGAGGTCGTGGGCGGCGCGCCCGGCCCACTCGCCCTGACCGCCCCAGCCGCTGAGCCGCCCGTACACCAGGCGCGGGTTGCGGGCGAGGGCCGCCTCGGGGCCGATGCCGAGGCGGTCGGCGACGCCGGGGCGGAAGCCCTCGACGAGGAGGTCGGCGTGCTCGGCGAGCACGAGCGCCTGCTCGATCCCCTCGGGGCTCTTGAGGTCCAGGGCGACCGAGCGGCGGCCGCGGGAGAGCGGGTTCTCCGGGGGCCGCTCGCCCCCGGGGGCGGCGGGCGCCCTGTCGACGCGTACGACATCGGCGCCGAGACCGGACAGGACGGTGCCGACGAACGCGGTGGGCGCCGAGCCCGCGAATTCCAGTACCCGTACTCCGGTCAGCGGTCCCGCCATGGCCAACTCCCTTGAATTCATTGCTCGGTGGTTCACTCCACGCTATTCGGCAGCGCTCCGGGAAGGACTGCGGAGATCCGTAGCGCCGGGAATTCGGCGGCACCGGAGACTGGGGGAATTCCCCTCTTCTCCGCTGTCGAAAGGCATGAAGAATGGCCGTCGTCTACACCGCCGGGGTCACCTCCACCGGAGACGGGCGCAACGGCGCCGTGCGCTCCTCCGACGGGCTCCTCGACCTGCCGCTGTCGAGCCCCAAGGCCGTCGGCGGCTCCGGCACCGCGACCAACCCCGAGCAGCTCTTCGCCGCCGGCTACGCCGCCTGCTTCCACAGCGCGCTCCGGGTCTCCGCGCGCGAGTCCCGCACCGCGCTCACGGACGACACCGTCACCGCCGAGGTGGCGCTGCACAAGGAGGACGACGGCTTCCACCTGTCGGTGGTCCTCACCGTCGAACTGCCCGGGCTCGACGCCGCCGAGGCGCGACGGCTCACCGACGCCGCCCATGGCCGCTGCCCGTACTCGAAGGCGATCCGGGGGAACGTCGACGTGCGCGTGCACCTCGCCGCCTGAATCTCCGGACCGAGAAGGTCGAGCCCCCGTGGATCCCACGGGGGCTTTTCCTTGCCTGCGGCTCAGTGTTCCGGCGAAGCCGCCGCCGCTGCCGCCGCCGCTGCCGGGAGCGCCTCGACCACCCGGCTCACGGCCCGGTCGTCGTGCGAGGCCGAGACGAACCAGGCCTCGAAGGGCGAGGGCGGCAGATAGACGCCCCGGCGCAGCAGCTCGTGGAAGAAGGGGGTGTAGCGGTACGACTCGGTGGCGCGGACCCCGTCGAAGTCGACGACCGCGTCCTCGCCGAAGAAGACCGAGAACATGGTGCCGGAGTACTGCACCCGGTGCGCGACGCCCTCCTTGTCGAGGGCGGCGGAGACCTCGGCGCCGATCGTGGCCGAGACCTGGTCGAGCCGCTCGTACACCTCGGGGGTGCTGTGCCGGAGGGTGGCGAGGCCGGCGGCGGTGGCGACCGGGTTCCCGGAGAGGGTGCCCGCCTGGTAGACGGGTCCGGCCGGGGCGAGGTGGGCCATGACGTCGGCGCGGCCGCCGAAGGCCGCCGCGGGGAAGCCGCCGCCCATGACCTTGCCGAAGGTGAGGAGGTCGGGGGCGACGCCGTCCCGGCCGTACCAGCCGGAGCGGCTGGCGCGGAAGCCGGTCATGACCTCGTCGGAGACGAAGAGCGCGCCGTGGCGGGCGGTGATCTCCTTGAGGCCGGCGTTGAAGCCGGGCAGCGGGGGGACGGCGCCCATGTTGCCGGGGGCCGCCTCGGTGATGACGGCGGCGATCTCGTCGCCGATCTCGGCGAAGACCTTCTCGACCGCCGCCAGGTCGTTGTACGGCAGCACGATCGTGTCGCTCGCCTGGGCGCCGGTGACGCCCGGGGTGTCGGGCAGTGCGAAGGTCGCGAGGCCGGAGCCGGCGGAGGCGAGGAGGGCGTCCACGTGGCCGTGGTAGCAGCCCGCGAACTTCACGATCTTGCCGCGGCCGGTGAAGCCGCGGGCGAGGCGGATCGCGGACATCGTCGCCTCGGTGCCGGAGCTGACCAGGCGGACCTGCTCGACCGGGGCGACCCGGTCGACGATCTCCTCGGCGAGTTCGACCTCTCCGGTGGACGGCGCCCCGAAGGAGGTGCCCCGCTCCACGGCCCGGGTGACCGCCTCGACGACGGCCGGGTGGCGGTGGCCGAGGATCATCGGGCCCCAGGAGCAGATGAGGTCGACGTACTCGTTGCCGTCGCTGTCGGTGAGGTACGGGCCTTCGGCGGAGGCGATGAAGCGGGGGGTGCCGCCGACGGCGCCGAAGGCGCGGACCGGTGAGTTGACGCCGCCGGGGGTGACCCTGCGGGCGCGCTCGAAGAGGGCCTTGCTGTTCTCCGTACCGCTCATCGGGCCGTCTCCTCGGAGTCGTCGACGCTCAGCGCCGCGTCCAGGACGACCGCGCCCTTCTCCAGGACCCGGACCGGGTTGAGGTCGAGGGCGAAGCCGGCCGGCCAGTCCTGGACGAGTGCGGCGACCCCGTGGAGGAGTTCGGCGGCGGCTTCGACGTCCACGGCGGGCCGGCCGCGGGTGCCGGCGAGTATCTTCGCGCCGCGCAGCCCGGCGAGGAGCTCGGCGCCCTCGCCGGGGGTGAGCGGCAGGAGCCGGTGGCCGACGTCGTCGAGGACCTCGGTGAAGATCCCGCCGAGACCGGCGGTGAGGACCGGACCCAGGTCGGTGGTGTGGATGCCGACGATCAACTCGACTCCCTCGCCGACGAGTTCCTCGACGAGGATCTGACCGCCGAGCGCGGCGAGCCGCCCGTACGCCTCGGGCGCGGTGTCGGCGGTGACGCCGATCTCCACTCCCCCGGCCTCCGTCTTGTGGAGCAGGCCGGGGACGACGGCCTTGAGCACCGCCGTACCGCCGAGCTCCGTGACCGCGCGGGCCGCGTCCTCGGCGTCCGCCGCGATCCGGCCCTTCGGCACGGCGATCCCGGCCTCGGCGAGGAGCGCCTTGAGCTGCGGTTCCGTGGCGTCGGCGCCGGGGCCGGGCACCGTGCCGGGGCGCGGGGCCCCGGGGAGCGTCCGGGGGCGGCTGACCTCCCAGAGGGCGGCGGCGGCGCGCAGGGCGCGGGCCGGGGTCGGGTACTCGGGGAGGCCGGCCTCGCGCAGGTCGCGCGGGGCGTCGGGGGCGAGGAAGTCGGCTCCGGTGCGGGCGACGAGGATGGGCTTGCCGCCCTTCTCGGCGGCCCGGGAGAGGGCGTTGACGGCCTTCTCGACGTCCGGTCCCGCCATCACGCAGAAGGCGGCGACGATGATGTCGACGGTGTCGTCGGCGATCAGGACGTCGAGGGAGCGGTCGAACAGGGACGGGTCGCTGAGGACGGTGGCCGTGATGTCGACCGGGTTGTCGATGGCGCCGAAGGCGGGGACGATCTCGGCGAGCGCCTCCTTGCTGCGCGGCTCCAGGGCGCTGAGCTCCAGGCCGTGGGCCTCGACGGCGTCGGCGGCGAGGATGCCGGAGCCGCCGGAGGTGGTGACGACGGCGACGCGGTTCCCGACCGGGCGCCGCTCGGACTCGAAGACCCGGGCCACGTCGAGGAGTTCGTCGATGTCCTCGACGCGGACGATGCCGAGGCCGCGCAGGGCGGCGTCCAGGACCCGGTCGTCGGTGGCGAGGGCGCCGGTGTGCGAGGCGGCGGCGCGGCCGCCGGCCTCCGTGCGGCCGGACTTGAGGAGGGCGACGGGCTTGCCGGAGCCGGCCAGTTCGCGGAGCGTGCCGATGTCCGGGGTGTCCTCCAGGTAGCCGAGGAGGCCGGTGACCTCGGGGACGGCGGCGAGTTCGCGGAGGACTTCGAGGGCGGTGACGTCGGCGTCGTTGCCGGTGCTGACCACCCAGCCGGGGCGCAGGCCGCGCTCCAGGGCGAGGCTGGCGGCGCCGAAGCCGAGGGCGCCGCTCTGGCTGACGAAGGCGAGGGTGCCGGGCTCGAAGGGCACGGACTCGGCGCCGAAGAGCGGGCTGAAGGTGGCGAGGACGCGGTTCTCGTAGCCGACGGCCCCGATGCAGTTGGGGCCGATGATCCGCAGGCCTCCGGCGCGGGCCTTGGCGACGACCTCCGCCTGGAGGCGGGCGCCCTCCTCGCCGGTCTCGGCGAAGCCGGAGGAGGCGATGACGGCGAGCTTGACGCCTGCGGCGACGCAGTCGTCGACGGCGCCGGGGACCCGCTCGGCGGAGACCATGATCAGGGCCAGGTCGACGGGGCCGGGGGCGTCCTTGACGCTGGGGTACGCGGGGACGCCGAGGATCTCCGGGGAGCGCGGGTTGACCGGCAGGACGCGGCCCTTGTAGCCGTACCGGAGGAGGTAGTCGAGCGGCTTGCGGCCCAGGGCGCCGGGGCGCTCGCTGGCCCCGATGACGGCGATGGATTCGGCTTCCCAGAGGGCCGAGATGTCACTCATGCGATGGCCTCGATCTTCTTCTCGTTCGGGTCGTTCGGGTCGCTGTCACGGGGTGCTTCCGCCGCGGCGAAGAGCCGGGTGAAGGCGGCGATGTGCCGGGCGCCGTCCGGGTCGGCCGCGAGCTCGCGCACGAGGACGGTGGGCTGGTGCAGGGCCTTGTCGACGATGCGGCGGACGCTGCGGCCGATCTCCTGGCGCGCCGCGCCGTCGAGCCCGTCCAACCGGCGGGCGAGCCGGTCGAGTTCGGCTTCGGCCGCCTCGGTGGCGGCGGTGCGCAGGGCGGTGAGGACGGGCTTGGCGCCGGCGAGCCGGAGGCCGGTGCGGAACTGTTCGACCTCGGCGTCGATCAGCTCGTGGGCGGCCTGGACGCTGGCGGCGGAGATCTCGTCCTCCTGGCCCTCCTCCGCGATCCGGCGCAGGTCGACGAAGGTGACGCCGGGCAGTTCGGCCGCCGCGGGAGCGATGTTGTGCGGCAGTGACAGGTCCAGCAGGAACAGCTCGCGGCCGTCCCGGGCGGCGAGGGCCTCCTCGACGTCCCGGGCGGTGACGAGGTGGCCGGTGGCGGCGGTGGCGCCGACGACGACGTCCACCTCGGCGAGCAGCCGGGGCAGGTCCGTGAGGTCGTAGCCCACTCCTCCGGTGGTCTCGGCGAGCCGCTGGGCCTTCTCCGGGGTGCGGTTGGCGACGTGGACCCGGTCGAGACCGGAGCGGCGCAGTGCGGCGACGACGACTCCGGCGAAGGCTCCGGCGCCGATGACGAGGGCGGTCTTGCCGTGCAGGGAGCCGACCCGGCGTTCGAAGAAGCCGAGTCCGGCGGTGGCGAGGGAGCGGCCGGCCTCGTTGAGCCCGGTCTCGTTGCGGGCCCGCTTGCCGACGCGCAGGGCGGTCTGGACGGCCTTGGCGAGGACCCGGCCGGTGCGGTCGAGGCGCTGGGAGCGTTCGAGGCCCAGTTTCACCTGGCCGAGGATCTGGTCCTCGCCGACCACGACCGATTCGAGTCCGGAGGCCACGGCGAAGAGGTGGCGTACGGCTCCGTCGGCGTGGTGGCTGTAGAGGTGCGGGGCGATCTCCTCGTGGTCGACGCCGGTGTGCTGGGCGAACAGCTCGCCGAGGTCGCCGAGTTCGGGGGTGGAGGCGCGGGTCTCGGCGTAGATCTCCAGGCGGTTGCAGGTGGAGACGACGACGGCGGCGTCGATGCCGTCGACGGAGGTCGCGTCGGAGACGAGGTCCTCGGCGGGCCGGTCGGTGCCGGCGAGTCTCTCCAGGAGGTCGAGCGGGGCGCTGGCGTGGCTGATGCCGAGGACCAGCATGGTGGAGGACGAGGTCACCGGGTCACCGGTCCAGGCTCTGGGCGAACTCGGAGGCCCAGTAGGTGATGATCTGGGTGGCGCCCGCGCGGTGGATGGAGGCGAGGCTCTCGCGGACGACCTGGTCGCGGTCGATCCAGCCCTTGGCGGCGGCCGCCTCGACCATCGAGTACTCGCCGGAGACCTGGTAGGCGGCGACGGGGACCTGCACGTGGTCGGCGATCAGCCGGACGATGTCGAGGTAGGCGAGGGCGGGCTTGACCATGACGAGGTCGGCGCCCTCGGCGACGTCGAGCGAGACCTCCAGGAGGGATTCGCGGATGTTGCCGGGGAACTGCTGGTAGCCCTTGCGGTCGCCGCGCAGGGTGGACTCGACGGCGTCGCGGAAGGGGCCGTAGAAGTGCGAGGCGTACTTGGCGGAGTAGCCGAGGATGGCGACGGACTGGTGTCCGGCCTGGTCGAGGGCCTCGCGGATGCGGCGGACCTGGCCGTCCATCATGCCGCTGGGGGCGACGATCTGGGCGCCGGCGTCGGCCTGGACGACGGCGGCCCGCGCGTACAGCTCGATGCTGGCGTCGTTGTCGACGTCGCCGTTCGCGTCGAGGACGCCGGTGTGGCCGTGGTCGGTGTACTCGTCGAGGTTGATGTCGCCGATGATCACGGTGGAGTCGCCGACCTCGGCGGTGACGTCGCGCAGGGCGACCTGGAGGATGCCGTCCGGGTCGACGGCGCCGGTGCCGGTGGGGTCCTTGTGCTCGGGGATGCCGAAGAGGATGAGTCCGCCGACCCCGTTGGCGACGGCCTCGGCGGCGGCCTTGCGGAGGGTGTCGCGGGTGTGCTGGAAGACGCCCGGCATGGAGGGGATCTCACGCGGTTCGGTGAGGCCCTCGCGGAGGAAGAGGGGCTGGACGAGGTTGGCGGGGCCGACGCGGGTCTCGGCGGCGAAGCGGCGCAGCGCGGGGGTGCGGCGCAGGCGGCGCGGGCGGTAGTAGGGGGCGGCGGGGTCGGTGGCCGCGGTGTTGCGGCCGTAGGCGTCGTACGTCATGGGCGTGACTCCCTCGGAGGCGTGACGGCGTGCGGTGCGTGACGGTGGGGGTGCGGGCGCGGGGCGGGGTGCGGGGCGCGGCGGACGGGGTGCCGGGCCTCTGGTGCGGCGGATCCTGCGGACACGGCATCTCCTAGAGCGCCGAGCCCAGGAAGACCTGCTCCAGGTGCTTGGAGACGGGCTCGTCGGGGCGGCTGAACCAGTAGCCGTGGCCGCTGCGCTGGAAGAGCTTCAGCTCGCCCAGCTGGACGAGGGTCTCCGCGAGTTTCACGGCGAGTCCGGCGGGGTCGATCACGGGCAGGCCGTGGAGTTCGTGGATGCCGAGGTGCCAGAGGATCTCGTTGGGGATGCCCTCGGCGGGGATGATGACCTCGGCCCCGGCCCTGGCGGCGCGCTCGGCGGCCGCCGAGTACACCTCGACGAACTCGTCGAAGTCGCCCTCCAGGGAGCGGTGCACGGAGTCCCAGCCGCCGGGCACGACCTCGTACGAGCTGAGCGAGGACTCCAGGCGGTACTGGCGGATGTTGGCCCTGATGGGCTCCTCCAGGGGCGGCATGAAGCCGAGGACGCCGAAGCGCTGGCCGGTGAGGGCCGAGAGGAAGAAGGCCGTCTCGCCGTAGCCGAGGGTGGGGATGGAGGCGAGGTGGCGGGCGTCGCGCAGGCCGGGGTCCTGGCCCGCGGCGATCACCCAGGCGTCGTATCCCTCGCGCTCCGCGACGAGCGCGGACTCGGAGAAGTGGCGGCTGAAGAGGACCTGGGCGGAGTGGTGGCCGACGAGTCCGAAGGGGGTGCGGTCGGGGTACGTGTCGGCCGGCAGGGTCTTGATGTCGATGGTGGTGCCGGGTGCGGCGATCGCGTCGAGGTGTGCGCGGTACCACTGGTCGAGCAGCGGCAGGCGTCCCTCAACGGTGTGCTTGTGAAACCAGATCCGCATGTGCGTCACCTTTCAGGGGTCGTGGTGCGACGTCGAGAAGTGATGCCTTGAGCAGGTAGTCGGTGGCCGCGCGGGGGTCCTCGGCGGTGCGCCGCAGGTCGGCGAGGCGGGCGGGGAGCTCGGCCGGGCTGTCCAGGCCGGCGGTGCGGGCCTCGCTGCGCGGGA
Source organism: Streptomyces sp. NPDC004284 (assembly GCF_042874035.1). Classification (NCBI taxonomy): domain Bacteria; kingdom Bacillati; phylum Actinomycetota; class Actinomycetes; order Kitasatosporales; family Streptomycetaceae; genus Streptomyces; species Streptomyces sp. NPDC004284. The sequence goes on along the minus strand of NZ_JBIAMJ010000012.1, from coordinate 58,398 downwards.
GGACCGCCGTCTCGACGACGGAACGGCGCCGCGCGAGGGCCGCGTCGAGCGGGGCCTCGTCCCCGGTGCCGTCCCGCAGGACGGTGGCGAGGGCCCGGCCGGTCTCCACGGCGTCGTGGAGGCCGCAGTTCATGTTCAGGCCGCCGGCGGTGGAGGTGAGGTGGGCCGCGTCCCCGGCGAACAGGACCCGTCCTGCCCGGTAGGCCGGCAGCAGGAACCGCGCGAGGCGGTAGGTGTGCGCGTCCGTGACGCGGACGGCGCGTCCGGCGGGGCCGGGCAGGGCCCGGGCGACCCGGGCCCGTACGGCTTCCGGCGCGAGGACCTCGTCGCGGGGCGTCCCGCGCCGGATCCGGAAGACGAGCCGCCAGTGGTCGGGCATCCCGAGCGCGCTGTACGAGCCCCGGGGGTCGCGGACGTACGTCAGCGGGGCGAGCCCGGGGACCAGTTCGTCGAGCGGGGAGTCGGTGACCACGCGCAGGGCGTAGTCGGGGTACTCCTCGGCCGTGCCGGGCAGCCCGGCGGACTCGCGCAGCCGGCTGCGGCTGCCGTCGGCCGCCAGGACGTACGGGTGGTGGGTGACGGTGACCCGTCCCGCCGCGTCCTCGGCGCGCAGCCGCACCCCGCCGCCGGTCTCCGTGGCCCGGGTCTCCGTGGCTCCGGTGGCGGTGGTTCCGAACCGTACGTCGGCGAGGCCGGTCGCGGTGAGTCCGTCGAGCAGCAGCGGGGTGAGGCGGGCCTGTTCGACGTGGAGCCGGTAGGGGTGGCGGGTGTGTCCGGCGAGCAGTCCGTAGTCCAGCTCGGCGTGCACGCCGCCGTCGAGGTCGCGCCACTGGACGCGGTCGACGGTGCGGCCCTGGCGGCGCAGGGCGGCCGCCACGCCGAGTTCGTCGAGGAGGTCGAGGGTGGCGGGGTGGAAGGTGGAGGCGCGGGACTCGGTGGCCAGTTCGTCCCTGGACTCCAGGACGGTCACCGGGATCCCGGACCGGGCGAGGACGAGCGCGGCGGTCAGGCCCACGGGCCCGGCGCCGACGACGGCGACCGGCCCGTGGGGGGCGGTACGGCCGCTCACGACACGGCCGCGGCGGCGAGTCGCCGGAGCAGCGGGTGGGCGTCCGGCCCGTCGGCCGGGAGGCCCAGGGCGTCCCGGGCCCACCAGGCGCTCGCCAGGTTGGAGGTGAGCAGGGTGCGTCCGCTGTCCTTGCCGAGCTCGGTGAGCGCGTCGAAGGTGAACATGCCGGTGCCGGTGAACAACAGGGTCGCGTCCTCGGGGAGTTCGGCCTCCCGGACCTGGGCGACGAGTTCGTCGGTGGTCACGTCGTACGGGGAGAAGCGCGCGCCGGCCCGGATCTTGACGACCCGGTCGACCTTGAGCCCGGCGGACTCCCAGTAGGCGTGCGAGAGTTCGGTGAGCCACGGCTCGTACGGCGAGACCAGGACGAGTCGTTCGGCGCCGACGGCGCGCGCGGTGTCGAGGATGGCCAGGGCGGCGGACCGTACGGGCGCTCCGGCGCGCTCGGAGAGCTCCGCGCAGAGCGCGCGGTCGCCTTCGGGGGTGAGGAGGTAGTGCGAGCCGGTGCAGGAGACGACGGTCGCGTCGAGACGCAGTCCGCCGAAATTCCCCAGCACTTCGGGGAGCACGTCGTTGTACTTCTCCAGACGACCGCGCAGGTCTTTTCCGGGAAGTACCGGGAATCGCGAGGTGTGGACATTTACCGCGGGGCTGACGAGGCTGCCGATCTCGGGTTCGGCGGCGGCGTTTCCGGAAGGAACCACCACACCGAGTCGCGGCGCCGATTGCAGAGCCATGAACGAGTCTCTCCCATCCGTCGGTGCCATTGACATCACCGTACGGGCGGGGAGATCCGTACATCGATACGGGAATCCGCACCTGCCCCGCGTTCCGGAAATGCGAACGGCGCCGCACCGTGAATACGGTGCGGCGCCGCCGGCAGGAATCGGGGAACAGGAATCAGGAATGCGGAATTCAGTCGGCGCGGGCCGCCTCGGCGACGAGTTCGTCGATCTTCGCGCGGCGGGTCAGTCCGCCGTTCACGCCCCAGTTCCCCTCCGGGATCTCGTTCACGACGAGCCAGACGACGGTGTCGGGCCCGGTCGCCTCGTGCACGTGCCGGGTGACCTCGGCGGACAGCGCCTCGTTGCGCTCGGGGGTGAGGAAGCCCTCCAGGGGCGTGACGACGACCAGGACGCCCGGGGGCCGGCCGGTGCCGGTGGCGGCGAGGCCCTTGGCGGCCTCGCGGACGTACACCCAGGTGGCGGCGGCGAAGAATTCGGTGCGGGGCAGCTCCATGGCCGTCAGCACGGCGTCGGCGACCTGCTGCTGCAGGACCTCCGCGGCGGCCTCGGAGAGGGTGCCCTCGGGAACGGTTATCTCGACCAGCGGCATGGCGACTCCCGTCGTCGGTGTGTGCGTGCGGAGGTAAGGGTCAGCAGGCCAGCGCGGCTTCGAACCGGTCGATGGCAGCGGCCAGTTGGGCGCGCCTGCGGATGTCGAGCTTCCGGTAGATCCGGGTGATGTGCAGCTCCACGGCCCGGGTGGAGACCGTGAAGGACTCGGCGATCTGCTTGTTGGTCAGGCCGTCGAGCATCATCGTGGCGATGCGGCGCTCGTGGGCGGTCAGTTCCTCACGGGCGCGCGGCGGGGCGGTCGGCGTGCCGGGGGCCGGCGCGCCCCCGCGTATTCGCTCGTGGGTCCCGGCGCCGCCGGTGGACCGTTCGAGCCCGGCGAGGACCACGTGCCCCATGACGGCGTTCCATTCGCGGACCCGCAGTTCGCCGATGACCTGTGCCTGTGCGTACGGGTCGGCGTACAGCACCCGTAAGAGCGTGCGGCGGTCGGGGGCCTCGCAGACCAGGAACTCCCCGGTACCGTCCCGCCAGGGTCCGCCGCCGAGCAGGATGCCGCGTGCGGACATTCTTTTCCAGTAGGTCCGGTGAGCCTCTCCGAAACTCAACCGGTCCGTCTCACTGCCACGGAAAACGAGTTCGACCACAAAAGCCACGTGCGACTCCCCCATAAAGGCCGGGTGTTTCCACTTGTGACGCTACCATCCACCGCCCGCCCATTGAATGAACACAATGTTGCGGACGGCGGCCCGGCATTTCATGGGTTCCGGCGGTACGGCTAATCGGCCGCGGCGGGCGTCGGTACGGGGGCGGTGTCGGGGGCGGTCCCGGAGGCCGGTTCGGCCGCCGGGCGGGGCTTGCGGCGCAGCAGTCCGGTGGCGGCGAGCACCGCCGCGGCGCCCAGCCAGACGGTCCAGCCGAGCGGCTCGCGCAGCACGACGGCGCCGAGCACGACGGCCACGGCGGTCATCAGATAGGTGACGGTGGAGGCCACCGTGGGCCCGTCCTTGATGATCAGTTCGAAGTTGAGGAGCGCGGCGAGGCCGGTGCAGACCACGCCGAGGACGAGGACCGAGATCACCGAGTCGGCGCGCCAGGTCACGGCCTGGAGGCCCAGGAACGGGAAGGCGGCGAGGAGGAGCACGGTCGCCACGCTGAGCTGACCGCCGGCCAGCATGAGCGGCGGAATGCCCTTGCCCACGAGGAACTTGCCCATGTACGCGAAGCTGGCGCCGAAGCTGATCGAGCCGAGGACGAAGCAGAGGATGCTCCAACCGGAGCCCGCGGAGGCCGAGTTCCAGGGGGAGGCGATGAGCGCGGTGCCGCCGAGGCCGAGCAGCACGCCGCCGGCCTTGTAGCCGGAGACGCGCTTCTCCTGGCCGAGGAGCAGCGCGGCCGCCAGGGTCCAGATCGGCGCGCTGCCGTTGACGACGGCGGCGACGCTGCTGGAGCCGTCGATCTCGCCCTCGGCGTACAGGGTCCAGGGGACGGCGTTGCCGAGGAGCGCGGCCACCGTCAGATGCCCCCAGGTGGCGGCCTCCTTGGGCAGCCGGAGCCCCTTCGCGTATCCGATGGCGAGGATGACGACGGCGCCGAGGGCGAGCCGGATGAGCACCATCTGCACGGGGGAGAAGCCGTAGCCGGCGATCTTGATCCACAGGAAGACGGAGCCCCAGATGAGGCTCAGCGCGGCCAGCCGCGTGTACGTGGCTTTGGACATGGGTGTTCCCGCTCCAGAGAGGACAAGGGGAGAAGAAGGGGACGCGCGAAAGGGTCCGCGGTACGGGTCCGAGCCTCGCAGCGGCGGCCGCGCGGGTCCAGCAACGGCTGGTGGAGGGTACCTTCCACCAGCCGTGGCGAATCGCGTTCCGCCTGGTCAGGCGGCGACGGCCGCCCTGGCGACGGTGCGGAGGGCGTCCAGGACGGCGGCGATCTCCGGGGAGTTCTGGCTGCCCTCCCGTACGGCCGCGAAGACCGTGCGGGACGGGGCCCGCTCGCTGAACGCGCGGATCGTCACCTCGGGCCGCGGCGCCGGCTTGGCCAGGCGCGGGACGAGTGCGACCCCGAGGCCGAGCCGCACCGCCGCGAGGGTCGCGTCCCAGTCGCCGATGGCGTGGGAGGCCTGCGGGGTGAACCCGGCGGCCGTACACGCGGCGACGCCGATGTCGTGGCACATGCCCGTGGTCGCGAAGATCCAGGCCTCCTCGGCGAGGTCGGCGAGGAGCAGCCGGGGGCTGTCGAGGAGCCGGTGGCCCTCCGGCAGGGCGATGTCGAAGGGGTCGTCGCAGAGCGCGACCCGGTGGAAGCGCGGGTCCTCGCCGGCCGCCCCCGTGGTGTCGGCGGAGATGACGACGTCCGTCTCCCCGCGGTGCAGCAGGGAGAAGCTCTCCGGCGGGTCGATCTCGGCGAGCGAGGTCCTCAGCAGCGGCCGGGTCTCCCGCAGCCGGGCCACGGCGGGCAGGATCAGCGCCGAGAGGGTGGTGGAGAAGCCGGCCACCGCCACCTCGCCGCGCTCGCCGCTCTGGTGCGCGGCGAGTTCCGCGCGCATCTGCTCGACCTGCGTGAAGACGGCGTCGGCGTGCCGGAGGACGATCCGCGCGGCGCCGGTGAGGCGCAGCCGGCGCCCGGAGGGTTCGGTGAGCGGGACGCCCAACTCCCGGCCCAGGGCGCTGATCTGCTGGGAGACGGCCTGGGGGGTGAGGTGGAGCGCCTGGGCGGCGGCGCTGACGGTGCCGCGCTCGCTGAGCTCCCTGAGCACGCGCAGTTTCCGCAGGTCCGGATCGGCCACGTCCCGCTCCCCCTCCCCCGTCGCCCTGCCACCCTGTCGAACTGTCGAACTGTCGAACTGTCGAAGCGTCAGCGTCTCGTCATCGTACGCAGCCGGCGTCCACGTCGATGACCTCCTTGGCCAGTGTCTCCAGGCCGTCGAGGTCCCGCGCGGTGCGGCCCGCCTCCCGCCGGTCGCCCGGGTAGGTGGGGTCGAGGACGACGGCGCTCGCGCCCAGGTCCTGGAGGAGTCCGAGGTCGTCGGCGATCTGCGCCCGGGTGCCCTCGCCGAGCAGTCTTCCCGGGCCCAGCGGCCGGGTGGTGACCCGCAGTTTGATCCGGGGACAGAGGTCGGGCACCGGCCGCTCCTGTTCCTCGGCGACCTGGCGGAGCGTGGGAAGGCCCACGCCGAGGAGCCAGTCCCCGGAGACGGAGGTGGGGTGCCAGGCGTCGCCGAGGCGGACGGCCCGGCGCAGGGCCCCGTAGCTGTGGCCGCCGACCCAGACGGGCGGTCCGGGCCGCTGCACGGGCAGCGGCCCGGTGTGGACCTCGCGGAAGGAGACGTGGGCGCCGTCGAAGGAGGCGACCTCGCGGGCCCAGCAGGCCTTGATCGCGGCGAGGTACTCGTCGCTGATCGCGCCGCGCTTGCGGTACGGCACGTCGAGGACGGCGAACTCCCGGGCGGCCCAGCCGGCGGCCGCGCCGAAGACGAGCCGGCCGTTGCTGAACCGGTCGATGTTGGCGGCGACGCGGGCGGTGTGCACGGGATGCCGGTACGGGAGGATCGTCACCGTCGTGCCGAGCCCCACCGTCCTGGTGACCCCGGCGAGCCAGGCGAGGGTCGCGAAGGGGTCGTAGAACGGGGCGGGGAAGAGGTGCTGGACGTCCGGGGTGAGCGCCACGTGGTCGGAGACCATGGCGTAGTGGTAGCCCATCGCCTCGACCCGCAGCGCCCAGTCGGCGAGGGCGTCGGGAGTGGCTTCGGGCCCGTAGTTGGGCAGATTGACGCCGAATTTCATGAGGCGTTCCTTTCGGGGGCCTCGGCCGCGGCTCCGGCCCCGTGTGCGTTGTCCGGGAGGACGGGACCGGTGGTGCGCCGGGCCACGGTGAGGTGGAGGAGGACTCCCGCGAACGCGGCTCCGGCGGCCAGGAGCGGGAGCAGGCGGGCGTCGAGCCCGCGGGCGAGGGCGAGGCCGCCGAGCGCGGAGCCGACGGCGCCGCCGAGGTAGGTGGCGGAGCTGTTGAGGCCGACGGCCGCGGCGCCCGTGCCGGAGGAGTCCCCGGCGAGGAGCCGGTGCTGCTGCGGGACGACGAAGGCCCAGCCGACCGCGCCCCACACGAGGAGGGGCAGCAGGACGAGACCGGGGACGGCGCCGGTCCACGGCAGCAGCGCGAGGGCGCCGCCGAGGACGCCGAGGAGCGTGACCGCGAGCCGGGCGGGCTTCCCCGTGCGGTCGACGAGGGTCCCGGCGAGGAAGCTGCCGCAGACCCCGCCGATGCCCCAGACCCACAGGTACGGCACCGCGCTGCCCACGTCGGCGACGCGGTGCAGGACCGGTTCGAGGTAGGTGTAGAGCCCGAGGCTGGCCACGGTCTGGGTGAAGGTGACGGCGACGACGACGGCGACCCGGGGGCGGGCGAGGGCGCCGATCCGGTCCCGCAGCGAGGGCGCCGCGGCTCCCCGTACGGGCGGCAGCGCGGCCGCGACGCCGAGGAGCGCGGCGAGGCCGAGCGCGGTGACCAGCCACAGGGCGGCCCGCCAGCCGGAGCCGGCGGCGACGAGCAGCCCGAGCGGCACGCCGAGCACGGTGCCCGCGCTCATCCCGCCGAGGACCAGGCCGAGGGCGCGCCCGCGCCGCTCGGGCGGGACGAGCGCGACGGCGGCGGTGGCGGCCGCCGGGGTGAAGAGGCCCGCTCCGGCACCGGCGAGGGCGCGGGAGCCGAGGAGTGCGGCGTACGAACCGGCCAGCGCCGTGCCGGAGTTGGCGAGGACGAAGACGACGAGCGCGGCAACGAGGACGGTGCGGGTGCCCCAGCGGGCGAGGACGGCCGAGAACAGCGGCGCGGCCAGGGCGTAGCAGAGGGTGAAGGCGGTGACGGACTGGCCGGCGAGGGAGACGGAGACGCCCAGGTCGGCGCCCATGTCCGGGAGCAGTCCGGCCATCGCGTAGGCGTCGGTGCCCATGGCGAAGGAGCCGAGTGCGAGCAGGCCCACCGCGCGCGTGCCGCCCATCACACCCCCTTGTGGTTCTCGTGCGGAACGGTCCTCGGGACGCTACTGACCGGGCATGCCCCTCGCAGCCCACAACGCGGAAGAGGGTTCGGAGTTCCGCAGCCTCGCGCTCCCGGTCCCCTCGGACCGGCCGGTCACCGGCCTACCGTGGATCTCTCCAGGAACCCCAGGAGGGAGTCCACCGTGCTCGACCTGTCCGTCATCAACGCGATGTTCCCGCCCGATCTCCCGGAACCGGCCGACTGGGAGCGGCGGTTCGGGCCGCGCGCCCTGCCGGACGGCGCCGAGGTCACGCGCTTCGCCCCGAGCCCCACCGGACACCTGCACATCGGCGGCCTCTACACGGCGGCGGTGTCCCGGGCGCTCGCCCGCCAGTCGGGCGGCGTGCACGTGCTGCGCGTCGAGGACACCGACCGGTCCCGGCAGGTGGCGGGCGCCGCCGAGGAGTTCTCGCGCCTGCTCGGGGCCTTCGGGCTCGCGCCCGACGAGGGCGGCGCCGCCGGGGACGGGGCGTGGGGGCCGTACCTCCAGTCGGAGCGCCGGGAGGTCTACCTCGGCCATGTGCGCGAGCTCCTGAGACGGGACCGCGCGTATCCCTGCTTCTGCGACAAGGAGTCGCTGGCCCGGAGCGCGGAGGAGCAGCGCGCGGGCCGCTCGCCGCTGGGCTACTACGGGCGCTGGGCGCCGTGCCGGACGCTCGCGCCGGAGGAGGCGGCGCGGCGGCTCGCGGCGGGCGAGCCGTACGTGGTGCGGTTCCGCTGCCCGTACGAGTTCCCCGGCCGGGTCCGGTTCACGGACCGCATCCGGGCCTCGGTGACGATGCAGGACAACGGCAACGACATCGTCCTGCTCAAGTCCTCCCAGGAGGAACTGCCGCTGCCCACGTACCACTTCGCGCACGTCGTCGACGACCACCTGATGCGGGTGACGCTGGTGGTGCGCGGCGAGGAGTGGCTCTCCTCGACCCCGGTCCATCTGCAGCTGCACGCGGCGCTGGGCTTCGAGCCGCCCGCGTACGCGCACCTCGCCCCGCTGATGAAGGCGGAGGGGTCCTCGCGCCGCAAGCTCAGCAAGCGCAAGGACCCCGAGGCGTCGGTGGACTACTACCTGTCGGCCGGCTATCCGCCGGCCGCCGTCCAGCACTATCTGCGGGGCCTCGCCAACATCCGGCTCATGGACGTGCCCACCGCCGAGGCGCTCGCCGCCGACGTCCGGCTGGACGGCATGCGCCCCTCGGGCCCGCTGCTCGACCTGCCCAAACTGCACTCCCTGAGCCGGGAGTTCATCGCCTCGCTCACTCCGGGCGAGCTGTACGCGCAACTCCTCGCCTGGGCGCGGGAGTACGACCCGGAGCTCGCCTCCGTCCTCGCCCGCCACGAGGGGATCGCCCTGGCGGCGGTGGCGACGGGCCGGCCGGAGGGCGCGCCCGCCCGCAAGGACCTGGAGCGCTGGTCGTGCTTCCGCGACCGGTACGGCTTCTTCTTCGCGGAGCTCTTCGGCCCGGTGCCGGCGCCCGGCGACGACCGCTACGACGGCCTCGACCCCGGCCTCGTGCGGCGGATCGCCGCCGACTTCGCCGCCCTCTCCCCCGAGGAGTGGCCGGCGGAGCTCGGAGGGCTCGCCGTGCGCCACGGCTTCGCCCCGGACACGGCCTCCTGGCGCCGGGACCCGGGCCGCTGGGCGGGACCGCCCCGCGCCGTGGCGAACGTGGTCCGGGTCGCGCTCACGGGCGCCACCCGCGGCCCCGACCTGTTCGCCGTGGCCCGCGCCCTGGGCCGGGACGAGGTGGTGCGCCGCCTCGGCGCCGTGGCGGGGTGAGGCGGCGCGTTCCGGCGTACTCCGGCACGCTCCGACGGAGGCGGCTAGTGCAGCGTCAGGCTCCGGGAAGCGGCGCGGACGCCCGGGGCCGTCGGCGCGGGCGTCTTGAGGAGGCCCTTGTCGCTGGAGCTCGCGGGCGCGTCCGCGCCCACCGGGGTGGTGGTCATGGGACGGGAGGCGGCGCAGCGCTGCTTCTCGGCCTCGGACATGGGCCCGGTGCGCTGGAGCAGCCGGTCGGGCACGGCGCGGGAGGGCCCGTCGACGACGGCGTGCAGCCGGTAGTCGTCCTTCTTGCTGACGAACCAGCCCTCGACCCGCTCGCGGCTCGGCTGCATCTCGACCCAGCTGACCTCGCCGGGCTGGATGCGCTCCACGACGGTCCGCTGGTCGCTGCTGAACCATTGCCAGGGCCGCTGCCAGCCCTTCTCGTAGGCGAGGGCGAACTGGGTGGCCATCGGCCGCTCCTTGATCCGCTTCTCGTCCTCCTCCCGCACGCCGGTCGTGGGCAGCCGGGCCACCTCGGGGAGCGCGAGGCCCGCCTCGGCGTACGTCTGGGAGATGCTGTCGTGGCTGCGCTCGGCGTACGAGAGGAGCCGGCTGTGCTCCAGGGTGTTCCGGGTGCAGTTGACGAAGGCCTCGCCGACGACCCGCGCCTCGTCGTAGTAGCGGAAGGAGGTCCGGGCGTCCGGCCGGAAGGTGCAGGCGTTCTCGCCGTTGCAGGCGGCGGCCGCGTTGTGGAGGGAGCTCTCCCGTTCGTTGCCCTTGTACGCCTCGGAGGTGCCGAGGTTCGTCTTGTCGACGGTCATGTCGACGGGGGGCGGCACCTCGACGGCGCGGATGCGGGCGATCATCGGCGTGCAGGTCACGTGGGTGCGTGAGTCGGTGACGCGTGAGGTGAAGGTGAGCACCGGTTCGTTCTCGCCGGCGGTGAAGACGTAGGCGCGGCCGGTCCACACCCCCTTGCCGGCCGTGCCCTTCACCCGGCCGGGGTCGCCGTCGGTGACGACCTCCAGGACCGGCCCGCCGGAGCCGGAGACCGTGTACGGCTGGCCGTCGGCGACCTCGGGTCCCGTGCACTCCTTGGAGACGGCCGGGCTGTCCTCGTAGGTCACGGTCACCCGCGCCCCGGCGCGCACCCCGCGCAGCCGCTGCCGGAGGCTGTTGCCGTCCTTCTGCAGGGCGACGCCGTGGGCGTTGTCGGTGCGGCCGGAAGCGGTGGGCGAGTAGCGCTGGTTGAGGCCGGTCCAGTGGTCGAGGCCGACGGTGGTCGGGCCGTCGCCCTTCATGACCGGGTCGGCGAAGTCGCCGTTGAGGACGGGGACGGTCTGCTCGGCGGGGGCGGCCTGCGCCGCGTACGAGACGGGGGCGACGGGCAGCAGCAGTCCGGCGGCCCCGAGGACGGCGAGCGCGGAGAGGGAGCGGTTCACGGTGGGGTTCTCCTCCGGGTCGGTGGGCGGCCGGGTCAGCGGGCGGCGGACGGCAGGACGACTTCGCGCTTGGGGTCGGCGCCGGGCGGCACCGCCCGGGTGGCCGGCACCTCCCGCGTCTCGTGCTGGAAGCCGGGCACCGTACGGGTGTTGTCGCCGTCGGGCGCGGTGTCGGAGGCGGGGCGCTTGCGGCCGCAGAGCATGTCGGGGACGGCGTACGTCTGGGCGACGAAGGTGCTGCTGTTGACCATGGAGGGGCTGTCGACGCGGATGCCGAGGATCCGCTCCCCCTTGTCCGTCCTGAGGCTGCCGACCACGCGGCGCATGGCCGCGCTCGCCCCGAAGACCAGCATGTCGTAGGGCTTGACGGTGGTCCTGTACGTGGTGGTCTCGGTGTTGTCGATCGTCCAGGACTTGGAGTACGTGGCCTTGAAGGCGGCTTCGAAGGCGAGCTTGGCGCTCATCGAGCCGGCGACCTTGCCGCCGGTGGCGACGCTGGTCTTGGTGCCGTTCGTCGAGGTCGGGCCGTCCTTGAGGTTGGGCGTCTTGTTCTCCATGGTCATGTCGTTGACGAGGTTGGTGGTGACCTCGCCCGAGACGCCGACCGAGCCCTCGGCGGAGATCTTCCCGGAGATCTCGCCGCCGATGTTGTCGGTGCTGCTGGTCCGCAGCGTGACGGTCCGGTCCACGTTCATGTCACTCTTGGTGCAGTTGACGACCGCGTTGCCCAGGGACTTGACGGCGGTGGCGTACTCGCGGTCCTGCTTCGGGTCGATGGTGAAGGTGCAGGCCGTGCGCTTCGTCCCGCAGTACTCCAGGACGTCGGCGATCTTCGCGGGGCGGCCGTCGGCGGTGACGGCGCGGGGCGCGGGGATCTCGCCCGGCCCCTCCTCGGCGGTGGCGGCGGGCGGGGCGAGCAGCGCGAGCGGCGCGGTGATGCCGAGGACGAGCACGGGCAGGACGGCGCGGGGACGGCGCGGGGACATGGCGGAGGAACCCTTCGGGACGTGGGGGGGCGACGGGTGCGGCGAGGAGCCGGGCTTCGGGACGGGGGCGACGGCTGAAGTCAGCAGCCGGGCTTCGGGACGTGGGGAGGGAGGGGGACGACGGGTGGGGTCAGGAGCCGAGCAGGGAGCAGAGCTGCGCGACCGGGAAGGGGGACTGTCCCGGGTCGGTGGAGCCCTGCGGCAGGGAGGCGGGGAAGTCCGCGCAGGTGGAGGTCACGGCGGACTGCGCGTTGTCGGCGGGCTCCGGCTGGTACGTGGAGAGGGTGTCGGTCATGTCCTTGACGCCCTTCTCCTCGGCGGCGCCCTTGCCGGAGGTCAGCCTGCCCATGCAGGAGGCGGAGTCCGGCGGGCACTCGTCGATCTTCTTGCCGACGTCCTTGATGTCCTTGTCGGCCTGGCCTGCGGCCTCCTCGGTCTTCTTCTGCTTCTCCGCGATCTCCTTGGCCTCCTTTTCGTTGGCCTCCTTGTCCTTCTGGTCCTGGCAGACCTTGTCGTCCGGCTTGCAGTCCTCCGCGTGGGCGACGGAGGCCAGGGGCAGCGCCAGGGCGGCGGCGAGGAGGACGGCGCCGAGGGCACGGCGCGGCGAGGCCTTCACGTGGGGCATGGGAACTCCCGTGGGACAGGGGCGAGTTGGTCAGCTCGGAAGGGGACGCCAGGGGCGGACAGGGGACTGTCCTCAAGATCACCGAGCGTGCCTCGACGCTAACCGCAGAGGCCCGGCACCGCGGCGCGACACACGGCGCGGCGCGCGCCGACGGGGGGCGCTCACCACTTCGGCGGAGCGCACTCGAACCCGCCGCGAGAGGCCGGACCGAGGGGCCTCACGAGCCTCCTCCCGTCCCTGCGGGTCCACCCGTTCGTAGGGAATCCGAACCATCGGCGAGAGACCGGACGGCCTCGTGCGGCGGGGGTCCTCACTCCCCCGGCCGCCGCCGTTCGGCGGCCCGCCGGCCGTGGGCGGGCGGCTCCGCGCGACGGCCGCCCGGAGGGCGAACGCGCCCCTTCCCGCACCACCCCGAACGGGCGTCCGTCAGACGGGTGTTTCAGCGGTTCCGGCTCGCCGGAGTGATCCTTTTCGGACAGTCTGCTCTTGTGCCCGGCGGCCCGTCCCGGCCGCCGCACCCGGCCGTGGGCACCCCATGCCCAAGGGCCCGGCACGGCCTGTCCGCATGACCCGCGCCCGAAGCACGCGCGCGCCCCCGCCCTTCCCCGCGGGGCCGCCGGCCGAGCGGGCGCAGCGCTCCCGTATGTCCCCATCGAAGGAGAGCAGAGCCATGTTCCGCAGCAGAGCCATGTCCCGTACCCGCCGCAGTCCCCTGCGTGCGCCCTTCCGCGGCCTCCCGTTCGCCACCGCCGTCCTCACGGCCGCCGCACTCGCCGCCGTACCGGCACACGCCCCGGCCGCGAGCGCCAACGAGGGCAACCCGACCGTGCTGGCCTGGGGCGCCGGCCACACCGGCCAGATCGGCAACGGCACCCTCGCCGACAGCCTCAGCCCGTCCTCGGTCACCAGCCTGTTCCGCGGCGACGTCGACCAGATCTCGGCCGGCGGCACGTCCTCGGCCGACTCGTTCGTGCTCGCCCGGACCGACAAGACGGTCAAGTCCTGGGGCAACAACTCCGCGGGCCAGCTCGGCACCGGCGGCACCACGAAACAGACCGTGCCCACCATCGTCCCGCGCCTGAACAACATCAAGGACATCGCCGCGGGCGGGGCGCACGGCCTCGCCCTCGACACCGACGGCCAGGTCTACTCCTGGGGCGACAACGCCTACGGCCAGCTCGGCAACAACCGCACCGGCGAACACCGGAGCGTCCCCGACCGCGTCCAGGGCATGCCGAAGGTCAAGCAGATCTCGGCCGGCTGCGACTTCAGCCTCGCCCTCCTGGAGAACGGCACCGTGTACGCCTGGGGCCGCGGCATCCACGGCCAGCTCGGCAACGGCAGCCGCGCCACCAGCTCCGTCCCCCGGCAGGTCACGGGCCTGACGGACATCGTCGAGATCGACGCGGGCTGCCACCACGCCCTCGCGCTGACCTCCGACTACACCGTCAAGTCCTGGGGCTACAACCTCTACGGCCAGCTCGGCAACTCCTCCACCAAGTCCTCCACCGTCCCCGTCGACGTCGACTGGCTCACGGACGTCTCCGACATCGAGGCGGGCGCCTTCCACAACTACGTCCAGACGAGCGACAGCCAGGTCTGGGGCTGGGGCAACAACCAGTACGGGCAGCTCCTGGAGGAGGACGAGACCTTCGAGGCCAACGTCTCCCGCACCAACCGCACCGCCCCCGTCGTGATCCCGCGCCTGGAGGGCGTCCAGCACCTCGCGGCGGGCCTCCGGCACGGCGTCGCCGTCACGGCCGACGACGTCGTCACCTGGGGCTTCAACGGCGAGGGCCAGCTCGGCAACGGCACGACGGTCGCCCGCTACGAGTCGGTGAAGATCCTCAACCAGGGCTCGGCGATCAAGGCGGTGGCCGTCTCCCTGGCCGGCAACACGACGTACGCGTACTGAGTCGGGTGCACGGCATGTCGTACCACTCGCACGTACGGGGTGCCGTCGCCACGGCCCTGACCCTGGCCCTGCTCTCCCTCGCCGCCCCCGCGCACGCGGAGCCGAGCGATCCGTGGGTACGGGCCTGGGGGACGAACACGGGCGGCCAGCTCGGCAACGGCACCACGCTGGGGCAGCTCACCCCGGGCTCGGTCGTGGGAGTCGCCCGCGGTGACGTCCGTGAGGTCTCCGCCGGCGGCTACAACAACGAATCCGCCTTCGCCCTCGCCCTCCTCGCCGACGGCACGGTCCGGTCCTGGGGCGGCAACACCTCGGGACAGCTCGGCGACGGCACCACCACCGCCCGGAGCTTCCCCGCGACCGTCGCCGGGCTCTCCGGGGTGTCCTCGGTCTCCGCCGCCGGCGGCCCCTTCGCCCTCGCGGTACGCGGCGGGCGCGTCCTGGCCTGGGGCACCAACGCCTACGGCCAGCTGGGCAACGGGCTCACCACCCCCGACAAGGACGGCCCCGTGACCCGTCCCGCCGCCGTCCAGAGCCTGAACAGGGTCACGGACGTGTCGGGCGGCTGCGAGCACGCCGTCGCCCTCCGGGAGGACGGCACCGTCTGGACCTGGGGCAGGAACAACTACGGACAGCTCGGGACCGGCACCGACGCCGACCGGAACACGCCCCAGAAGGTGCCCGGACTCGACGGCGTGGTGGCCGTCGCCGCCGGCTGCCTCCACACCCTCGCCCTCACGGCCGACGGCACGGTCAGGGCCTGGGGCCACAACGCCTACGGCCAGCTCGGCGACGACGGCGTCGAGCACAGCAAGGTGCCCGTCGACGTGCGGCACCTGGACGGCGTCACGAAGATCTTCACGGGCGCCTACCAGAGCTACGCGCTCCTCGACGACGGCACCGTGCGCGCCTGGGGCGAGAACGGCAACGGCCAGCTCGGCGACGGCACCGCCGCGAACCGGACGACCCCCGTCCCCGTCACCGGCCTCACCGACGTCCAGGAGATGGCCTCCGGATGGCAGCACGCCCTCGCCGTCCGCACCGACCGGTCCGTCGTCGCCTGGGGCGACAACAGCAACGGCCAGCTCGGCAACGGCACCACCGAGTCGTCCCCCACCCCGGTCACGGCACTGCCCCCGGGCAGCGGCGCGCTCCACGTCGCCGTCTCGGTCGCCAACAAGTCCAGCTACGCCTACTGACCACCCGTACGAACGGAAAGGCACGCAGATGACCCCACCCCTGCGCCGCACCCTCCTCGCCGCGCTGTCCCTCGCGGCCCTCGCCGCCCCCGCCCTCCCCGCCCACGCCGCCGACGCCGGCGACCCCTGGGTACGGGCCTGGGGCGAGAACGCCCAGGGCCAGCTGGGCAACGGCAGCGTCGTCGCCCAGCAGACCCCCGCCGCCGTCACCGGCATCGCCCGCGAGGACGTCCGCGAGCTCTCCGGGGGCGGGGGCACCACCGGCACCGGCACCGCCGCCGTCACCAACCCCTTCGCCGTCGCCCTCCTCAGGGACGGCACCGTGAAGAGCTGGGGCAACAACGCCACCGGCCAGCTCGGCAACGGCACCCTCAACGCCCAGAGCTTCCCCGGGACCGTCGCGGGGCTCTCCGGGGTGAGCGAGGTCTCCGCCGGCCTCAACCACGCGCTCGCCGTCAAGGGCGGCCGGATCTTCGCCTGGGGCAGCAACGCCTCCAAGCAGCTGGGCACCGGCCAGGACACCACCAACCCGCAGCGCGTCCCGGTCCCGGTGCAGAGCCTGGACAAGGTCAAGGACGTCGGCGCGGGCTGCGACTTCAGCGTGGCGCTCCGGCAGGACGGCACGGTCTGGACCTGGGGCAAGGGCGACAACGGCCGCCTGGGCACCGGCAACAACACCACGCGCGACACCCCGCAGAAGGTCCCCGACCTCGCTGGCATCGAGTCCGTCTCCGTGGGCTGCGACCACGTCCTCGCGCTCACCGTCGACGGCACGGTCAAGGCCTGGGGCAAGGGCACCGAGGGCCAGCTCGGCAACGACACCGTCGTCGACAGCAGCACGCCGGTGGACGTCGCCTACCTCGACTCCGCCGCCAAGGTCTTCGCCACCTCCGCGTCCGGCTTCGCCGTCCTCGACGACGGCAGCCTGGCCGGCTGGGGCAAGAACACCGACCGCCAGCTCGGCGACGGAACGGCCGCCAACCGCACCACCCCGGTGATCCTGGACACCATCAGGGGCGTCCAGGACATCGCGGGCGGCCTCGACTTCACCCTGGCCGCGCTCGACGACGGCTCGGTGATCGGCTGGGGCGCGAACGCGGCCGCCCAGCTCGGCGACGGCTCCACGACGGCACCCACGGGCACGGGCACGACCACGCCCCTGCCGCCGGGCAGCGGGATCACCCGCGTCGCGTCGACGATGCTGGGCAAGTCCGGCTTCGCCTACTGACGGCTGCTCCTACTCGCGAGTACGCAGGCCCGTGCGCGCACCCGCGCGGGCCTCCGTCACCGCCGAACCTGGCCAGGGACGCCGGTGAGCTGGCAGGATCGCCGCATGTTCGCCTCGCTCTCCCGTGCCGCCCGCCGCCGTGTCCTGGCGGTCTCGGCCGCGCTGCTCGCGCTGTGCGGGGTGCTGGTGTGGTGGCTGGTCCCCTTCGGCTCCCCCGCCCCGAGCGGTTCGGTCACCTTCAGTACGGGGGTCCCCAGCGGCGTCTACCAGCGGTACGGGCAGCTCCTCAAGAACGCCCTGGCGCAGGACCTGCCCGAGGTGTCGATAAAGCTCGAGGACAGCGAGGGCTCGCAGCAGAACCTGGCCCGGGTCGCGACGGGCGAGGCCGACTTCACCGTGGCGACGGCCGACGCGGTGGCCCAGTACCAGCGCGAGCGCAGGGCCGGCTTCGAGCGGCTGCGCGGCTGCGCACGGCTCTACGACGACTACGTACAGCTCGTCGTGCCCAAGGGCTCCCCGGTGCAGAAGGTCAAGGACCTGCGCGGGCTCCGGGTCGGGGTCGGCCAGGCCGGGTCCGGCGTGCGGCTCATCGCCGACCGGGTGCTCGCGGCGGCGGGTCTGACCCCGGACCGGGACGTACGGTCGGTCGCGGCGGGCATCGACACGATGCCGGGGCTCCTGGAGCGGGACGAGCTCGACGCCTTCTTCTGGTCGGGCGGACTGCCGACCACGGCGGTGCAGACGCTGTCCGAGCGCTTCCGGATCCGGCTCGTCCCGCTGGACTCACAGCTGGTCGACCGGCTGCACGACGTCGGCGCGTCGACCCGGTACTACCGGTCGGCGGTGATCCCCGCGGACGCGTACGGCAAGGCGCAGGACGGCCGCCCGGTCGAGACCCTGGCCGTGGCGAACCTGCTGGTCACCACGGTGGACGCCGACGAGGACCTGGTCGAGGGCTTCACCCGTACGGTGATCAGGAGCCGCGACCGCATCGGCAGCCAGGTCCACCCGGCCCAGCTGGTGGACCTGCGCACCGCCGTCTACACCGAACCCCTGAAACTCCACGCCGGCGCCCGCCGCTACTACCGCTCGGTGAAGCCCTGACGCGCCCCGCAGTACCGCGCACCACCGCTCCGTGAAGCCCTGACCGCACCCCGTAACCGCGCGCCACCGCCCCGTGAAACCCCGACCGCACCCCGCACCGCGCGCTACCGCTCCGTGAAGCCCTGACCCGGCTCCCGCTCCGCCGGCGCGTGTCTCGGCACCGTCACCGTCACCTTCAGCCCGTGCGGCTCGTTCGGGGCGAAGCCCACGCTTCCGCCGCCCGCCGTGAGCAGGACGCGCGCGATCGAGAGGCCGAGGCCCGAGCCCTTGACGTTCTGGTGGCGGCCGGAGCGCCAGAAGCGGTCGCCGACCCGGCCGAGCTCCTCCTCGGTGAGGCCGGGCCCGTGGTCGGCGACGACGACGGAGACGGCCGACCGGCCGGGGGCGACGGTGACCGCGACCGACTCTCCGGCGGGGGTGAACTTCAGCGCGTTGTCGATCACGGCGTCGAGGGCGCTGGAGAGGGCCACCGGATCCGCCCAGGCGGTGACCGCCCCGCACTCCCCGGTCAGGACGACGCCCTTGTCCTCGGCGACCGGCCGCCAGGAGGCGATCCGCTCGGCGGTGAGCGCGCCGACGTCGGTGAGCCGCGGCTCGGCCGCCGCGTGCTCGGCGAGCGCCAGGTCGAGGAGGTCGTCGAGGACCTGCGCGAGACGCTTGCCCTCGGTCCGTACGGAGGCGATCTCCTCGTTGCCCTCGGGGAGCTCCAGGGCGAGCAGCTCGATCCGCAGGAGCAGCGCGGCGAGCGGGTTGCGCAGTTGGTGGGAGGCGTCGGCGACGAAGGCCCGCTGCTGTTCGAGCGCGTCCTCGACGTTGTCGGCCATCTCGTTGAACGAGCGGGCGAGGCGCCGCAGTTCGGGCGGTCCGCCCGTGGCGGCGACGCGGGAGTTCATGCGCCCGGTGGCGATGTCGTGGGTGACGGCGTCGAGGACGCGGACCGGTCGCAGCACCCAGCCGGTGAGCCGGAAGGCGGCGCCGACGGCGAGCAGCATCGCGGCGGCCTCGCCGGCGAAGATCAGCAGCCAGCCGCGCAGGATGCGGGAGCGGAGCTGTCCGGTGGGCGAGTCGGTGACGACGACGGCGACGACGTCCCCGTCGCGGACGACGGGGGAGGCGATGATGAGCCGGGCGTCCCCCTGCCAGGGCCAGACCTGGGGCGGGTCGTGGCTGCGGCGCCCGAGCAGGGCCTCGTTGAAGGCGCGCCTGCCCTCCCCGGCGTACGGGACGACCCAGTCCTCGGGTGCGGCGGCCATGGAGCGGTTGTCGCGGTAGAAGATCCCGGCGCGGATGCCGTACACGTCGTGGTAGCTGGCGAGTTCGCCGCTGAGCGTGGCCTGCCGCTCGTCGTTGCCGGGGTTGCTCTCGCTGACGAACTGGGCGAGGGCGGCGAAGCGCGCGGCGTCGTCGAGCCGGTCGACGACGACCCGCTGCTGCTCGGACGCGGCGAGGCTCGCGGCGAGCGGGAAGCCGAGGGCGAGCAGCACGCCGGCCATCAGCACGATGAGCAGCGGGAGGAGTCGGGTGCGCACGTGAGGAGCCGTCCGGGGTTACGCGGCGGGGGCGACGAGGCGGTAGCCGACGCCCCGCACGGTCTCGATCAGGGCGGGCATGCGCAGCTTGGAGCGCAGGGAGGCGACGTGCACCTCCAGGGTGCGGCCGGTCCCCTCCCAGCTGGTGCGCCAGACCTCGCTGATGATCTGCTCGCGGCGGAAGACGACGCCGGGCCGCTGGGCGAGGAGGGCGAGCAGGTCGAACTCCTTGCGGGTGAGCGGCACGGCCTCGCCGTCGACGCTGACCCGTCGGGTGGGCAGTTCGATGGTGACGGAGCCGAGCCGCAGCAGGGTGCCGTCGGCGGCGCCCGCGGTCCCGGAGGTCTCCTCGGCTCCGGTGCTGCGCCGGCTGACGGCGTGGATGCGGGCGAGGAGCTCACCGGGGTCGTAGGGCTTGACGACGTAGTCGTCGGCGCCGAGGTTGAGTCCGTGGATCCGGGAGCGCACGTCTCCGCGCGCGGTCACCATGATGACGGGGGTGGTGGTGAGCTTCCGGATGCGGCCGCAGACCTGGTAGCCGTCCTGGTCGGGGAGGCCGAGGTCGAGGAGGATCACCCCGTACGAGGGGCGCTCGCCCTGGGCGGTGGGCAGGACGGCCTGGAGGGCCTCCTCGCCGTTGCGGGCGTGCGTGACCGCGAAGCCGTGCTTCGCGAGGATCGCGGAGAGTGCGGCGGCGACGTGGTCGTCGTCCTCGACGAGCAGCAGTCGCATGCGTACCTCCTCCGTGATGGATGTCCGCCGATGGCGGGCGGCTCTCTGTGTACCAGGTGCCACCAGGGCATGAACACCGAACATGGGTGTCACAGTCAAGTGTCCCCCTGCGACGGAACCGCTTCCGTTACGGACCCGGTACGGCCCGGGGTGTCCCCTTCACGCGCTGTGTCCGTTCGCGGCCGTATCGTTATCCTCAATTTCCGCTCAGATGTGATGACGCTCGTCACATCGGGTCTCTAGTGTCCTCTCCAACCGAGGAGGACGGAGCAAGAGGCCGATGAGCGGAGAGTCCGTGTCCAAGTCCGTGCCCAGGGGGCCCGAGGACACCCCGCGTGCGGCGGACGACCTGGTCGTACTGTCCGACGTGAACAAGCACTTCGGCGCACTGCATGTCCTCCAGGACATCGATCTGACGATCACCCGCGGCGAGGTCGTGGTCGTCATCGGACCGTCCGGGTCCGGCAAGTCGACGCTGTGCCGCACGATCAACCGGCTGGAGAGCATCGACTCCGGCACCATCACCATCGACGGCAAGCCGCTGCCGCAGGAGGGCAGGGAGCTCGCCCGGCTGCGGTCCGACGTCGGCATGGTCTTCCAGTCGTTCAACCTCTTCGCGCACAAGACGGTGCTCGAGAACGTGATGCTGGGTCAGATCAAGGTCCGCAGGACGGAGAAGAAGGCCGCCGAGGCCAAGGCCCGGGCCCTGCTCGACCGGGTCGGGGTCGGCACCCAGGCGGACAAGTACCCGGCCCAGCTCTCCGGCGGCCAGCAGCAGCGCGTGGCGATCGCCCGCGCCCTCGCGATGGACCCGAAGGTCATGCTCTTCGACGAGCCGACCTCGGCCCTCGACCCCGAGATGATCAACGAGGTGCTGGAGGTCATGCAGCAACTCGCCCGGGACGGCATGACGATGGTGGTCGTCACCCACGAGATGGGCTTCGCGCGCTCCGCCGCCAACCGCGTCGTCTTCATGGCCGACGGAAAGATCGTCGAGCAGGCGTCGCCCGAGGAGTTCTTCAGCAACCCGCGCAGCGACCGGGCCAAGGACTTCCTCTCCAAAATCCTTCACCACTGAGCTGGTTGACCACCTAGTCTTCCCAACTCACGCCTATTCAAGGGATTTTCCTCCATGAAGCTTCGCAGCGTCTCCGCCGCCGCCGCGGCCGCCGTCGTCCTCGCCCTGACCGCCACCGCCTGTGGCAGCGGCTCCGACTCCGGCAGCAACGGCGACAAGATCAACATCGGCATCAAGTTCGACCAGCCGGGCCTCGGCCTGAAGACCCCGGACGGCACGTACGCCGGCTTCGACGTCGACGTCGCCAAGTACGTCGCCAAGGAGCTCGGTTACTCCGAGGACAAGATCAACTGGAAGCAGGCGCCGAGCGCCGAGCGCGAGAACCTGATCAAGAACGGTGACGTCAAGTTCGTCGTCGCCAGCTACTCGATCAACGACAAGCGCAAGAAGGAGGTCGACTTCGCGGGTCCGTACTTCCTGACCCACCAGGACCTCCTCGTCCGCGCCGACGACAAGTCGATCACCAAGGTCGAGGACCTCAACTCCAAGAAGCTCTGCTCGGTCACCGGCTCGACCTCCGCGCAGAACGTCAAGGAGAAGCTCGCTCCGAAGGCCAACCTCCAGCAGCTCGGCGGCTACTCCGAGTGCCTCACCGGCCTGGAGAACAAGGCCGTCGACGCCCTGACCACGGACGCCTCCATCCTCGCGGGCTACGCCGCGCAGAAGGAGAACCAGGGCAAGTTCAAGCTCGTCGGCCTGAAGATGAGCGACGAGAACTACGGCATCGGCCTGAAGAAGGGCGACGACGAGCTCCGCGGCAAGATCAACAAGGCGCTGGAGAAGATGGTCTCCGACGGCACCTGGGAGAAGCTCGTCAAGGAGCACTTCGGCCCCTCGGGCTACCAGTACGAGCCCGCTCCGAAGGTCCAGAACTGACCTGACGTGCTCCGGCCGTGACGGCCGCCCCGTACACGAGGGCGGCCGCCACTCCGGCACCGGCCAACACACCGACCGACCACCAGGGGAGAGCGCGGGGCATCGTGTTCGACTTTCTTGATTCCG
This sequence comes from Streptomyces sp. NPDC004284, assembly GCF_042874035.1. Lineage (NCBI taxonomy): Bacteria > Bacillati > Actinomycetota > Actinomycetes > Kitasatosporales > Streptomycetaceae > Streptomyces > Streptomyces sp. NPDC004284. The sequence continues at coordinate 36,392 of NZ_JBIAMJ010000012.1, read as the reverse complement.
GGCAGTACGACCTGCTCGGCGCCTTCTGGGTGACGGCGCAGCTCGCCTTCTACTCGGCGATCGGCTCGCTGGTCTGGGGCACGGCCCTGGTCGCCATGCGGGTCAGCCCGGTCCCTCTGATGCGGGGCTTCGCCACCGCGTACGTGAACATCGTCCGGAACACTCCGCTGACGGTCGTCCTCGTCGCCTGCCTGCTCGGCCTCAACCAGACCCTCGGCGTCTCGCTCGGCGCGGACCGCTTCGAGGACATCGGCTTCCGCCTCGCCGTCCTCGGTCTCGTCGCCTACACCGGCACCTTCGTCTGCGAGGCGCTGCGCTCGGGCATCAACACCGTGCCGCCGGGCCAGGCCGAGGCCGCCCGCGCCCTGGGCCTGAGCTTCACCCAGGTCCTCCGTCTCGTGGTCCTCCCGCAGGCCTTCCGCGCCGCGGTGACCCCCCTCGCCAACGTCCTGATCGCCCTCACGAAGAACACCACCGTGGCGGCCGCGATCGGCGCCGCCGAGGCGTCGCTCCTCATGAAGACGATGATGGAGAACGAGACCGACGCGCTCTTCGCCGTCTTCGCGGTCTTCTCCTTCGGCTTCATCGTCCTCACCCTCCCCACCGGCCTCATCCTGGGCTGGGCGGCCAAGCGACTGGCGGTGAAGCGATGAGCTCCGTCCTGTACGACACCCCCGGCCCGCGCGCGAAGCGGCGCAACGTCGTCTACACGATCGTCTTCGTGGCGGTCCTCGCCCTGGTGGCCTGGTGGGTACTGGCGGCCCTGGACGAGAAGCACCAGCTGGACGCCGACAAGTGGAGCCCGTTCGTCACCGACTCCGAGGTCTGGACGACGTATCTGCTGCCGGGCCTCACCGAGACCCTCAAGGCCGCCGCGCTCGCCATCGTGATCGCGCTGCCGCTCGGCGCGGCCCTCGGCATCGGCCGGCTCTCCGACCACCGCTGGGTGCGGGTGCCCGTGGGCACGGTCGTGGAGTTCTTCCGCGCCATCCCGGTGCTGCTCCTGATGATGTTCGCCGCCGCGGCCTACCGGGAGTTCACCACCATCAGCTCGGACTTCCGGCCGCTGTACGCGGTCGTCACCGGCCTGGTGCTCTACAACGCCTCCGTCATCGCCGAGGTCGTCCGGGCCGGCGTGCTCTCGCTGCCCCGGGGCCAGGGCGACGCCGCCGTCGCGCTCGGCATGCGCAAGGGCCAGACCATGCTGTACGTCCTGCTGCCGCAGGCCGTGACCGTCATGCTGCCCGCCCTGGTCAGCCAGCTCGTCGTCATCGTCAAGGACACCGCGCTCGGCGGCGCCCTGCTCGGCTTCGCGGAGCTGCTCAGCCAGAACCGGCAGATCACGGCCAACTACGGCTCCAACACGATCGCCACCCTCACGGTCATCGCGCTGATCTACATCGTCATCAACTTCCTCCTCACCCACCTCGCAGGCCGCCTGGAGAGGCGCCTGCGGCAGGGCAGGAAGTCCCCCTCGGTGACCCTCCCGGCCCAGGCCGGAGCCCCCGAAGCGCAGTCGGAGGCCGTCAGCGGCGCCTGACCCCGCAGGGGTCCGTGGGACCACAGGGGTGGGCCGGAGCGGCACCGACTTCAGGTCGGCCGCACCGCGCCCACCCCGTCGCTTGACGCAAGCACCCTCAGTGGGTTGCATACGGTCTGTGATCAACCACCGGGCTCGTGCCACACTCAGCTGTGCTGCCCCCATGACCGTCCGGCCTACAGGAGCCGCGCCGTGGACCCGGTGATCATCGTGGGCGCGGGGCCGGTCGGCCTCGCGCTCTCCCTCGCGCTCGCCGCGCAGGGCGTGCCCAGCGTCGTCCTCGACGAGGGCACCGGCAAGGAGGAACCGCGCCCGGCGCGGAGCGTCGTCCTGCGCGCCGACATGGCCGCCATGGTCGAGCGGCTCGGCTGCACGACCCTGCGTGACGAGGGCGTCCGCTGGATCGGCTGGCGCGGGATGCGCCGCCGCCAGGAGGTCCGCCGGCTCACGCTCGACCTGGGGCTGGGCGGTACGGAGGAGTGGTCCGAGGACCCCGACGCGCCCGCCTCCCCGGCCTCCCCGCTGCACATCCCCCAGCACGCCCTGGCCCGTGGCCTGCGCGACGCCATCGCCCGGCAGAAGCTGATCCGGCTCGTCACCGAGTCCCGGCTCGACACCCTCGAGCAGGACCGGGAGGGGGTCGTCGCCCACACCCGCGGCCCGGAGGGCACCTGGTGGCGCGGCAGCCACCTCGTCGGCTGCGACGGGGCCCGCTCGACCGTGCGCAAGCTGCTCGGGATCCGCTTCCCCGGCCGCACGGCGGTGGAGCGGCACGCCGTCGCCGCGCTGCGCACCGAACTCCCCTGGCCCGGCGAGGCCCTGCTGCACCGTCAGCCGCCGTGGCGCGGCGCCCCCGAGGAGATCTCCGCGCGTCCGCTGCCCGACGGGGTGTGGCGGATCGACTGGCTGCTGCCGCCCCGCGGCGACCTCGTCACCCCGGACGCGCTGGTCGCCCGGATCCGCGAGACCCTCGCCGGCTGGTGCGACGGCATGACGCCCCCGTACGAGCTGATCGACACCGGCGTCCACACCCTGCACCACCGGCTGGCCCGCCGCTGGCGGGTGGACCGGGTCTTCCTCGCCGGGGACGCGGCGCACCTGCTCGGCGCGGTCGGCACCCAGGGCCTCGACGAAGGGCTGCGGGACGTCGACAACCTCGCGTGGAAGCTCGCCCACGCCTGGCACCACGGCGGCTCGGAGCGGCTCCTCGACAGCTACCAGAGCGAGCGGCGGACGGCCGTCGCGACCCGGCTGCGCGCGGCGGACCAGTCGCTGCCCGTCCTGCGCGGCGGCGGGGGCCTGCGGACGTACCTCCCCGGGGCCGCGCGCGGCCACGACGCCCTGCTGGCCGACGGCCACGTGGGGCGCGGCCCGCTCGGCGCGCCCCCGGCGTACCCCCACTCCCCCCTCGCGGCCCCGTACACCGAGGGACAGACGCCCGTCGGCACCCCGGTCGGCGCCCCGGTCGAGGACGTCCGCGTGACCGCCCCCGACGGCACGACCGTACGGCTCCGCGACCGGCTCGGGCAGGGCCGTCTCCTGGTCCTCCTCGTCGCGCCCGGCACCGGGGTGTGGGACCGGCGCCACTGGCGTACCGCAGGCGTGATGCCCCGGCTCGAAGAGGCCGTCCAGGCGCTCCCGGCGAAGGCCGAGGTCCTGGTGACCGAGGCCTACCCGGGGGCTCCGGCCCACGCCGTCCTGCTCGTACGGCCCGACGGGCACCTCGTCGCCTCCTTCTCCGGGGTCCGCCCGGAGGAGCTGTACGCGGCGGCGGACGCGACACGCGGCGGCCCGGCCGCCGAGGAGGCCGCCGCGGAGAAGGCCTCCCCGGAGGAAGCCCTCGAAGTGTCCGTGTCGAGCGACCGCACAGCGGACACGCATTGATTCCCGCAGGCGCGCATGGTGTACTCCGGAACGTGACCGACACCGATGTGCGCCTGTGGCGGAGGGTCCACATGGACCTCGTCCGCTACGCGGGCTGCGTGTGTCGCCCGTCCTGCTGATCTCGCCCTTTCCCCGCGCGCCCCGCCGCTGACGCACGCCCCTGTACGCGTGTGCCGCGTGCCGTCGCGCGCTCTTCCGCGAACCCCAGGACGGTCACCCGTGCCCCTGCACGCCTCCCCCCTCCCCCCTGCCCTCTCCTCCTCGCCCTCCCCGACCTCGGCGGAACTCCTCGACTTCGTCCGGCGCACGGCGGCCGACAAGGAACTCGTCGACTCCCTGCCGCTCGACCCCGAGGGCCGTACCTGGGTACGGCTCGACGGACCCGGCGGCAGCGAGGCCTGGCTCATCGGCTGGCCGCCCGGCACCGGCACCGGCTGGCACGACCACGCCGAGTCGCTGGGGGCCTTCGCGACCGCGCGCGGCACCCTGACCGAGAACGCCCTCGCGGTCCGGCTGCCGGCGAGCGGCTGGAAGACCCTGGAACTGGCCGACGGCCTCGACCGCTCCCGGCGTCTCCCGGAGGGCACCGGCCGGGCCTTCGGCCGCCACCACGTCCACGAGGTGCTCAACGAGTCCACGGACACCCACGCGGTGTCGGTGCACGCCTACCACCCTCCGCTTCCGCTGATCCGGAGGTTCAGTCGTACGGGCCCGGTACTCCGGCTCGAGCAGGTCGAGCGTCCGGAGGAGTGGCAGTGAGCGAGGAGCGGGTGGGCATCGACGAACTTCTGGAGCGGGTCAGGGCGGGCCTCGACCGGATCGAGCCCCGGGCCGCCTACGAGGCGTACGAGGCGGGTGACGCGCTCCTGGTGGACACCCGCTACGCGGCCCTGCGCGAACGGGACGGCCTCATCCCGGGCGCCCTGATCGTGGAGCGCAACGAGCTGGAGTGGCGGCTCGACCCCCTGGGCAGCCACCGCGCGGCGGAGGCCGACAGCCACGACCTCCGGGTGGTGGTCCTCTGCGACGAGGGCTACGCCTCCTCCCTCGCGGCCGAGTCCCTGCGCCGCCTGGGCCTCCACCGGGCCACCGACCTCATCGGCGGCTTCCAGGCCTGGAAGTCCGCCGGCCTCCCGGTCCTCCTCCCCGCCCCCCGCCCCTGACCGCCCACCCCGAACCGGACGAGCCCTTCTGTACCCCCGTACCAGAAGGACCCGTCAGGAGAACCCGCCAGAAGGGCGCGTCCCAGGAAGGCGTCCCAGGGCGGCGTCCCAGCGGGCGACCCCGGGCCGCGGCTGAGCAAGTCCCAGAAGGGCGACCCCGGGCTACGCCCCAGGGGCACGTCTCAGCGGGCGGCCCTGGGCGGCGTCGTCGCAGGCACCCCAGGCGACGCGTCCGACCCGCCCGGAAGAGTCCGTCTCGGACGGGCAGTCCGTCCCGGACGGGCCCATCGTCGACGGTCCCCTCTCAGAAGGTCTCGTCTCAGAAGGGCTCGTCCAGCCCCTCCGTGTCCTCGCCCTCGGCCTCCAGCGCCTGGCGGACGACGCGGAGGGCCATGCCCTCGGGGTACCCCTTGCGAGCGAGCATCCCCGCGAGGCGTCTCAGGCGCCGGTCGCGGTCGAGGCCGCGGGTGGCGCGCAGCTTGCGGTCCACGAGCTCGCGCGCCGTGGCCTCCTCCCGCTCGGAGTCGAGCTGCTCCACCGCCTCCTGGATGAGGGCCGGCTCGACGCCCTTGGTGCGCAGCTCCCGGGCGAGGGCCCGGCGGGCGAGGCCCCGGCCGTGGTGGCGGGACTCCACCCAGGCCCCCGCGAAGGCGGCGTCGTCGATGAGACCGACGTCCTCGAAGCGGGAGAGGACCTCCTCCGCCACCTCGTCGGGGATCTCCCGCTTGCGCAGCGCGTCGGCGAGCTGCTTGCGCGTGCGGGGGCTTCCGGTGAGCAGGCGCAGGCAGATCGCGCGCGCCCGCTCAGCCGGATCCTGGGGTGACAGCTCCTTCTCGGCCCTCGACGAGTCGGAGCTGTCACCCGGCCATTCGGTGCGCCCGGTCACCGGGTCAGCTCTTGACCGCGGTGGCCTTGGTCGCCTTCGCGGTCTTGCTCGCGGAAGCCGGGACGCCCTTGGCGTCGTCCGCGTCGGCGGCGCCCGCCGCGTCCGCACCCGGCTCGGCCGACAGCGCCTCGGGCCGGACGCCGACGCCCAGCTTCTCCTTGATCTTCTTCTCGATCTCGTTGGCGAGGTCGGGGTTGTCCTTCAGGAAGTTACGGGCGTTCTCCTTGCCCTGGCCGAGCTGGTCGCCCTCGTACGTGTACCAGGCACCCGCCTTGCGCACGAAGCCGTGCTCCACGCCCATGTCGATCAGGCCGCCCTCGCGGCTGATGCCCTGGCCGTAGAGGATGTCGAACTCGGCCTGCTTGAAGGGGGGCGCGACCTTGTTCTTGACGACCTTGACGCGGGTGCGGTTGCCGACCGCCTCCGTGCCGTCCTTGAGGGTCTCGATGCGACGGATGTCGAGGCGCACCGAGGCGTAGAACTTGAGGGCGCGGCCACCGGTCGTGGTCTCCGGCGAGCCGAACATCACGCCGATCTTCTCGCGGAGCTGGTTGATGAAGATCGCGGTGGTCTTGGACTGGTTGAGCGCGCTGGTGATCTTCCGGAGGGCCTGGCTCATCAGGCGGGCCTGGAGACCCACGTGCGAGTCGCCCATCTCGCCCTCGATCTCCGCGCGCGGGACGAGCGCGGCGACGGAGTCGATGACGATCAGGTCGAGGGCGCCGGAGCGGACCAGCATGTCGACGATCTCGAGGGCCTGCTCGCCGTTGTCCGGCTGGGACAGGATGAGGTTGTCGATGTCGACGCCGAGCTTCTTGGCGTACTCGGGGTCGAGGGCGTGCTCGGCGTCCACGAAGGCGACCTGGCCGCCGGCCTTCTGGGCGTTGGCCACGGCGTGCAGGGTCAGGGTCGTCTTACCGGAGGACTCCGGGCCGTAGATCTCCACGACACGGCCGCGCGGCAGGCCGCCGACGCCGAGGGCGACGTCGAGGGCGGTCGATCCGGTGGAGATCACCTCGATCGGCTCCTGGGTGCGGTCGCCCATGCGCATCACGGCGCCCTTGCCGAATTGGCGTTCAATCTGTGCGAGCGCGGCGTCGAGCGCCTTCTCGCGGTCGGTTCCTGCCATGGGTTCCACCCGGTTTGCTTGAGTCGATCGCTTCATGTGAAAGACGCTAACCCCTGCCACTGACAACGGGCCCCGACGTCCCCTCCGACCTGTGGATAACCCGGCGAGAAGCCCGTGATTCCAAGGGTCGGGCTTCCATGAGAATGGATGTTCGATTTTAGTGTCAAGCGCACCACGCGGTCATCGACCGGGTCTTGCGCGCAGCGGGATGCGCAGGATCCCCGGCATGGCACCGCACCCCGTCCTGGTCGACATCAAGCGGTCCACGGACGCGCGAGCACACGCGGCCCGGCCCCCGGACAGGCCTGGCCGCGGCGCCGTCACACGGACCGGTCCGTGAGCCATTCCAGGGCCGCCGGGCCGCCTCCGAGGACGGAGATGTGCCCGTCGGCCGGGCCGAGTCGCAGTTCCGCGCCGGGGCAGTGGTCGGACAGCCATCGGCCGTGGGCGCTCGGCACGATGCGGTCCTCGGCTCCGTGCAGGAGGAGGACGGGGGCGGCGATCCGGGCGGGATCGCATCCCCATGGGGTGACGTAGGCGAGGTCGTCGTCGATCAGTGCGCCCGGCCCGCCCTCCAGGGCCGGTCCGACGACCTCGCCGAACCAGGACCACTCACCGGCGAGCGCGGCGTGGTCGGCGGGGGTGAACATCTCCGGGTCGTACGCGGCGTCCGCCTCGTACGCCTCCTTCGCCGCGCGCCCCTCGGCGGCGGCCCGCAGGCCCGCCGCGCCGGACGCGGTCATGCCCGCGAACCAGTCGAGCCCTTCGGCGCCGAACGGGGCAAGCGCCGCCACGGCGACCACGGCGAGCACCCGTTCCGGCAGGAGGGCGCCGCAGGCCAGGGCGTGCGGGCCGCCGCCGGAGTGCCCCATGACGGCGAAGCGGCCGATTCCCAGGGCGTCGGCGACGGCCCCGACGTCGCCGGCCGCCGAGGCGACGTCCCGGCCGGGACGTGGAGTCGAGCCGCCGTAGCCGGGGCGGTCGTACGACACCCAGCGGATCCCCAGCCGTTCGGAATCCCGGAGGAGCGGCCCCGGGGGCGTGCCGGTGTTCGGCGTCCCGTGCTGCCAGAAGACGGTCGTACGGGGGCCCGCCCCGGTGTCGTAGACGTGCAGCCTGCGCCCGTCGTCCAGTTCCAGATCGGTTTCGATCACGGTTCCCCCTCTTCGGCTGCCGAAGGCTCAGGATTCCTTCTTCGAGTGCAGCGCCTTCTGCAGCCGGGCCACGACGGCCTCGCCGTACCTCCGGTGGCCGTGGACGCGCGGGTCGTCCGTCACGTCGTACCGCTTCACGTACGCGCCCAGGAAGGCCTGGAGGGTGGCGACGGCCGGGATGGCGATCAGCGCGCCGACGGCCCCGAGCAGCGCCGTGCCCGCGATGACCGAGCCGAAGGCCACCGCCGGGTGGATGTCCACGGTCTTCGAGGTGAGCTTCGGCTGGAGCACGTAGTTCTCGAACTGCTGGTAGATCACGACGAAGCCGAGCACCCACAGCGCGTACCAGGGGTTGACCGTGAAGGCGATCAGCATCGGCAGGGCGCCGGCCAGGTACGTGCCGATGGTCGGGATGAACTGCGAGACCAGGCCGACCCACACGGCGAGCGCCGGGGCGTACGGCACGCCCAGGATCTCGAAGACCACGAAGTGCGCGATGCCCGAGACGAGGGCCATCAGGCCGCGCGAGTAGAGGTAGCCGCCGGTCTTGTCGACGGCGATCTCCCACGCCCGCAGGACCTCGGTCTGCCGGGCCGGCGGCAGGACGGAGCAGAGCCCGCGCCGCAGCCGGGGCCCGTCGGCCGCGAAGTAGAACGAGAACAGGAAGATCGTGAGGAGCCGGAAGAGTCCGCCGAGGACGGTGGCGGAGACGTCGAGGACGCCGGACGCGCTGTTCTGCACGTACTTCTGCAGCCAGTCGGAGCTCAGCACGCTGTCCTGGACCTCGACGCGCGAGAGCTCCGTGTGGAAGTTCTGGTTGATCCAGTTGATCAGCGAGTCGAGGTACTTCGGGAAGTTCTCGACCATGTCCACGATCTGGCCGGCCAGCATCGAGCCGAGGAGGACGACGAAGCCGATGCAGAAGACCGCCACGGCGAAGAAGACGAGGAAGGTGGCGAGGCCGCGGCGCATCCCGCGCGCCGCCATGCGCCCGACCGCCGGTTCGATGGCGAGGGCGAGGAAGAAGGCGAGCAGGATGTTGACGAGGAGGCCGACGAGCTGGTGGAAGGCCCAGCTGCCGAGCAGGAAGCAGGCGTAGAGCGCGAGGGCGAGCACGAGCGCGCGGGGCAGCCAGCGCGGCATCCGCGCGGAGGCGGCGGCCGCCCCGGCACGTGGGTCCGACGGCAGGGCGGCCGTGTCCGACGGCGGGACGGCCGTGGCGCTCCCCACGGCTCTCGTTCCCTCTCCCGTCACGGCGACCGCGGCCGGCGCCGGGGCCGGGAAAGCCGTCGCGCCGGTCACATCGGGCACATCGTTCGGTTCGGTCTTCTCGGTGTCGTCAGTCGGAGCCACCCCGCCAGTCTCGCGCACCGCACGGACATTCCACCCGGGACCCCCGCACATCCCCGCCAGTCACCCCGTGGTTCGCCTTCCGGTCACCGCTTGTCGGCCGGTACGTCGACGGCCGCGCAGACGGCACGCCACACGTCCTTCGCCTCCCAGCCGGCGTCCAGCGCCTCCCGCACCGTCCGGCCCCCGAGCTCGGCCATCACGTGATCGCTCGCGAAGGACTCGGCGTAGGACCCGCCGAAGTGGTCGGCCATCCGTTCCCAGAAAATCGTCAACCGCATGACCTCAGTATCCCGCTCCCAAGAGTGCAGCCCGGTCCGCAGGCCTTGTCACCGCGCTTTTCCGCCCTACCTTCGGAGCATGGCCGAAAACCTCCTCTCCTCCCCGCCCCCGACTCCCCTGGCGCGCGCCGAGCGCTTCGTCTGGCTGACGGCCCGTGTCCTCGAACAGCGCCGGTTCGCCTACCACTTCCTGCGCGGTGGCGCGGACCCCGTCGAGACGGCCCTCACGGCGTACCTCAACGAGGACGGCGGCTACGGGCACGCCCTCGAACCGGATCTCCGCGGTCCGGTGAGCCAGCCGCTGCACACCGCGCACGGGCTGCGCGTCCTGGACTCCATCGGCCGCTGCGGCGGGCCGCGCGTGGAGCGGATCTGCCGCTACCTCACGGAGGTGTCCACGCACGACGGGGCACTCCCGGCGATCCACCCGTCCCAGCGCGGCTATCCGTCGGCTCCCTTCGTGCCGGTCGTCGACTCCCCGCCGAGCGCGCTGCTCTCGACCGGCCCGGTGGTCGGCCTGCTGCACCGCAACCAGGTGTGGCACGCGTGGCTGTTCCGGGCCACCGAGTTCTGCTGGTCGGCCGTGGAGTCGCTGGAGGAGTCCCATCCGTACGAGGTCCAGGCGGCCGTCGCCTTCCTGGACGGGGCCCCCGACCGGCCGCGCGCGGAGGCGGCCGCCGACCGGCTCGGCCGGCTCGTCCGGGAGCAGCGGCTCGCCGTCCTGGATCCCGGCCGGCCGGAGGACTTCCCGGTCTCGGAGGGGTACGCGCCCGGTGAGCACCACTACCCGCACGACTACGCGCGCGTGCCGGACTCGCTGGCCGCGCGCTGGTTCACGGACAAGGAGATGGACCTCTCCCTCGACCGGCTCGAAGCCGACCAGCAGGAGGACGGCGGCTGGCCGATCCGCTGGCGCGCCTGGGCGCCCGGCTCGTCCCTTGAATGGCGCCCGATCGTCACCATCGAGGCCCTGCGCACCCTGCGGGCACACGGCCGCGCCCTCGCGTGACACGCGCGCGCGTGGGGAGGCGGTACGGGGCGGGCGCGCCGGCCCTTGGCTCCTGGCGGCGCCACCGGCCCCGTACGGCCCTTACGGCTCCGGACGGCGCCGGGCCGGTCCCGTACCAGTCCCGTACCGGCTCCGGTGGTGCCGTCACCGGTCCCGGGCGGTTCCTGTCGCCGTCGTCACCAGCCCAGGGCCCGTACCCCCGCCGTGACGGCGACGGCGGCGCCCACGACGACCAGGAACGGTGCGCGGAGGACGAGTGCGACGGCGGCCGCGGCGAGCCCGGCGGCCCGGGCGTCCAGGACGAGGTCGCCGCCCGCGCTGAAGGTCTGCTGCGCGGTGAGCGCGGCGAGCAGCGCGACGGGGAGGAGGGCGGCGAGCCGCTGGACGAGCGGGCGTTCCAGCGCTCCGGCGGGGACGAGCAGGCCGACCAGCTTGACGAGGTAGCACCCGGCGGCGGTGAGGGCGATCGCGATCCAGACGTTCATCGGGGGTCCTTCTCTCCTCCGGTGGGGGCCGTGCGCCGGCCCTGGGCCCAGAGCACGGCGGGCGCGGCGAGGGCGGCGCCGAGGACCGGGACGCCGGCGGGCAGGACGGGCAGCAGCCCGAGGCCGAGCAGGACGGCGATCCCGGCGGTCGCGCGCTCGGTGGCGGACTTCAGCATGGGGGCGAGCAGGGCCAGGAAGACGGCGGGCCCGGCGGCGTCGAGCCCCCAGGCCGCGGTGTCGCCGATCGCCTCGGCCCCGAGCGCCCCGAGGAACGTGGTCAGGTTCCACAGGACGTACAGGGAGATGCCGGTGACGGTGAAGCCGATCCGGACGGCCCTGCGGGACGGCTGGGCGAGCGCGACGGCCGTGGTCTCGTCGATGACCCAGTGCGCGGCGAAGGGCCTGACGGCCTTCGGCAGGGCGAGGAGCTGGGAGAGCCGCAGCCCGTAGAAGGCGTTGCGGGTGCCCAGGAAGAAGGCTCCGGCGGCGGCCGTGAAGGGGTTGCCGCCCGCGGCGAGCGCGCCGACCAGGGCGAACTGCGAGGCGCCGGTGAAGACGAGCAGGCTGAGGACGCAGGTCTGGAGGAGGCTGAGGCCGGAGCCCGCCGAGGTCACGCCGAAGGCGAAGCCGGAGAGCCCGACGGCGACGCCGACGCCGAGCGCGTCGCGGACGACGGCCGCGTCGGGCTTGGCGGGGGTGCCGTCGCGTATGACGGGGGTTGCTGTCTGTTCTGCCACGTCAGGGACGTTACGGGGCCGGTGCGGCCCCGGTCTTGTACGTTCTTGCGGCGGCTACGAGGCCTGCCGTCCCACGCCCCGCGCGCGTTGGTAGGCGCCCGGCGGGACCCCGACGCTCCGGGTGAAGTGCCGGCTGAGGTGGGACTGGTCGGTGAAGCCGACGGCGGCGGCCGCCTCCGCCGGGGGCGTCCCCGCGTCGAGGAGCTGCCGGGCCCGCCGTACGCGCGCGTCGGTGAGCCAGGTGTGCGGCGGCATCCCGTACGCCTCGCGGAAGGCGCGGAGCAGGGCGAACGGGCTGGTGCCGAGGTCGGTGGCGAGCCGTTCCAGGGTCGGCGGCCCGGCCATCCCCGTCTCCAGGACCTCACGCGCGCGTGCCGCGTTCCGGGCGCCCGCCGAGCGGGGCGGGAGCGGGGTGAGCAGTCCGCCGTGGCTGCGCAGCAACCGGGCGGTGACCAGGCGCAGGAGGCTGTCCGCTGCGAGCGCGTTGCCCTCCTCCGCGGCCCGGTGGACGCCGACGACGAGCCGGGCGGCGTACGGGTCGTCGACGACGGGCGAGGTGAAGCCGACCGCGCCGCGCAGGGCGAGGGTGTCGGCGGCGATCGACCGGACGATCTCCGCGTCGGGGTAGATCGTCCGGTAGGTCCAGCCCTCGGGCACGCCCGCGTACCCGGTGTGCGGGGTGTCCGGGTTGACGAGGGCGAGCTGTCCGGGCCCGGCGTGGACGAGTTCGTCGCGGTGGTGGAAGGCCTCGACGCCCTCGGTGATCGCGGCGAAGACGAAGGTCTCGTGGGTGTGCCGGGCGAAGGCCTTGCGGATGTAGTGGGCGTGCAGCAGGTCGACCCCGGGCAGCTCGGCGTACTGCCAGTACCGTGCCCGCTCCCCGCTCGCGCCGCCCCGCTCCGTACTCCTGGCCATTCCCCCATTCTGCGCCCCGCCGGCACCCCTCGACGATCGGGATTCCCCCAGGTCCGGACGGTTGTCAGTGGTCGGGTGCACGATGGGGGGCATGGTCAGGTCCGCGCTCGACTCGTTCTCCCCCGCGACCCGTGGTTGGTTCACCGGGGCCTTCGCCGCGCCCACGGCGGCGCAGGAGGGCGCCTGGCGGGCCATCGGCGCGGGCTCCGACGTGCTCGTCGTCGCGCCGACCGGTTCGGGCAAGACCCTCGCCGCGTTCCTCGCCTCCCTGGACCGGCTCGCGTCCGTCCCGCCGCCCGCCGAGGCGAAGAAGCGCTGCCGCGTGCTGTACGTGTCGCCGCTGAAGGCCCTCGCCGTGGACGTCGAGCGGAACCTGCGCTCGCCGCTGACCGGCATCCGCCAGGAGTCGGTGCGGCTCGGCCTGCCCGAGCCGGACGTCCGGGTCGGGATCCGGTCCGGGGACACCCCGGCGGCCGAGCGCCGGGCGCTCGCCACCCGGCCGCCGGACATCCTGATCACCACCCCCGAGTCCCTGTTCCTGATGCTGACCTCCGCCACGCGCGAGGCCCTGTCGGGCGTGGAGACGGTCATCCTGGACGAGGTCCACGCGGTCGCGGGCACGAAGCGGGGCGCGCACCTGGCGCTCTCCCTGGAGCGGCTCGACGAGCTGCTGCCCCGCCCGGCGCGCCGGATCGGCCTGTCGGCCACGGTCCGCCCGGTCGACGAGGTGGCCCGCTATCTGTCGCCGGGGCGGGCCGTGGAGATCGTGCAGCCGCCGTCGGGCAAGGAGTTCGACCTCTCCGTCGTCGTGCCCGTCGAGGACATGGGCGAGCTCGGCGGGTCGCCGGCCTCCGAGGGCAAGGACGGCGGGGACAAGCCGTCGATCTGGCCGCACGTCGAGGAGCGGATCGCCGACCTGGTCCAGTCCCACCGCTCCACGATCGTCTTCGCGAACTCCCGGCGGCTCGCCGAGCGCCTGTGCAACCGGCTCAACGAGATCGCGTACGAGCGGGCGACGGGCGAGCCGCTCCCGGAGGGGGCCCCGCCCGCCGAGGTCATGGCCCAGTCGGGGGCGGCGCAGGGCGCCCCGCCGCTGCTCGCCCGGGCCCACCACGGTTCGGTGTCGAAGGAGCAGCGCGCCCAGGTGGAGGAGGACCTGAAGGCGGGCCGGCTGCCCGCCGTGGTGGCCACCTCCAGCCTGGAGCTGGGCATCGACATGGGCGCGGTCGACCTGGTCGTGCAGGTCGAGTCGCCGCCCTCCGTGGCCTCCGGCCTCCAGCGCGTGGGCCGCGCGGGCCACCAGGTCGGAGCGGTCTCCACGGGCGTGGTCTTCCCCAAGTACCGGGGCGATCTGGTGCAGGCGGCCGTGGTCACCGAGCGGATGCGTGCGGGTGCGATCGAGTCGATGCGGATCCCCGCCAATCCGCTGGACGTCCTCGCGCAGCAGCTGGTCGCCATGGTCGCGCTCGACACCTGGCAGGTGGACGACCTGCTCGCGGTGGTGCGCCGCGCGGCCCCGTTCTCGTCGCTGCCGGAGTCGGCGTTCACCGGCGTCCTGGACATGCTGGCCGGCCGCTACCCCTCGGACGCCTTCGCCGAGCTGCGCCCGCGCGTGGTCTGGGACCGGGTCGCCGGGACGGTCACGGGACGGCCGGGTGCGCAGCGGCTCGCCGTCACCTCGGGCGGCACGATCCCCGACCGCGGTCTGTTCGGCGTCTTCCTGGCGGGCTCGGACCCCAAGAAGGGCGGGGGCCGGGTCGGCGAGCTCGACGAGGAGATGGTGTACGAGTCGCGGGTCGGCGACGTCTTCACGCTCGGCACGACCTCCTGGCGGATCGAGGACATCACCCGGGACCGGGTGCTGGTCTCCCCCGCGCCCGGGGCGCCGGGCCGGCTGCCGTTCTGGAAGGGCGACCAGCTGGGCCGCCCGCTCGAACTGGGGCGGGCGGTGGGCGCGTTCCTCCGCGAGGTCGGCGCCCTGGGGGACGAGGACGCGCGGCTGCGGCTGCTCGCCGCGGGCCTGGACGCCTGGGCCGCGGAGAACGTCCTGGCGTACCTCAAGGAGCAGCGCGAGGCCTGCGGCCATGTGCCGGACGACCGGACGATCCTGGTCGAGCGCTTCCGGGACGAGCTCGGGGACTGGCGGGTCGTCATCCACTCGCCGTTCGGGGCGCAGGTGCACGCCCCGTGGGCGCTGGCGCTCGGCGCGCGGCTCACCGAGCGGTACGGCATGGACGCGCAGGTGATGCACGCGGACGACGGCATCGTGCTGCGCCTGCCGGACGCCGACCTGATGGGCCTGGACATGGGCCTGGACCTCCTCGACCACGAACCGGTCGACCCGGGCCGGCACCTGGACACGACGTACGACGCGGACAAGGCGCCGGTCGGCGCCGCCGACGCCCTCTTCGACAAGGGTGAGATCGGGCAGATCGTCACCGACCAGGTGGGCGGCTCCGCGCTGTTCGCCTCCCGCTTCCGGGAGTGCGCGGCCCGCGCCCTGCTGCTGCCCAAGCGCAATCCGGGCAAGCGCACCCCGCTGTGGCAGCAGCGGCAGCGCGCGGCCCAACTGCTCCAGGTCGCGAGCGAGTTCGGCTCGTTCCCGATCGTCCTGGAGGCCGTCCGCGAGTGCCTCCAGGACGTCTTCGACCTCCCGGGCCTCGAAGAGCTGATGGGGGACATCGAGTCCCGCCGCGTCCGGCTCGTCGAGGTCACCACCCCCGAGCCGTCCCCCTTCGCCCGCTCGCTGCTCTTCGGTTACGTGGCGCAGTTCCTGTACGAGGGCGACTCCCCGCTCGCCGAGCGGCGGGCGGCCGCGCTCTCCCTGGACTCCCGGCTGCTCGCGGAGCTCCTCGGCCAGGCCGAGCTGCGCGAACTGCTCGACCCCGAGGTCCTGGCGGAGCTGGAGCGGGAGCTCCAGTGGCTGGCGGAGGACCGCCGGACCAAGGACCTGGAGGGCGTCGCCGACCTGCTGCGGATCCTGGGCCCGCTGACGGACGCGGAGCTGGCCGAGCGGGGCGCCGAGGCGGGGTGGGCGCCCGAGCTCGAGGCGGCCCGCCGGGCGATCCGGGTGCGGATCGGCGGCCGGGACCACTGGGCGGCGATCGAGGAC
Organism: Streptomyces sp. NPDC004284; assembly: GCF_042874035.1. Classification (NCBI taxonomy): domain Bacteria; kingdom Bacillati; phylum Actinomycetota; class Actinomycetes; order Kitasatosporales; family Streptomycetaceae; genus Streptomyces; species Streptomyces sp. NPDC004284. Next base: position 20,747 of record NZ_JBIAMJ010000012.1, on the reverse strand, counting down.
GCGGGCCGGCTGCGGGACGCCCTGGGCACGGCCCTGCCGGTCGGCGTGCCCGAGGCCTTCACCGAGCCGGTCAAGGACCCGCTGGGCGACCTCCTCGCGCGGTACGCGCGCACGCACGGCCCGTTCACCTCCTCCCGGGCCGCCGCCCGCTTCGGACTCGGCACGGCCGTCACCGACGGCGCCCTCCAGCGCCTCGCCGCCTCGGGCCGGGTCGTCCAGGGCGAGTTCCACCCCTCGGGCATCGGCCAGGAGTGGTGCGACGCGACCGTGCTGCGCCGGCTGCGGCGCCGCTCCCTGGCGGCCCTGCGCCATGAGCTGGAGCCGGTGCCGCCGGCGGCCCTCGCCACCTTCCTGCCGCAGTGGCAGCACCTGGGGAGCAGCGGCCTGCGCGGCATCGACGGCCTCGCGCGGGCGATCGAGCAGCTCCAGGGCGCGCCGGTCCCGGCCTCGGCCCTGGAGAAACTGATCCTGCCGTCCCGGGTCCGCGACTACTCCCCGGCGCTCCTCGACGAGCTGACGACGACCGGCGAGGTCGTCTGGGCGGGCGCGGGCTCGCTCCCCGGCAAGGACGGCTGGGTCTCGCTCTACCTGGCGGACGCGGCCCCCCTGCTCCTCCCGCCGGCGCACCCCCTGGAACTGTCCGCCCTGCACGAGTCCGTCCTCACGGCCCTCTCCGGCGGGTACGGCCTGTTCTTCCGGCAGATCGCCGACCAGATCCGGGCCACCACCCACCCGGACGCCACCGATCCGCAGCTCGCCGACGCCCTCTGGGACCTGGCCTGGTCGGGCCGGCTCACCAATGACACCCTGGCCCCGCTGCGCGCGCTCCTCGGCTCGGGCCGCACGGCGGGCTCCACCGCCCACCGGGCGCGGCGCACGGTCCCGCGCGGCCGGTACGGCACGCTGACGGCCGCGGCCCGCCCGGCGTCCCGCACGGGCCCGCCGACGGTCTCCGGCCGCTGGTCCCTCCTCCCTCCCCCCGAACCGGAGCCGACGCACCGGGCGCACGCCCTGGCCCGCACCCTCCTGGACCGGCACGGCGTGGTGACCCGCGGCGCGGTGGCCGCCGAGGGCGTGGAGGGCGGCTTCTCGGCCACGTACCGGATCCTGGCCGCCTTCGAGGACAGCGGACAGGCCCGGCGCGGCTATGTCGTGGAGGGGCTGGGCGCGGCCCAGTTCGCGATGGACGGAGCGGTGGACCGGCTGCGTGCGGCGGCGACCGCGCGCGACCGCGGCGCCGAGTCCGCGGCGGGCCCCCGCGCCCTGGTCCTGGCGGCGGCCGACCCGGCGAACGCGTACGGAGCGGCCCTCCCCTGGCCCGAGCCCCCGACCGGTGCCGGCCACAAGCCGGGCCGCAAGGCGGGCGCGATGGTGGTCCTGGTCGACGGCGAGCTCACGCTCTACATGGAGCGCGGCGGCAAGACGCTGCTGTCCTGGCCGACGGACCCGGAGGATCCGGCCCTGGGAGCGGCGGCGGCGGCCCTGGCCGAGTCGGCGAAGGCGGGCGCGCTGGGCACGGTCACGGTCGAGCGCGTCAACGGCGCGATGTCCCTGACGTCCCCCCTGTCCCGCCCCCTGGAATCGGCCGGCTTCCTGGCCACCCCCAGAGGCCTCCGCCTCCGCCCCTGAAGCCCTCCGCGTCCCCCTGAGCCCTCCTGCAACCCTCTGAAGCCCTCCGCCCCTGGAACAATGACCCCATGCCCGAAGGAGACACCGTCTGGCAGGTCGCCCACCGTCTGCACGCCGCGCTCGCCGGGCAGGTCCTCACTCGCGCGGACCTCCGTGTGCCCCGGTTCGCGACCGCCGATCTCACCGGGCGGACGCTGCTCGACGTCACCCCGCGCGGCAAGCACCTGCTCGCCCGGATCGAGGGCGGGCTCACTCTGCACTCGCATCTGCGGATGGACGGCGCGTGGCGGGTGTACGCCACCGGGGAGCGCCCGCGCGGCGGCCCCGAGCATCAGATCCGGGCGGTCCTCGGGAACGCCGAGTCCACCGCGTACGGCTACCGTCTGCCCGTCCTGGAGCTGATCCGCACCGCCGAGGAGGCGAGCGTCGTGGGTCATCTCGGCCCTGACCTGCTCGGCCCCGACTGGGATCCCGAGGAGGCCGTACGGCGGCTCGTCGCCGACCCCTCCAGAACACTGGGCGAGGCCCTGCTCGACCAGCGCAACCTGGCCGGCATCGGCAATGTGTACAAGTCGGAGCTGGCGTTCCTGGCCGCCGTCACCCCCTGGCTCCCGGTCGGTGAGCTCGCCCCGGAGGTCCCGGCCCGCCTGGCCGCCACGGCCCACCGTCTCCTGGAGGCGAACAAGGACCACCCGGACCGGCGCACCACGACCACGCGCCGCCCCGGCACCCCGCTCCACGTGTACGGCCGCGAGGGCCGGCCCTGCCTCCGCTGCGGCACCGCGATCCGCCGGGCGGAGCTGGGCGACCGGGTCACGTACTGGTGCCCCGGCTGCCAAAGAGGGCCCGCCGCCGACCCGCACGACAATTGACGGACCGTCAGATGCGGTCGTACGGTCCGGACATGACGACGACTCTCCCGGCATACGACCTGACCGGCCGCACCGCGTTCGTCACCGGCGCCGCGAGCGGCATCGGCCGTGCCACCGCGGCCCTCCTCTCCCGCGCCGGTGCCACCGTCCACTGCGCCGACCGCGACGAGGACGGCCTCAAGGAGACCGCGGCCCTGATCGCCCGGCAGGGCGGCACCGCGCACACCCACCCCCTGGACGTCACCGACCGGTCCGCCCTGGCGGCGGCCGTCCGGTCCGCCGGCCCCCTGCACGTCATGGCCGCCGTCGCGGGAATCATGCACACGAGCTCGGTCCTGGAGACCCGGGACGAGGACCTCGACCGCGTCCTCGCCGTCAACTTCAAGGGCGTGCTGTACGCGTGCCAGGAGGCGGCCCGTTCGATGATCGCCGCCGGCGTCCCCGGTTCGATCGTGACGATGGCCTCGGGCGCGATGGACACCGCGAGCCCGGGCCTGCTCTGCTACAGCGTCACCAAGGCGGCCGTGGTCCAGCTGACGAAGACCCTGGCGACGGAGGCGGGTCCGCGCGGGATCCGGGTCAACGCGATCGCCCCGGGCTGGATCCGCACCCCGATGACGGACCGCCACGAACCGGCCGCCCAGGAGCAGGCCGAGGCCGCGATGGTCCGTCACTCGCCGCTGGGGCGGGTCGGCGAGGCCGAGGACATCGCGCACGCGGTCCTCTACCTCGCCTCCGACGCCTCCGCGTTCACGACCGGCCAGATCCTCCGCCCCAACGGCGGCGTCGCGATGCCCTGGTGACCCCCGGGGCCGCCGCACCGGGTAGTCGCCGCCCCCTCGAAGCGACCGTCCCCCGCCGTCCCGACGAGGCCGCCACGTGCACCGGCAGCAGGCTCAGCCCCCAGCCGCCCGCGGCCACCGCCCCCTCGACCGGCCCGGTCTCCACCGGTACGAGCAGCAGGCGCAGCACCGCCCACCACCAGAGCCCTCCGGCGGCGAGGCCACACGCGAACAGCGCGAGCGTCACCAGCGGAACCCGTCGCCGTACCATGGCCGCCTCCTGCGGTCGACGCTAGACCGGCAGGATCACCCTGCGGGAGGGCGCACCGGTGGCAACCCCGGCGCACACGGCCCAGGCGTACGTCCCTCCCACCATGGCACGCCCCACCGGAACCCGGCATCTCAGGAAAACCGCTCGAAAACCCCCGGAAACGAGAAAAGCCCCGGTCAGCGCCTCACCAAGAGGCACCGACCGGGGCTTCGCCCCACTTCGGTTCAGGCAGCGACGACGTCCACCGCTTCGGCGGGCGCCTTGATGGTCACCCGCCCGGTGGGCACACCGGCCACCGACGTCACCGACACCGAATTGAGCATCGGGCGCACCGGCGTCGGCACCGGTTCGCTCGCCGCTGCCGACTCGGCCAGTTCGGCCAGCGACAGCTCGTCACTCACTTCGCGCATGAGCTCGGACATCCGTACATCCAACGCGTCGCAGATCGCGGAGAGCAGCTCGGAGGAAGCCTCCTTCTGCCCCCGCTCCACCTCGGAGAGATAGCCGAGCGAGACTCGGGCGGACGAGGAGACTTCGCGCAGAGTACGGCCCTGGCGCTGGCGCTGCCGACGCAGCACGTCACCCAGCAGGCGACGGAGCAGAATCATCGGTGGCTCCCTCCTCGGACCGCGTAGCCGCATCCTTCACGCCCCACCGTACCGCCTCGCGCCGCGGCCGTGCGGGGAGCGATGTCGTGTTCACTCAGGGCTGCAAACATCAAATCCCCCCGTTGTGTTCCGTATCCTGTGCCCGCGCATTTCCCGAGAGTTCCTCATGGAGCAGTTCCAGCACGCTCCGTACGCTCTCTCTACGGATTTCCGCACGATCGCCGTTCAACCTCAGCGACACCACTTTCCCGGCGCGGGCGCTCGTCGTGGCGGGGCCGGCGACCGCCACGTAGACCGTTCCGACGGGCTGCCCGTCCTGCGGGGTCGGTCCCGCGACCCCGGTCGTCGAGATGCCCCAGTCGGCGCCGAGCCGGTCCCGTACACCCGCCGCCATCTGCAGCGCGACCTCCGGATCCACCGCTCCGCGCTCCGCGAGCAGGGACCCGTCGACGCCGAGGAGCTCGCGCTTGAGGGGCGTGGCGTAGGCCGTGACCGACCCCAGGAAGGAGGCCGATGCGCCGGGGACGCCGGTGATCTCGGCGGCCACCAGACCACCCGTGAGCGACTCCGCGGCGGCCAGCGTCTGGTCACGCTCCGCAAGCAGCGCCAGCACCCGGGCGGCCTCGGTCATCGCGTCGCCGTCTCCGACCGCGCCGCCGCCCGCTCCACCGCGAGTCCCTTGCGCCTCAAGGCGACGGCCTGCCGGACGTAGTCCAGACCGGTGACGACCGTCAGCACGACGGCCACCGCCATCACCCAGAAGCGCAAGGTGGCCAGAGGGCCGGTGAGCATGAGGACGTACATGCCCACGGCCGTGCCCTGGGCCAGCGTCTTCATCTTGCCGCCGCGGCTGGCGGGGATGACCCCGTGCCGGATGACCCAGAACCGCATCAGGGTGATCCCGAGCTCCCGGGCGAGGATGACCCCGGTGACCCACCAGGGCAGGTCCCCGAGCGAGGACAGCGAGATGAGTCCGGCCGCCATGATCGCCTTGTCGGCGATCGGGTCGGCGATCTTCCCGAAGTCGGTGACCAGGTTGTACGTACGGGCGAGGTGCCCGTCGAAGACGTCCGTGATCATGGCCACCGCGAACGCCGCCCAGGCCCAGGCCCGCCACACGGGGTCGTGCCCGCCGTCCTGGAGCAGCAGCACCACGAAGCCCGGCACGAGGACGAGCCGGATCATGGTGAGGATGTTCGCGATGTTCCACAGGCTGGCCTGGTTGACGGCCGCCGAGCCCAGCTTGCCGCGGGGCGTCGGCCTACCGGTCCCGCCCGTCGCGGATGCCGGGACTCCGGTCATCTGCCCGCCTCCTCGAAAAGACACTCGGCCACCAGGTCGACGCCCTCCGTGCCGACGACCTTCGCCCTGACCATACGGCCCGGGGCGAGTTCGGGGCCCGCACCGCCGTCCGTGGTGAGCAGGAGCACCTGTCCGTCGGTCTCGGGCGCCTGGTGGGCCGCGCGGCCGATCCAGCCGCCCGCCTCGTCCTCGTCGTCCGACTCGGACTCGACGAGTACTTCCAGGGTCTCTCCGATCCGCTCCTCCGCGCGCTGCGCGGTGAGCTCCTCGGCGAGCCGGGAGAGGTGGGCGAGGCGCTCGTCGACGACTTCCTGGTCGAGCTTGTGCTCGTACGTGGCGGCCTCGGTGCCGTCCTCGTCGGAGTAGCCGAAGACGCCGATGGCGTCGAGGCGGGCGTGGGTGATGAAGCGTTCCAGCTCGGCGAAGTCCGCCTCGGTCTCGCCGGGGAAGCCGACGATGAAGTTGGACCGGGCACCGGCCGTGGGCGCCTTGGAGCGGATGGTCTCCAGGAGCTCCAGGAAGCGGTCGGTGTCGCCGAAGCGGCGCATGGCCCGCAGCACGTCGGGGGCGCTGTGCTGGAAGGACAGGTCGAAGTAGGGCACGACCTTCTCGGTCGACGTGAGGACGTCGATCAGGCCCGGGCGCATCTCGGCGGGCTGGAGGTAGCTGACGCGGACGCGCTCGATGCCGTCCACGGCGGCCAGCTCGGGCAGCAGGCCCTCCAGGAGCCGGATGTCGCCGAGGTCCTTGCCGTAGGAGGTGTTGTTCTCGGAGACCAGCATGATCTCCTTCACGCCCTGCTCGGCGAGCCAGCGCGTCTCGTTCAGCACGTCCGAGGGGCGGCGGGAGACGAAGGAGCCGCGGAAGGAGGGGATGGCGCAGAAGGAGCAGCGGCGGTCGCAGCCGGAGGCCAGCTTCACGGAGGCGACGGGGCTGGTGTCCAGGCGGCGGCGGAGCGGCGCGCGCGGCCCGGAGGCGGGCGCGAGGCCCTCGGGCAGGTCGCTCGGCACGTTCTCGGGGGCTTCCGCGGAGCCGTGTCCCGGCAGGGCCACGGTCTCGGCGGCCTTCTGGCGCTCCACGGGGGACAGCGGCAGCAGCTTGCGCCGGTCACGCGGGGTGTGGGCCTCGACACTGCCACCGCTGAGGATGGTCTGGAGGCGGTTGGAGATGTCGGCGTAGTCGTCGAAGCCGAGGACGCCGTCGGCCTCCGGGAGGGCTTCGGCGAGCTCCTTGCCGTATCGCTCGGCCATGCAGCCGACGGCGACGACGGCCTGGGTCTTGCCGTGGTCCTTCAGATCATTGGCTTCGAGGAGGGCGTCGACGGAGTCCTTCTTGGCGGCCTCGACGAATCCACAGGTGTTGACGACGGCGACATCCGCGTCCTCGGCGTTCTCGACGAGCTCCCAGCCGTCCGCTGCCAAGCGGCCTGCGAGCTCCTCCGAGTCCACCTCGTTACGGGCGCAGCCAAGAGTGACAAGGGCGACGGTACGGCGTTCGGGCATGGACTCAAGACTACTTCGTCCCGGCCGTTCCCCCGTCGCGCAGGGTTCACCTGCGCGACAGAGGTCACATCACACGCGGTGTTGCGGGGCTCAGCCGGCCTCGGGGTCGCCCTTGGTGTAGCTGAGCCGCTCGACCTGACCGGATTCGAACTTGTCCGCGAGCTTCTTGCCGTTCACGTAGAGCTCGATCGCGCCGGCGTTGCCGAGGACGAGGTCGACGCGCTCGTCGTCCTGGAAGGTCTTGGACTCGCCCTTGAGGAGGAGGCCGTCGAAGAGGAGCTTGCCGTCGTGCGCCTTGGCCGAGATCCAGCTCTTGTCGTCGATCGCGGAGAGCTTGATCGTGACCTTGTCCTGCGGGACGGCGGCGATCGCGCTCTCGGTGGGCTTGGGCGCGGGCTTGGCCGGCTTCGGCTTGGCGGCGGACGTCGCCTTCTCCGGCGCGGGTGCCGGGCCGCCGTCGGCCACGGTGGTCCCCGTCGTGGCGTCGTTCCCGTTGAACATCGTGTAGCCGACGAAACCGACGACGGCGACGATGGCCGCGACCATCGCGGCGGTCCAGTTGGGCCTGCGCGGCTCGGGGCGGATGCGTTCCGCCTCGAAGAGCGGGGCGGCGGGGGTCGGCGCGGGACGGCCACCGTGCTCGGCGTCGTACTGCTCGATCAGCGGAGCCGGATCGAGACCGACGGCGCGCGCGAGGGTACGGATGTGGCCGCGGGCGTAGACGTCGCCGCCACAGCGCGAGAAGTCGTCCTCCTCGATCGCGTGCACGATCGGAATCCGGACACGGGTGGAGGCACTGACCTCTTCGACGGTGAGACCGGCGGCGATTCGGGCCTGCTGGAGAGAGCGACCGATCGATTCCCGGTCGTCTGCCGGGAAGGTCCGGTCGTCTTCGGGGGAGTTGCCGATGGACACGAGAGCGCCTTTCGAGCGTGTAGCCACCTGCTGGACGTTCAGTCTATGGGTGGTACGAAAGGGTGGGGCAACCGGGCGGGTGCTGTTTGTACGCCATGAGGCTGGGACATCCTTCTGTCCCACCGTCCAACTTGACGTACGGCCAGGGGAAACGGTTGCCCACCGTTTTCTTACGAGTGAGTCTCGGCCCGGTCTCGAACGGGTACCCCGCCTCGCCGTCGGCACACCCGGACTACTCCCCCGACTCCCCCCGGATGACGGCGAGGACCCCGTCCAGCTCGTCCGGCTTCACGAGCACGTCGCGCGCCTTCGAGCCCTCGGACGGTCCGACGATGTTCCGCGACTCCATCAGGTCCATCAGCCGGCCGGCCTTCGCGAAGCCCACGCGCAGCTTGCGCTGGAGCATCGAGGTGGAGCCGAACTGCGTCGAGACGACCAGCTCGGCGGCCTGGCACAGCAGGTCGAGGTCGTCGCCGATGTCCTCGTCGATCTCCTTCTTCTGCCGGGTGCCGACGGTGACGTCCTCCCGGAAGACGGGCGTCATCTGGTCCTTGCAGTGCTGCACGATCGCCGCGACCTCGGCCTCGGTGACGAACGCGCCCTGCATGCGGACGGGCTTGTTGGCGCCCATCGGCAGGAAGAGTCCGTCGCCCTTGCCGATGAGCTTCTCGGCGCCGGGCTGGTCGAGGATGACCCGGCTGTCGGCGAGCGAGGAGGTGGCGAAGGCGAGCCGCGAGGGCACGTTCGCCTTGATCAGACCGGTGACGACGTCCACGGACGGCCGCTGGGTGGCGAGCACGAGGTGGATGCCGGCGGCGCGCGCCAGCTGGGTGATGCGGACGATGGAGTCCTCGACGTCGCGCGGCGCGACCATCATCAGGTCGGCGAGCTCGTCGACGATCACCAGCAGGTACGGGTACGGGTTGAGCTCGCGCTCGCTGCCCTCGGGCAGTTTGATCTTGCCGTCCCGGATGGCCTGGTTGAAGTCGTCGATGTGCCGGTAGCCGAAGGCGGCCAGGTCGTCGTAGCGCAGGTCCATCTCGCGCACGACCCACTGGAGCGCCTCGGCGGCCCGCTTGGGGTTGGTGATGATCGGCGTGATCAGGTGCGGGATGCCCTCGTAGGCGGTGAGCTCGACCCGCTTGGGGTCGACCAGCACCATCCGGACGTCCTCGGGGGTCGCTCTTATCATGATCGACGTGATCAGGCAGTTGATGCACGAGGACTTTCCGGAGCCCGTGGCACCGGCGACCAGGACGTGCGGCATCTTCGCCAGGTTGGCCATCACGTAGCCGCCCTCGACGTCCTTGCCGAGCGCGACCAGCATCGGGTGCTCGTCCCCGGCCGCGTCCGCGAGCCGCAGCACGTCGCCGAGGTTGACCATCTCGCGGTCGCTGTTCGGGATCTCGATGCCGACCGCGGACTTGCCGGGGATCGGCGAGATGATCCGCACGTCGGGCGAGGCCACGGCGTAGGCGATGTTCTTGGTCAGGGCCGTGATCTTCTCGACCTTCACGGCGGGGCCGAGCTCGACCTCGTACCGCGTGACCGTCGGACCGCGCGTGAAGCCCGTGACGGCCGCGTCGACCTTGAACTCGGTGAAGACGTTGGACAGCGCGTCGACGACGGCGTCGTTGGCGGCACTGCGGGTCTTGCCCGGCCCACCGCGCTCCAGCAGGTCGAGCGAGGGCAGGGAGTACGTGATGTCGCCCGCGAGCTGGAGCTGCTCGGCCCGGGGCGGCAGGTCGGTCGGCTCGGGCGCCGGCTTCGTCAGATCGGGTACGCCCCCACCGGGACGGCCGGCCCCGCGCGCCGGGGGTACGGGCGCGGCCTTCTCCACGGCGGCGGCTTCGGCGGCGGAGGCTTCGGAGGCGGCCAGCGCGGCCTTCCGCTCCGCGGTGACGTCCTTCGTCAGGTCGGCGACGATCGGCGAGGGCGGCATGCCGTTCAGCACGGCGCCGTCGAGCGCCGCGGCGGCCGCCGCGGCGACGTCCACCGGGTCCAGGCCGGAGTCGAAGTCCTCGCGCGCGGAGGCCCGGCGGGCCGGGCGGCCACGCCGCTCCAGCACCTCCGCCTCGGCCCGGTCGACGTCGTACGGCTCCGCAGGCCCGGCCGCGCGGCGCCGGACGGGCCGCGCGGGGCGCGGTCCCGCGTCCCGCCAGTCCTCGTCGTACCCCTCGTGCTCCGGGTGGCCCGCGTATCCCTCGGCCTCCGCCGGGTCGTACGGGAGCTCGACGATGCCCAGCTTGGCGCCGAGCGCGCGCAGCCGCTGCGGGATCGCGTTGACCGGGGTCGCGGTGACCACGAGGAGCCCGAAGACGGTGAGCAGCACCAGCATCGGTACGGCGAGGACCTCGCCCATCATGAAGACGAGGGGCTGGGACGCGGCCCAGCCGATGAGCCCGCCGGCGTCCTGCATGGCCGCGCTGCCGTCACCGCGGCCCGGCGAGCCGCAGGCGATGTGCACCTGGCCGAGGACGCCGATGACGAGCGCGGAGAGGCCGATGCTGATCCGGCCGTTGGCCTCGGGCCTCTCCGGGTAGAGGATCAGCCGGATGCCCATAGCGCCGAGGAGCAGCGGTACGAGCAGGTCGAGCCGTCCGAAGGAGCCGGTGACCAGCATCTCGACGAGGTCGCCGACCGGGCCGCGCAGATTGGACCAGGTGCCGGCGGCGACGATCAGCGCGAGGCCGAGGAGGAGCAGCGCGAGCCCGTCCTTGCGGTGGGCGGGGTCGAGGCCCTTCGCGCCGCGCCCTATCCCCCGGAGCATCGCCCCGATCCCGTGGGCGAGGCCGAGCCAGGCGCCGCGCGCGAGCCGGTAGACGCCCCCGGTCGGGGACGGGGCGGGCCTGGGCGGGGCCTTCTTGGCGGCGGTCTTCCGCGCGGGCGCGCGCTTGGCGGGCGCGGCCTTCTTGGCCGGCGCCTTCTTCGCGGGCGGCTTGGCGGGGGACTTCGCGGGCGCCGCTTTCTTCGCGGCACCCGTCGTCCGGCCGGTGCGCGGTTTCGCGGTGTTCGCCGTGCCCTGGGAACCCTTGCCGGACGTACGTGAAGCCATGATGCCGAGGTTACCGGTGTGGAGACCGGCTGTCCGCCTCACCCGTTCGTGTCGTCCGTGCCGGGGCGCGATGCTGACGCCGCATCACGGCGGTCCCCACCGTACGCGAGGACGCGATGACGGCGCGTCAGCTCTGGGCGGGCAGTGTCGGCGTGGCGCCCGTGCCCGGCTCCAGCGCGTCCAGGGCCCGGCGCAGTCCGGTGAGCTTGCGCTCCAGGTGCGCGGCGGTGGCGACGGCGGCCGCGTCGGCGGAGTCGTCGTCGAGCTGCTTCGACAGGGCCTCGGCCTGCTCCTCGACGGCGGCGAGCCGGGCGGAGAGCTCGGCGAGCAGTCCGGCGGCCTCCTTGCCGTGACCGCCCTCGCCGCCGCCCTCCAACTGCAGCCGCAGCAGGGCGGCCTGCTCGCGCAGCTTGCAGTTCTTCATGTAGAGCTCGACGAAGACGGAGACCTTGGCGCGCAGCACCCACGGGTCGAACGGCTTCGAGATGTAGTCGACCGCCCCGGCCGCGTACCCCCGGAAGGTGTGGTGCGGGCCGTGGTTGATGGCGGTGAGGAAGATGATCGGGATGTCCCGGGTCCGCTCGCGCCGCTTGATGTGGGCGGCGGTCTCGAAACCGTCCATGCCCGGCATCTGGACGTCGAGCAGGATGACCGCGAAGTCGTCCGTCAACAGCGCCTTGAGCGCTTCCTCCCCGGACGATGCCCGCACCAGCGTCTGATCGAGCGCGGAGAGAATGGCCTCCAGCGCCAGCAGATTCTCCGGCCGGTCATCGACCAGGAGGATCTTGGCCTTCTGCACCATGCCCCGTCCTCCTCGTCCCGGCAACGGCTCTCCCCGGACCCCCGAACCGGGGGAAGCACCGGGCGCCGCCCCAGAAGACGACTCCCTAGCGCCGTCCGTCCTTGTGCCGGTCATCGTAGCCGCACCCTGCCCGTCGCCACACCCTGTCACCGCGATGTCACTGTGCACGTAGCGGAAACGCGGTGGGAGACCAGAAGGTTCCCCGTATCCGGCCCTCTCACACGCCCCTGGCGACAGTCCGTCAGAGGGAGCCGGCGGAGCCCGGGGGTCCGCGCCCGGCGCGGCGCGGACCCCCGGCGCGGAGTCACTCCCCCCGCATCCACTGCTCCATGACGGACAGCAGGTGATCGGGGTCGACCGGCTTGGTCACGTAGTCCGAGGCGCCGGACTCGATCGCCTTCTCCCGGTCGCCCTTCATCGCCTTCGCCGTCAGCGCGATGATCGGCAGCCCGGCGAACTGCGGCATCCGCCGGATCGCGGTCGTCGTCGCGTACCCGTCCATCTCCGGCATCATGATGTCCATCAGCACGACCGTCACGTCGTCGTGCTGCTCCAGGACCTCGATGCCCTCCCGCCCGTTCTCCGCGTACAGCACGGCGAGCCCGTGCTGCTCCAGGACGCTGGTGAGCGCGAAGACGTTGCGGATGTCGTCGTCGACGATGAGCACCTTCTCGCCGGAGAAGCCGAACGTACGGCGCGGCTCGGCCTCCGGCTCCGCCCGGTCCGCCGCGTCCTGCCCGCCGGACTGCCCGGGAACCGCGTCCCGCACCCCGGTGGCCTCAGCCACCGCCTTCCGCCGGTGCCGGAACAGCGCCGCCCCGGACCGCGCCTCGGTCCGTACGGGCGGCGGCGGGAAGTGCGGGAACGCGTCGAGGGCCCCGACCGTCCCCTCCTCGGCCCCCTGCTGCGGGTCCTCGACGTCCTGCGCGCCCTGCCCGTGGCCGCCCGGCGGCAACTCCGTCGGGCTCAGCGGCAGATAGAGCGTGAACGTCGAGCCGCGGCCGGGCTCGCTCGCGGCGAAGATCTCGCCGCCGAGCAGCCGCGCGATCTCCCGGCTGATCGAGAGCCCCAGCCCCGTACCGCCGTACTTCCGGCTGGTCGTGCCGTCGGCCTGCTTGAACGCCTCGAAGATGACCCGCATCTTGCCGGCCGCGATCCCGATCCCGGTGTCGGTGACCGAGAACGCGATCAGGGCGGCCTCCGGGTCCCGCAGCGATCCGGCCTCCAGGAGCTGCTCGCGGATCGACTGCGGCACGTCCGCGGCCGCCGGCCGGATCACCAGCTCCACCGCGCCCGTGTCGGTGAACTTCACCGCGTTGGACAGGAGGTTGCGCAGGACCTGGAGCAGCCGCTGCTCGTCGGTGTGGAGGGTGGCCGGCAGCTCGGGCGAGACCCGCACCGAGAAGTCGAGCCCCTTCTCCGCCGTGAGCGGCCGGAAGGTGGCCTCCACGTAGTCGACGAGCTGGACGAGCGCGATGCGGGTCGGCGAGACGTCCATCTTGCCCGCCTCGACCTTGGACAGGTCGAGGATGTCGTTGATCAGCTGGAGCAGGTCCGAACCGGCGCCGTGGATGGTCTCCGCGAACTCGACCTGCTTCGGCGTCAGATTGGTCTCGGCGTTGTCCGCGAGCAACTTGGCCAGGATCAGCAGCGAGTTGAGCGGGGTGCGCAGCTCGTGCGACATGTTGGCGAGGAACTCCGACTTGTACCGCATGGAGACGGCGAGCTGTTCGGCGCGCTCCTCCAGGACCTGCCGGGCCTCCTCGATCTCGGTGTTCTTCACCTCGATGTCGCGGTTCTGCCGGGCGAGCAGCTCCGCCTTCTCCTCCAGCTCCAGGTTCGAGCCCTGGAGTTCCTTCTGCCGGTGCTCCAGCTCGGCCGAGCGCTCCTTGAGCTGCTCGGTCAGCTTCTGCGACTGCTGGAGCAGCACCTCGGTCTTGGTGTTGACGCTGATGGTGTTGACCGTGGTCGCGATCAGCTCGGCGATCTGGTTGAGGAAGTCCCGCTGGATGTGCGTGAACGGCTGGAACGAGGCCAGCTCGATCACCCCGAGGACCTTGCCCTCGAAGAGCACCGGCAGCACGATCACATGGGCCGGCGAGGCCTCCCCGAGCCCCGAGGAGATCTTCAGATAGCCCGGCGGCACATTGACCTGGATGGTCCGCTTCTCCTCGGCGGCCGTCCCGATGAGGGTCTCGCCGGGGCGGAACGAGGTCGGCATGGACCCGGTGGAGTATCCGTAACTCCCGCGCATCCGCAGCTCGTACGAGCCGTCGCCCTCGCCGACGAGTTCGGCGTCGCCGTGGGCGGAGCCCGTCGGCATCGCGACGAAGAAGGCGCCGTGCTGGGCCGAGACCACCGGCGTCAGCTCGCTCATGATGAGCGAGGCCACGTCGTCGAGGTCCCGGCGGCCCTGCATGAGGCCGGAGATGCGGGCCAGGTTGCTCTTGAGCCAGTCCTGCTCGTCGTTGGCGAGGGTGGTGTCGCGCAGGTTGGCGATCATCGTGTTGATGTTGTCCTGGAGCGCCTGGATCTCGCCGGCCGCGTCCACACCGTCGATCTTGACGTTGAGGTCGCCGCGGGTCACCGCGGTGGCGACGGCCGCGATGGCCCGCACCTGCCGGGTGAGGTTCCCGGCCATCTCGTTCACGGACTCGGTGAGGTCGCTCCAGGTGCCCTCCACGTCCCTGACCCGGGCCTGGCCGCCGAGCTGCCCGTCGGTGCCCACCTCGCGGGCCACCCGGGTGACCTCCTCGGCGAAGTTCGACAGCTGGTCGACCATCGTGTTGATGGTGTTCTTCAGCTCCTGGATCTCACCGCGCGCGTCGATGTCGATCTTCTTGGTGAGGTCGCCCTTGGCGATGGCCGTGGTGACGGCGGCGATCTGCCGCACCTGACCGGTGAGGTTGTCGGCCATCGAGTTCACCGACTCGGTCAGGTCCTTCCACGTGCCGGAGACCCCCGGCACCCGGGCCTGGCCGCCCAGTTCGCCCTCCGTACCCACCTCGCGGGCCACGCGCGTGACCTCGTCCGCGAAGGACGACAGGGTCGTCACCATCGTGTTGACGGTCTCGGCGAGCTCGGCGACCTCGCCGCGCGCCTCGACCGTCACCTTCTTCGTCAGGTCGCCGTTGGCGACGGCCGCCGAGACCCGGGAGATGTTCCGCACCTGGTTGGTCAGGTTGTTGGCCATCAGGTTGACGTTGTCGCTGAGGTCCTTCCACGTACCGGTGACCCCGCGCACGCGTGCCTGGCCGCCGAGGATGCCCTCCGTACCCACCTCACGGGCCACCCGCGTGACCTCGTCGGCGAAGTTCGACAGCTGGTCGACCATCGTGTTGACGGTCGTCACCAGCTCCAGGATCTCGCCCCGGGCGTCGACGGTGATCTTCTTCGACAGGTCGCCCATGGCGACCGCCGTCGTGACCTCGGCGATGTTCCGCACCTGGATGGTGAGGTTGTTCGCCATGAAGTTCACCGACTGGGTGAGGTCCTTCCAGGTGCCGGAGACGCCCTGCACCTCGGCCTGGCCGCCGAGACGCCCGTCGGTGCCCACCTCGCGGGCCACCCGGGTCACCTGCTCGGCGAAGTTCGACAGCTGGTCCACCATCGTGTTGAGGGTGTTCTTCAGCTCCAGGATCTCGCCGCGCGCGTCCACGTCGATCTTCTGCGACAGGTCGCCGCGCGCGACCGCGGTGGCGACCTGCGCGATGTTGCGGACCTGGGTCGTCAGGTTGCCGGCCATGCCGTTCACCGAGTCCGTCAGATCGCGCCACACACCGGCCACGCCCGGCACCTGCGCCTGACCGCCGAGACGCCCGTCGGTGCCCACCTCGCGGGCCACCCGGGTCACCTGGTCCGCGAAGGCCGAGAGCTGGTCGACCATCGTGTTGATGGTGTTCTTCAGCTCCAGGATCTCGCCGCGCGCGTCCACGTCGATCTTCTGCGACAGGTCGCCGCGGGCCACGGCCGTCGTCACCTGCGCGATCTGCCGCACCTGCGAGGTCAGGTTGCCGGCCATGAAGTTCACGGAGTCCGTGAGCTCCCGCCAGCGCCCGGAGACGCCGTCCACGCGCGCCTGCCCGCCGAGCCGACCCTCCGTGCCCACGTCCCGGGCCATCCGCGTCACCTGGTCCGCGAACGACGACAGCTGCGACACCATCGTGTTGACGGTGTTCTTCAGCTCCAGCATCTCGCCGGCCACGTCCACCGTGACCTTCTGCGACAGATCACCGTTGGCGACCGCCGTCGTCACCTGCGCGATGTCCCGCACCTGACCGGTCAGGTTGCGGAAGGCCGTGTTCACCGAGTCGGTGAGGTCCTTCCACGTGCCCGCCGCGCCCGGCACCTCGGCCTGACCGCCGAGCAGACCCTCGACGCCGACCTCCCGGGCCACCCGGGTCACCTCGGAACCGAACGCCGACAGCTGGTCCACCATCGTGTTGACGGTGTTCTTCAGCTCCAGCATCTCGCCGGCCACGTCCACCGTGACCTTCTGCGACAGATCACCGTTGGCGACCGCCGTCGTCACCTGCGCGATGTCCCGCACCTGCGTGGTGATGTTCCGGAACACCGTGTTGACGGAGTCGGTGAGGTCCTTCCACGTCCCCGCCGCACCCGGCACCTGCGCCTGCCCGCCGAGCAGACCCTGCGCGCCGACCTCGCCCGACACCCGGGTCACCTCGTCGGCGAACGTCCGCAGCGTCTCCGTCATCTGGTTGATGGTGTCCGCGAGTTGGGCGATCTCACCGCGCGCGGAGACCCGTACCTTCTGCGACAGGTCGCCGTTGGCGACCGCCGTCGTCACCTCGGCGATACCCCTCACCTGATTGGTGAGGTTGCCCGCCATCGTGTTGACGGAATCGGTGAGGTCCTTCCACACACCGGCGACCCCGGCCACCTCGGCCTGACCGCCGAGCTCGCCCTCCGTACCCACCTCGCGCGCGACACGGGTCACCTCGGAGGAGAACGACGACAGCTGGTCCACCATCCGGTTGACGGTGTTCTTCAGCTCCAGCATCTCGCCGGCGACGTTCGCCGTGACCTTCTGCGACAGATCGCCGTCCGCGACCGCCGTCGTCACCAGGGCGATGTCCCGCACCTGCGCCGTCAGCCGGTTCGCCATCGTGTTGACGGAGTCCGTGAGGTCCTTCCACGAACCGGACACCCCGCGCACCTGCGCCTGCCCGCCCAGCTTGCCGTCCGTACCCACCTCGACGGCGACCCGCGTCACCTCGGAGGCGAACACCGACAGCTGGTCGACGAGGTTGTTGGCGGTACGGGCGACCTTCAGGAACTCCCCGCGCAGCGGCCGGACCGTCCCGTCCGCACCCTCCGAACGCAGGTCCATCCGCTGGTCCAGATCACCCTCGGCCACCGCCGACAGGACCCGCCCCACCTCGGACACCGGCCGGGCCAGCTCGTCGACGAGCGCGTTCGCGGCCTCGATCGCCGCCGCCCACGCCCCTTCGCTGGCCCCCGCCTCCAGACGCTCGGACAGCTTGCCCTCGCGGCCGACCACCCGCCGGACCCGCGACAGCTCCCCCGTCACGTGCAGCTGCCGGTCGGCGACCTCGTTGAACACGGCGGAGATCTCCGCCATGACCCCCTCGCCGGACAGCGTCAGCCGCCTGCGGAAGTTCCCGTCCCGCATCGACACCAGCGCGGCCAGCAGCCGCTCCAGCGCCGCCGCGTCCACCTGGACCGTCCCCCCACGGGAACGCCCGCCCCTCGCGCGCGTGCCACTGCCGCCGCCGCGCCGCGCCGCCGTGCCAGACTCCACCGTGTCCCTCCCGAAAGGGGTCGACCGTACCGCTCCGGCTCTCGCCGTCAGCCTGCCCAGTGTTTCACCGCGACCGAACCAGGCGATAACAGTTCGGCGGCTCCGCACCGCGTCCCTACCCCCGAGGGACGGAATCAACGGTGACCGGCATCCGCTCGGACAGCGAAGGTAAGTAACCTGGCATCCGGCTGTCCAGCCGCCCCGGTCCG
This sequence comes from Streptomyces sp. NPDC004284, assembly GCF_042874035.1. Lineage (NCBI taxonomy): Bacteria > Bacillati > Actinomycetota > Actinomycetes > Kitasatosporales > Streptomycetaceae > Streptomyces > Streptomyces sp. NPDC004284. Next base: position 3,018 of record NZ_JBIAMJ010000012.1, on the reverse strand, counting down.
CCCGGCGGGGGCGGTGTGGTGCGCGCACGACCACCGGGCAGCGGGAGGGACAGACCGAGCATGGCAGAGCCGGGCGTCGAGACGCGTACGAGGAGTGCTGTGATCACCGCGCGGGCGACTGCCAGCTTCGAGCCCGAAGGCCGGTCCGTCGCGGCCGCCCGCGCCTTCGTCAGAGACACCCTCCAGGGCTGGGGACACCCCGAACTCGTCGACGACGCCGTCGTCCTCACCAGCGAACTCGTCACCAACGCCGTCATCCACGCCGGCACCTCGGCCGAGGTCCTCTGCCTCCGCTCCGACGACAGCGTCCGCATCGAGGTCGCCGACCGCTACCCCGAGCGCGAGATCCCCGTCCAGAGCGGCCGCTCCCTCGGCAACCCGGACCGCGAGAACGGCCGCGGCCTGCTGCTCTGCGCCGCCCTCGCCCACCGCTGGGGCGTCGACTACTCCCCCACCCGCAAGCACGTCTGGTTCCATCTCGACCTCCCCCAGCGCCCGGTGGGCACCCGCTCCGCCGGCCCCGTCCTCCCCGACGCCCTCCTCCCGGTCGCCGAGACGCGCGTCCGCGTCGCCGTCGTCCAGATCGACCTCGGCGGCACGATCACCTCGTGGAACGAGGACTCCGAGGAACTCTTCGGCTACGGCTCCGAGCAGGTCACCGGCAAACCCCTCGGCGACCTCGCCGCCTGGCCCCACACCCCCGGCATCGGCACCGGCCTCGCCGAGGCCCTCCGCCTCTCCCGCTGGGAGGGCAGCTACGGCATCCGCTGCGCCGACGGCCGCGTCATCCCCGTCTACGCCTCGCACCTGAGGGTCCGCGACACCCAGGGCGAACCCTCCACGGTCTGCCTCCTCGTACGGGAGCACGAGCGCGCCGTCCTCCAGACCCCGCAGCGCCCCGTCGCCGAACCGGGCACCGAGAGCCGCGCCGCCGACCCCTTCGAGGTCTTCATCGGCTCCCCCGCCCCCGACGACCTCGACGGCCTCCTCCAGCGCACGGTCGAACGCGCCCGCGACATGCTCGACGGCGACGCCGCCTTCCTCCTCCTCGCCACCGACGACGAGACCGAGCTCGAAGTGCGCGCGACCACCGGGCTCCCGGCCGCCCGCCAGCGCTTCGCCCGCGTCCCCGTGGAGACCGGCGCCAGCCGCTACGGCTCCGCCCGCATGCCCGCCGTCCACGAGGACCTGGCCGCCGTCCCCGGCGCCGTCCCCCTCCTCGAAGGCACCGGCATGCGCTCGGTCGTGACGGTCCCCCTGAAGGTCGAGGGCCGCCTCACCGGCTCCCTCGGGGTGGCCGCCGAGTCCGCGAACCGCTACTCCAACGAGGAGGCCCTGCGCCTCCAGTTCGCCGCCGACCGCATCGCCCTGGCCGTCGAATCGGCCCGCCTCGGCGAACTCGAACGGCTCCGCCGCGGCTCCCTCAGCTTCCTCGTCGAGGCCTCCGACCTCCTGGCCGGCACCCTCGACCGCGACCAGACCCTGGCGCTCATGGCCCAGATGACGGTCCCCACCCTCGCCACCTGGTGCGCGGTCTACACGATCGCCGACCAGGCCTCCGACCCGTACCTCTCGTACGTGCTCCACGAGGACGAGGACCGCATCGACGGCCTCAAGGACCTGCTCTCCTCCATCGCCCCGCCGGACCCGGTGCCGACCCCCGGCGCCCGCGTCTGGTCCGCCCCGGGCGACGCCGCGCACCGCGCCGCGCTGACCGCCTCGGTCCGTGCCCTCGACCATCCGGCGAGCCCGCTCTCCTCCGGCATCGACACCACCCTGGCCACCGCGAGCGCGGTCGCCGGCGAGACGGTCGTCCTGCCGCTGGTCGCCCGCAACCGGGTCATCGGCATGCTGACGCTCGGCAGGCCCTCGGAGGACCACTTCCGCCAGGAGATCCTGGAGCTCGCCGAGGACCTCTCGCGCCGGGCCGCCCTCGCACTGGACAACGCCCGCCTGTACTCGGAGCGCGTGGCGATCAGCCAGTCCCTCCAGCGCAGCCTCCTCCCGCCCGGCCTCCCCACGATCCCGGGCGTCGAGGTCGACGTCATCTACCGCGCGGCCGGCGAGGGCAACGAAGTGGGAGGCGACTTCTACGACGTCTTCCCCATCAGGGACGACGTCTACGGATTCGCCATCGGCGACGTCTGCGGCACGGGCCCGGAGGCGGCCGCCGTCACGGGCCTGGCCCGTCATGCCCTGCGCCTCCTGGCCCGCGAGGGCTTCGGCGGCCCGGCCGTCCTGGAGCGGCTGAACGCGGCGATCCTCGACGAGGGCGCCCGCAGCCGCTTCCTGACCCTGCTCTACGGCGAGATGCGCCCGCAGCCGGACGGCTCGGCGATCCTCAAGGTCGTCTGCGCCGGCCACCCCCTCCCGCTGCGCCTCCGCCCGGACGGCACGGTGGAGCCCGCGGCCGAACCCCAGCCGCTCCTGGGCGTCATGGAGGACCTGGAGCTGTACGAGCAGACGGTCACGCTCGACCCGGGCGACGTCCTCCTGTGCGTCACGGACGGCGTGACGGAACGCCGCGAGGGCACCCGCATGCTGGGCGACGACGGCCTCGCCGAGGTCCTCAAGACCTGTACGGGCCTGACGGCCGGCGCGGTCTCCTCCCGTGTCCTCCGCGCGGTCGAGCGCTTCGCCCAGGCCCCCGCCTCCGACGACATGGCCATCCTGGCGATGCGCCTCCGCGAGCCGGACCCCCACTGACACGAAAGGCGCCCTCCCCCTGCGGGGAGGGCGCCGTCCTCTTCGGATCCCACAGACTCCCGGAAACTCCTGGAAACTCCTGGAAACACGAAAAAGCCCCCGCCAAGAGGCGGGGGCCTTTTCATTTCGGAGCCCTTTAACGGAATCGAACCGTTGACCTTCTCCTTACCATGGAGACGCTCTACCGACTGAGCTAAAAGGGCAGGTGTTCGGCGGTGTCCTACTCTCCCACAGGGTCCCCCCTGCAGTACCATCGGCGCTGAAAGGCTTAGCTTCCGGGTTCGGAATGTAACCGGGCGTTTCCCTAACGCT
>NZ_JBIAMJ010000011.1:195077-240869 GCF_042874035.1 Streptomyces sp. NPDC004284 | reverse complement strand
GAAGCTAAGCCTTTCAGCGCCGATGGTACTGCAGGGGGGACCCTGTGGGAGAGTAGGACGCCGCCGAACAATCATTGTGGGAAAGCCCCGCACCTCCTGGTGCGGGGCTTTTCTGCGTTCAGGGGCCCTTTTCAGGGTGGATCCTTTTCTCAGAGCGGATCCCTTGTCAGGCCGGGGTGACCAGGTGGGTGTCGTAGGCCAGGATCACGGCCTGGACCCGGTCTCGGGTGCCGGTCTTGGCGAGGATGCGGCCTACGTGGGTTTTGACCGTGGATTCCGCGAGGTGGAGGCGTTCCGCGATTTCCGTGTTGCTCCAGCCTTTGCCGATGACGGTGAGGATTTCGCGTTCCCGGTCGGTGAGGGTGGCCAGGCGGGGGTCTGCTGCCGGGGATGGGGGAGGGGTGGCTGCGGGCGGGAGGTGGTGGATGTAGGCGTCGAGGAGGCGGCGAGTGAGGCTGGGGGCGACGACCGCGTCGCCGGCGGCCACCGCGCGGATGCCGGCGAGGAGTTCCTCCGGGTGGGCGTCCTTGACGAGGAAGCCGCTCGCGCCGGCGCGGAGGCCGTCGTACGCGTACTCGTCGAGGTCGAAGGTGGTGACGATGAGGATGCGGGTCCGGGCGCCTGTGGCGACGATGCGGCGGGTGGCCTCGATGCCGTCGAGGCCGGGCATGCGGATGTCCATCAGGACGACGTCGGGGTGGTGACGGTCGACCAGGCGGATCGCCTCGGCGCCGTGGGGGGCCTCGCCGACGACCGTCATGTCGTCCTGGCTCTCCAGCAGCATGCGGAAGCCGAAGCGCTGCATCGGCTGGTCGTCCGCGATGAGAACGGTCGTCATGAGGGGGAGTCCTCCAGGGGCAGTCGGAGTCGCACGCGCCAGCCGTCGCCGGTCGGGAGCGGGCCGGTTTCGAGTGTGCCGTCGTAGCGGGCCGTGCGCTCGCGCATTCCGGTGATGCCGTTGCCCTGGGCGGGGGTGGGGGACGGTGTTCCCGTGTCGGTGACGAGCAGTTCCAGGGCCTCGGGGGTGTGGGAGAGGCGGACGGTCGCCGTCGCGCCGGCGCCCGCGTGTTTCAGGGTGTTCGTCAGGGCTTCCTGGAGCACCCGGTAGACCGTCAGTTGGGCGCCTGCCGGGAGGGTCGAGAGCGTGGGGTCGGTGGGGGGCAGGTCGGCCTGGATCGGCAGGCCCGCTTTCCGTACGCCTTCGATGAGGGGTTCCAGGTCGGTCAGGGTCGGCTGGGGGGTGCGGGTCGCCGTCTCGTCGTCCTCGTGCAGGACGCCGAGGAGGCGGCGGAGTTCGGCGAGGGCCTGGCGGCTCGTGGTGCCGATGGCGTCGAGGGCCTGGGCGGCGCGCTCGGGGTTCTTGGCGGCCGCGTAACGGCCGCCGTCGGCGAGGCCGGTGATGACGGAGAGGTTGTGGCCGATGATGTCGTGCATCTCCCGGGCGATCCGGGCGCGTTCGGCGGTGGCGGCGAGGCGGACCTCGTGGGCGCGTTCGTCCCGGCGGGAGCGGACCGCGATGCCGAGGAGGGCGACGAGCGCGTACGCCCACAGGGTCGGGACGACCGGTTGGTCCCAGGGCTCCTGGGGGAAGCGGAGGGTGCCGGTGACCAGGGGCGGGGCGATCAGGGCCAGGGCCCAGAGGAGTGCGCGGGGCGGGCGGCTGAGCGCGATGTGGAAGAGCGGGAGTGCCTGGAGGTAGTCGGCCTGGAGGAAGGCTCCCGAGACGTCGCCGACCATCGCCGCGCAGGCCATCACCGCCAGGACGGCCAGGGGTCGGCGGCGGCGCCCGTACAGGGGGAGGGTGAGGGCCAGGGTCACCGTGGCCACGAGCCAGACCGGGACGGACGGGTCCCGGGCGGTGGTGCGCCAGCCGCCGGCCGCGTCCACGAGGGCCGCCGCCGTCCAGGAGGCGGTGACGGCCGTGTCCCAGACCCAGGGGTGTCGGGCGTCGAAGGCCCGGATCCGGGTCATGAGCTGTCGGGCGTACCGGCTCGGGGCGGTCGTCGTCTCCGTCGTCACTCCGTCATCATCCTCATACGTCGCGGCACTTGAGCAACAGTGCGGGGACCGCGAGTGCCGCTGCCGCCCACAGGAGCAGGGCGAGGAGGGCCGCGCCGGGCGAGGCGGCGCCCGGGAGCGGGGTCGCGGAGCCGAGGGCGCCGGCCGCCTGGGTGGGGAAGTACCTCACGGCCGTGTCCATCGCGTCGTACGGGAGCATCCCGAGGATCTCCGGGACGATCAGGACTCCGCCGACGAAGGCTCCGATCGCGCCCGGCACCGAGCGGAGGGCGGCGCCGAGGCCGAGGGCGATCAGGCCGAGGAGGGTGACGCCGGCGGCGTTGCCCGCGATGGCGGTGAGGACGCCGTCGTCGGTGAGGGAGGCGGCCTGGTCGGTGTCGGAGAGGAAGATCTGGGCGGTGAGGAAGGTCAGGAGGGCCGTGAGGAGGGAGGTCGTGAAGATCGTGGTCGTGTAGACCGTTGCTTTCGCCCAGAGGACGGGGAGGCGGCGGGGGACCGCTGTGAGGGTGGCGCGGATCATGCCCGTCGCGTACTCGCCGGCGGTGACGAGGATGCCGAGGACGGCGAGGGCGAGGACGCCGAGCTGGGAGCCGTACAGGGTGAGGACGACGGTGTCGATGTCGGAGTCGCCGCCGCCGGGGGTGTAGGTGGCGCCCATGAGGATGCCGACGCCGAGGAGGAGTGCGGCGGAGGCGAGGAGGGTGGTCCAGGTGGAGCGGACCGTGCGGAGTTTGTGCCATTCCGAGCGGAGCACGCGGGACGGGGTGATCGCGGTCGTGGTGGTCATGCGGGGGCTCCCTGGTATTCGACGGAGTCGCGGGTGAGGTCCATGAACGCCTGCTCCAGGGAGGGTGCCTGGGGGGTGAGTTCGTGGAGGGGGACGGCGTGGGCGGCGGCCGTGCGGCCGATCTCCGGGGCCTCCAGGCCGGTGACGAGGAGGGTGTCCGGGGCTTCCGTGGTGATCCGGGCGCCGGCCAGGAGTGTGCGCAGGCGGTCCGCCTCGGGGGTGACGACCTTGACGCTCGCGCCGCCGGAGGCCCGTACGAGCTCGTCGACGGTGGTGTCGGCGAGGAGCCGGCCCTTGCCGATGACGATCAGGTGGTCGGCGGTGAGTGCCATCTCGCTCATGAGGTGGGAGGAGACGAGGACGGTACGGCCCTCGGCCGCCAGGTTCCTGAGGAGCGTACGGATCCAGAGGACGCCCTCCGGGTCGAGGCCGTTGACCGGTTCGTCGAGGACGACGGTGGCCGGGTCGCCGAGGAGCGCGGCGGCGATGCCGAGGCGCTGGCCCATGCCGAGGGAGAAGCCCTTGACGCGTTTGTGGGCGACGTGGGTGAGGCCGGCGAGGGCGAGGACGCGTTCCACGCGCGCGCGTGGGATGCCGTGGGTGTGGGCCAGTGCCATGAGGTGGTGGTGGGCGGAGCGGCCGGGGTGCACCGAGCGGGCTTCGAGGAGTGCGCCGACGCGGGTGAGCGGGGCAGGGTGGGCGGCGTAGGGGCGGCCGTCGACGGTGGCGTGGCCGCGGGTGGGGGCGTCGAGGCCGAGGATCATGCGGAGGGTGGTGGACTTTCCGGCGCCGTTGGGGCCGAGGAAGCCGGTGACGGAGCCGGGGCGGACGGTGAAGCTGAGGTCCTCGACGACGGTGGCGTCGCCGTATTTCTTGGTGAGGTTCTCTGCTCGGATCATGCCTTCGACGTTAGGGAGCCGGCGGGGGCGGGGCGTCGGACCGCGGGCGGGTGCGCGGGAGCGGGCGTCGTACCCGGGTACGACGGAAAAGGCTTGTCAGGGGGGTGCGGGGCTCGTCAGGATCAGCGGCATGGACTATTCGATACGCACCATCCGCGCCGACGAGTGGGAGAAGACCCGCGAGATCCGGCTGGCCGCCCTGCAGGACCCGATCGCGCACCTGGCGTTCCTCGACACGTACGAGGCGGCCGTCGAGCGGCCCGACGCCTTCTGGAAGGACCGGGCGGAGGGTGCCTCCGAGAGCGGTGACGGGAAGGTGCGGCAGTTCGTCGCCGAGGGCCCGGACGGCGGTTGGGCGGGCACGATCTCGCTGCTCGTGGAGCGGCCGTCGGACGAGGTGCGGTTCGGTGAGGCGGCGAAGGTCGACCAGACGCACATCGTGGGCGTGTACGTGCGTCCCGAGGCGCGCGGGACCGGTGTGATCGACGCGCTGTTCCGGGCGGGTGTGGAGTGGTCCTGGACGCTGCCGGAGCCGGCGATCGAGCGGGTGCGGCTGTACGTGCACGAGGAGAACGCGCGGGCCGCGGCGTTCTACCGGCGGTTCGGGTTCGTGGCGACGGGGGACGTGGTGGCGGTGCCGGGGGACGACTCGGCGCGGGAGCTGGAGTACGAGTTCGTGCGGCCCGTCGCGGGCTGAACCCGCGGGCTCAGCGGCTGAGGGAGGCCTCCGGCCAGCGGGACCTCGCCTGTTCCTCGGAGCGCATCAGGGCCAGGGTCGGGAGGCCCTGGGGGTGGCCCGTGGCGAGGAGGTCCGGGAGCTGGGGGAGCGGGGCGACCGCGGCGACGTCGTCGAGGACGAGGGCCAGTGGTGGGTCGAGCCGACCGTCGGATGACCGTGCGGCCATGCGGCGGCCGTGCTCGACCACGCTTGCGGCGAGAGCCGTGAGGAGCGGCATCGCGCCGGGGTGGGTGCGGGGATCCTCGATCGCCTCGCCCACCACGTAGAGGGTGCCCCCTTCGGCGATGAAAGATGCGAGCGCCAGCGAATCAGTTCGATTCGGTACGCATGCCTCCCTGATGTGGATCGAGGAGAGGGAGGCGAGGGCACGGGCCGTCAGTTCCTGGGCCAGGCAGCGGCTTTCCGGGTGTGCGGTGAGCGCCGACTCCAGGAGGCCCGCCATTCCCGAGGCGGCCTTCGGGTGGCTGCGGAGGATGCGTACGGGCTCGTGGGCGCCCGTGCCCTGCGCCCAGCGGTGGACCTGCCGGAAGGGGCGGCCGTCGATGGCGGCGGCGTGCAGCCAGCAGCGCAGGAGGGTCTCCGCGGTGTCGGCGGTGGCCGCGTCCAGGCGGGAGTGCGGGCGTACGGGGGCGAGCAGGGCGGCCGCGCGCTCCTGTGCCACCGCGGGGTCCTCGCAGTGCTCGGACGGTGACCAGTGGAGCCGGGCGGGGGTGTCGCAGAGGTGGCCGGGGTCGTGGACGAGGACCGGGCCGAGTTTGCCGCGCGCGTCCTTCGTCGAGGACCAGACGGCGGGGTCGGAGGTGACGACCAGGGCGGGGCCCTCCGCGTCCAGGACGGCCTGCACGGCGGCGGGGCGGCGGGTGTCCGGGGGGCCGTAGAGGGTGCGGGGGGTGGTTATGGGGGTCGGCGCGGGAGCGGGAGCCGGGGTCGGTGCCGGGGGGTGCTCTTCCGCCGGGCGGCGCGGGGCCGGGGGTGCGGTGGGCTCGTCCCGTACCTCTGGCTCGTCCCGTGCCTCCGTGGGCTTCCGTGCCTCCGCGGGCTCCCGTGCCTCCGTGTGTTCGCGTACGCCCGTGTCCTCGCGTACGGGAGCCGGGGCGTACTTGCCCGCCTTGCGGTTCGCGCGGACCGCGCGCCAGCGGGTGACCGTGCCGAGGACGAAGACGGCGAGGACGGTGAGGATCATCGCCTCGCCGATGAGCAGGCCCCAGAAGAGGCCGTAGCCCGACAGCTGGGTCGGCGGGGTGGACGGCCAGGCCGCCGGGAGGTCCGTGGGGGCCGTCGCGAGGGAGCGCAGGGCCGACGGGGTGCTCGTGAAGGTGACGTGCTGCGGCCAGGCGCCGTGGGAGAAGAGGCCGGCCAGGCCGGTCGCCGTCCAGACCAGGACCGTGAGGCAGAGGAGGAGGGCGAACAGGCTGAGGAGCAGCCCGTCGGAGATCCCTCCGCCTCCCTTCCGTGCCGGTTCCATCTACGCCACCGTCGACTGCGAAGTGCCGTTCATCTGCTGCTCGATGAGGATCGCGCGCTGTTCGGTCTCCCACTCCAGTTCCGGGTCCGTGACGGAGGACTCCGTCATGGCGCGGTCGGTGTAGACGAGCGGGCGTTCCTTCTCGGTGATGAGGTGTTTGACCACCTGGACGTTGCCGTTGACGTCCCAGACGGCGATGCCGGGGGTGAGGGTGGGGATGATCTCGACCGCCCAGCGGGGCAGGCCGAGGACCCGGCCGGTGTTGCGTGCCTCGTCGGCCTTCTGGGCGTAGATGGTCCGGGTGGAGGCCATCTTGAGGATGGCCGCGGCTTCCTTGGCCGCCGCTCCGTCGACGACGTCGGAGAGGTGGTGGACGACGGCGACGAAGGACAGGCCGAGGCGGCGGCCGAACTTCAGGAGGCGCTGGAACAGCTGGGCCACGAAGGGGCTGTTGATGATGTGCCAGGCCTCCTCGACGAGGAAGATGCGCTTCTTCCGGTCGGGGCGGATCCAGGTGTGTTCCAGCCAGACGCCGACGATCGCCATGAGGATGGGCATGGCGATGGAGTTGCGGTCGATGTGGGACAGGTCGAAGACGATGAGGGGGGCGTCGAGGTCGATGCCGACCGTGGTCGGGCCGTCGAACATGCCGCGGAGGTCGCCGTCGACGAGGCGGTCGAGTACGAGGGCGACGTCCAGGCCCCAGGCCCGTACGTCGTCTATGTCGACGTTCATCGCCTCCGCCGATTCGGCCTCCGGGTGGCGGAGGCGCTCGACGATGTCGGTGAGGATCGGCTGCCGGTCGGTGGTGTGCTCGGTGACGTACGCGTGGGCGACCTTGAGGGCGAAGCCGGAGCGTTCGTCGAGGCCGTGGCCCATCGCGACTTCGATGATGGTGCGGAGGAGGGCGAGCTGGCCCGTGGTGGTGATGGACGGGTCGAGGGGGTTGAGGCGGATCCCGGAGTCGTTGGCGACCATCGGGTCCAGGCGGATGGGGGTTATCCCCAGCTCCTGGGCGATGAGGTTCCATTCGCCGACGCCGTCCTCGCCCTGGGCGTCGAGGACGACGACCTGACGGTCGCGGAAGCGGAGCTGGCGGAGCACGTACGTCTTCTCCAGGGCCGACTTGCCGTTTCCGGATTCGCCCAGGACCAGCCAGTGGGGGGCGGGGAGCTGCTGCCCGTACAACTGGAAGGGGTCGTAGATGTAGCCCTTGCCGCTGTAGACCTCGCGGCCGATGATGACGCCGGAGTCGCCGAGGCCGGGCGCGGCGGTCGGCAGGTAGACGGCCTGGGCCTGCCCGGTGGAGGTGCGGACGGGCAGGCGGGTCGTCTCCACCTTCCCGAAGAGGAAGGAGGTGAAGGCGTCGGTGAGGACGGACAGCGGATCTCGCATGGGTCTGTGCCCCTTCGGCCTTAGCGGCGGATGCCGGTCGCGAACGGCAGGGTGTTCACAAAGGCCCGGTGGTGCTCGCGGTCGCACCACTCCAGCTTCAGATACGACTTGCCGGCGGAGGCCCTGATCGTGCGCTTGTCCCGGGCGAGGGCCTCGGGCGAACGCGACGACACCGTGATGTACCCGACGAGGTTCACTCCTGCCGCGCCGCTGGCGAGATCTTCACCCCGCTGGTCGAGCCGGCCGTGGGCGGCGATGTCGCGGGGGTCGACGGTGCGGTTCATCTTGGCGGCGCGGCTGGCGTCGGCCTCGTCGTTGGTCTTCTCGGTGAGCATGCGCTCGATGGCGACCTCGGTGGGTTCCAGGTCCATGGTGACGGCGACCGTGCGGATGACGTCGGGGGTGTGGACGAGGAGCGGGGCGAGGAAGTTGACGCCGACGGGGGTCATCGGCCACTCCTTGACCCAGGCGGTGGCGTGGCACCAGGGGGCGCGGGTGGAGGACTCGCGGGTCTTGGCCTGGAGGTACGTCGGTTCCATCGCGTCGAGTTCGGCGGGCCAAGCGTTTCGTTTCGTCATGGCCTGGATGTGGTCGATGGGGTGGTCCGGGTCGTACATGGAGTGCACGAGGGAGGACAGCCGGGACTGGCCGAGGGGCTGGCGGACGCGGATGTCGGCCTCGGCGAGGCGGGCGCAGATGTCGGTGAGCTCGCGGGCCATGACGACGGCGATGCCGGCGTCGCGGTCGAGTTTGCGGGCGCCGGAGGCGTGGCGGGCGGCGCGGGCCATGGCGTTGGCCTCGGCGGCGAGCTCGCGGGTGTAGGGCATGCAGGCGACGAGGTAGGCGCGGTGCTGCTCGCTGGAGGTGGAGACCATGGACTGGAGCTGGTCGTAGGACTCCTGGAGCCACGCGGGCGCGTTCGGGTCGCCGCGCTGGCCGACGTCCTTGGCGTGGGCGTCGGGGTCGGCGGGGAGGGTGCGGGCGAGCATCTGGAGGCGGGTGACGAAGCCGTCTCCGTTGGCGACGTGCTTGAGGAGGGTGCCGAAGCGGTCGACGAGGGCTTCCTGGTCCTCGCTGTCGCGGAGGCCGACGCCGGGGCCCTCGATCTCGATGGCGGCGGTGACGGTGCGGCGGTCGGCGTGGAGGAGGACGGCGATCTCGTCGGGGCCGAAGGGGGCGGAGAGCCAGCCGACGTGGCCGATGCCGGGGGGCGGGCCGACCTCGACCTCGCGGCCGTCGAGGCGGGTGCCGGCCTCGTGGGCGACGGAGCGGTAGGAGGGGCCGCGCTTGAGCATCCGCTTGTAGCTGCGGTTGATCTCGAACCACTTGTAGAAGGTGCGGTGCTTGTACGGGAGGTAGACGGCGGCGATCGCGAGCATGGGCAGGCCCGCGAGGAGGGCGATCCGCAGGGGGAGGGCGGGGACGAGGAGTCCGCTCATCATGCCGAGGAAGGCGCCGACGATGATCAGGGCGATCTCGCCGGTCTCGCGGTTCTTGCCGACGATCGCGTTGGGCCGGGCGCGGCCGACGAGATACGTGCGGCGGGGCGCGACCGGCTGGGACTGGGTCGTCAACGCCCTGCACCTCCAGAGTTCTTGCGGTTGCTGTGCGGGGTGCCCGCGGTGGGACTGCTGCTGCGGGGCGGGGGTGTGGAGCCGCCGGTGCCGCCGCCGCTGCCGCCGCGGCTGCTGTGGGCGGCCATGCCGCCGGAGACGGGGTTGGCGGGGCGGGGGGCGGAGGACTGGGTGCCGCCGCCTCCGCCGCTGTCGCGGGTGCTGTGGGTCTTGATGCCCTGGGAGACGAGGGAGGCGGGGGAGGAGATGACGGCGGCGGCCGCGTTCTCGCCGGCGCGGTGGAGGCGGTTGTTGCGGGAGGCGGCGATCTCGTCGCCGAAGCCGGGGACGAAGCGGTAGATCATCGCGGAGGCGAAGATGGCGAGCAGGATGATCGAGAGGCCGGAGACGACGGCGGAGACGGAGTCGGGGCCGGAGCCGGAGGAGAGGGCGCCGGCGAGGCCGAGGACGATCACGATGACCGGTTTGACCAGGATGATCGCGATCATGATGCCGGCCCAGCGGCGGACGTGGCCCCACATGTTCTTGTCGACGAGGCCGGAGTAGACGACGACGCCGAGGAGTGCGCCGACGTACAGCAGGACGGCGCGGAGGAACAGCTCCAGGTAGAGGACGCCGGCGGCGAGGACGGTCACCAGGGACACGATGATCAGCATGATGGGGCCGCCACCGATGCTGTCGCCCTTCTGGAGGGCCTGTTTGAAGCTGCCGAAGAAGATGTCGGTCTGCTGGCCGGTGCCGGAGGCGATGACCTCGGTGATGGCGTCGGTGGCGTTGACGACGGTGTAGAGGATCAGGGGGGTGAAGGCGGAGGCGAGGACCGTCAGCCAGAGGAAGCCGATGGCTTCGGAGAGGGCCGTGGTGAGGGGGACGCCGCGGACGGCCCGCTTGGCGACGGCGAGGAGCCAGAGGAGGAGGGTGAGGAAGGTGGCGGCGGCGAAGACGATGGCGTAGCGGCCGAGGAACTGCATGTTGGTGAAGTCGACGTCGGCGGTTTCTTTGACGGCCTTGGAGAGGACGTCGATGACTTTGATGGCGGCGTCGGCGAAGCCGCGGGAGAGGGAGGAGAGGGGGTCCAGGGCGGAGGTGGGGTCGGTGACGGGAGCCTTGTCGGCGCCGCCTCCGGCACGGCCGCTCTCGCAGTAGTCCCGGGCGGGGCCGCGGATCAGGTCGCAGGGGTTGTTGCCGCTGCTTGGGCTCGGTGTGGGCGTGGGTGCGGCGAGGGCGCGGCCGGCGAAGAGCACGACGGCTGTGTGAGCCGCGCCGAGTGCTGCGACGATCCTGGTGCCGCGTGCGAGGCGCTTACCGGGCATAGGTGAAGCCTCCGAACTGACCGACCGCGTCGCTCATCTCCTCCGCCGTGGAGGCCCGCTGATCCCGGCCGACGGGCACCGGGCCGTCCTTCTGGCTGAACCCGGTGACCTTCCAGTCGCCGTCGGCCCACTGCAGTTCGTATGAGCCGGTGTACCAGGCCTCGGAGACGGGGTTCTTGGAGCCTTCCCCGGCCATGCCGAAGAGGGACGAGTACCAGACCGACACCGTGGCTCTGTCGTCCGTGTAGCTCTCGACCTTCGAGCCCACGGGGATGGTGCGGGAGATGAACGTCATGCCCGAGGGGGCGGTGCCGTCCTCCTTGAGACCGATCCGGCTGAGGAAGCCCTGGTCGGCGTAGACCTTGTCGAGGTCGCCCTGGCGTGCGGCGGCGACGGCGGGTGCGTAGACGGTGTGGACGATCTCGGCCCGTGTCGAGTTCGAGAACATCTCCGCCGAGCCCAGTGCCACCGCGTAGTTCGTCGCCGCGCTCTGGGCCCCCTGGTCGTCGTGGGTGTAGCCCGTGGGGATGGTGCCGGTTTTGGCGGTGACGGGGCGGGTGCCGGTGGCGGCGGTGGGGGCGGGGGCGGGGTGGGCGGGGGTGGTGGAGCGGGGGGTGGAGGCGTCGGCGGGGTCGGTGTTGCCGCGGTTGGCGAAGGCGATGGCGGCGACGAGGAGGACCACCACGCCGACGACCGTGATGAGGGACCGGGAGCTGCGGACGGGGCGGCGGGCGCCGCCGTAGACGTCGCCGCTGTTGCCCTCGGGCAGGCGGGTGCGGGTCTGGCCCGAGCCGCCCGCGCGGCCGAAGCTGTCGTGCTCGTCGCCGGGACTCATGCCGGGTACGCCCCCTCACTCGTTCGCGGGTACGGCCGTGCTTCAACATGACTGGGCATCAGGGAACGCATTCTCAGCAGGAGGGTCGGGTCCGAGGGGAGATCAGACGGCCATCCCGTACACGATGGTGAAGAGCGTCCCCAGGGAGCCGATGATGAAGACGCCGGTCAGGCCGGCGACGATCAGGCCCTTGCCCTGTTCCGCGCTGAACGTGTCGCGGAGGGCGGTCGCGCCGATGCGCTGCTTGGCTGCTCCCCAGATGGCGATGCCGAGGCAGAGCAGGATGGCCACGGCCATCACGACCTCGATCATCACCTTGGCCTCGTTGCCCAGGCTCCCGAAGGGGCCCCAGTTCGGGGCGATTCCACCGATGATGGTGGTGATGTCGCCCTTGTCGGCCGCCAGGTACATATAACTCACCGCCCCTGTTGGGTACTTGGTCGCCCCTGCCGGACGGCATGGGTCATCGCCCTATCTTCGCTGATGAAACCGCTCACGTGTGACGGCTTGGCGGCTCTCTTTACCCGATCCCCGCACACTTGACCGATCTGACCGTCTTGACCTGCGGTGGTGTGGCCGGTTTCCATGCGAAGAAGCGTATGGTCACTCTGTGTATCACGGAGAGTGACTTTGGGCAATGATTGTCGTTGTTGCACTCTTGGGGCCGCGTCGGGTGCCGCCTAGACTGGCGGCCCTGGCGTACTGCCATGAACCGAGGGGTGGTTGACGGTGCGTAGGGCGGGCAAGGCGTGGCTGGTGGCCGGCGGGGCCCTGGGAGTCTGTCTCGGGTTCGTCGCCATGCTCGTCGTCGGTACGTACTCCGCGGCGGCCGGGATCGCGGGCGGTACGGCCGGGAAGAACGGCTCGGTGGGCCTCGCGAAGGGGGCCGTCCCCGCCCTCTACCAGGGGCTCGTGCAGCGGTGGGGGAATCTGTGCCCCGCGATCAATCCGGCCCTGCTGGCCGCCCAGCTGTACCAGGAGAGCGGCTGGAACCCGCAGGCCGTCTCGCCGGCCGACGCGCGCGGCATCGCCCAGTTCATCCCCGGCACCTGGGCCGGGCACGGCATCGACGGGGACGGGGACGGGGACCGGGACATCTGGGACCCGAAGGACGCCATTCCGTCGGCCGCCTCGTACGACTGCGAGCTCGCCGGTTACGTGAAGGACGTGCCCGGGGACCCGGCGGACAACATGCTGGCCGCGTACAACGCGGGCGCGTACCGGGTGATCAAGCACGGCGGGGTGCCGCCCATCAGCGAGACGCAGAACTACGTCCGCATCATCCGGTCGCTGGAGAAGAGCTTCGCCCGGCCGCTGGGCCGTGTCGCGCCCTCGCAGCAGGCCGCGGCCGCGATCACCTACGCGCAGGGGAAGCTCGGCACCCCGTATCTCTGGGGCGGTACGGGCACGGCCGCGGAGGGCGGGCGGTTCGACTGCTCCGGGCTCACCCAGGCCGCGTACGGCAGCGTCGGCGTGACCCTGCCGCGCGTCGCCAACGACCAGTACAACGCCGGTCCGCACCCGAGCCGGGGCGAGCTGCTGCCGGGCGACCTCGTCTTCTTCTCGGACGACCTGACCAACTCCCGGGCCATCCGGCACGTCGGCATCTACGTCGGCGGCGGCTACATGATCGACGCCCCGCGCACCGGGGCGGTGATCCGCTTCGACCGGATCGACACCCCGGACTACTTCGGCGCCACCCGGGTCACCAAGGAGGGTGCGGCGGCGCTGCCCACCCATCTTCCGCGGGCGTGAGGGCGGGAGACGGTCCGTCGGTTCGCCTTCCCGGGCTTATCGGGCATGGCTGGAACTCTCCGTCATGCACAGGCCCTGAGCTGCGGTGAACCGTCACTCTTCGATAACGTCGTCATGATCCACCGGAGAGAGCGGAACGTGCGCCTCAGGCGGTTCGTTCCCCGATCCGACCGCTCTGACCACGGGGGTTGGAAACCAGACACGAGAGCAAGGGGCCGCAGCAGATGGCTGAACTCGCATCGGACGCAGTGAACCCCGATGTCGGCCTGCTCTACGACATCAACGGACTGGCCAAGGCCGCTCCGCCGTGGTTCGACCGCGTCATGGAGTTCGCCGGCGAGTACGGGATCGTCCTCGCGATGGTCCTCGTCGTGCTCTGGTGCTGGTGGAGCGTCCGCCGGCGCGGTACGCCCGGCGACTCCGTCTCGGCCGTCGCCGGGCTCGTCTGGGCCCCGCTGGCCGCCGGCATCGCCCTCCTCGTCAACATCCCCATTCGCGGGTTCGTGGAGCGCCCCAGGCCCTTCAAGGACCATCAGGGGCTCGAGGTCCTCGTCGACGGGAAGACCGACTTCTCGTTCGTGAGCGACCACGCCACCCTCACGATGGCGCTCGGCGTCGGTCTCTTCGTCGCGAACCGCCGGTTCGGCCTCGCCGCCATCGGCCTCGCGCTCGTCGAGGGCTTCGCGCGGGTCTACATGGGCGTCCACTACCCGACCGACGTGATCGGCGGCTTCGCCCTCGGCACGGCGGTGGCGCTGCTGCTCGCCCCGGTCGCGCTCGCCCTGCTCACGCCCGTCGTCTCCGCCGTCGCCCGCTCGGGCCGCGGCGCCCGCCTCGTCCGCTCACGCCGGGCCGACGCGGTGCCCCGCACCGAGGCCGTCGACATCCCCGAGCCCCGGCTCGGCGGCTCCGCCCCGAACACCGGACAGAACGGCCTCGCCGCGTAGTTCAGGAGGCGTTCGCCCGGAGGTGTTCCGCCGCGTCCGTACGGGCCTTGTCGCGGGATCTGCGGGCCGGGCCCGTCCAGCCGCAGCTGCAGCGTGCCAGCGCGAACGAGCCGCGCTCCGTGGTGGTGGTCGTGTGGGGGGAGGCCTGCGCGTGCACCCCACCACCGTACTGCGCGTGACGGCACGCCCGGACCGTCGTTATGCGGATCGGGTGTCCCCGGGCCCGAGGTCCCGGGGAAGGGCGGGTCCCGGGCAAACAGCGGTGAGGCGTTGGGGGTTGGCGGCGATGGTGGTGCAGCGGTTCGGGCGTCCGCACGGTCTCGGTCGCGGGGCGTTCGCCGCCACCGCCGTCCTGGTCGGCTCCCTCGTCGGGACCGTGGCGGTCACGGGCTGCGCCGCCCCCGAGGACCCGAAGCCGGCGGCCGACCCCGCCCTCGCCGTACGGAACGCGGCGGACGCCCTCGCGAGGGCCGGCACCTCCAAGGCGAGCACCTCCATGGAGATGGCCGCCGGCGGGACCCGGGTGACCATCCGGGGCGAGGGCGGCTACGACTTCCGGCGCGGCACCGGCCGCCTCCAGGTGCTGTTGCCGAAGGACCCCACCGGGACGAGCGAGCACCGTCCGATCACCGAGCTCCTCGTCCCCGGTGCGCTCTACATGAAGAACCGGGGCGCCGGGGTGCCCGCCGACAAGTGGGTACGGGTCGACACCACGGCCCTCGACGACGGCAACCTCGTCACCGGCGGGGCCACCGACCCGGCCGCCGCGGCCGAGCTGCTGCGGGGCGCCCGGGAGGTCACGTACCTCGGCGAGGTCGATCTGGCAGGGGTGAAAGTCAGCCACTACCGGGGGGTCGCCGACATCGCGCACGCCGCCCGGGTCGCCTCGCCGCGGCTGCGCGGGGCGCTCGCCGCGGCGGCGAAAGGGTTCGCCAAGGACACGGTCCCCTTCGACGCGTACCTCGACGCGGAGGGACGGCTGCGGAAGGTGCGCCACCAGTTCAGCTTCCGCAACCAGGGACGGACGGTCGCGGTCGCCTCGACGACCCTGCTGTACGGCTTCGGGGTCCCCGTCGAGGTGACGCTGCCGGACCCCCGCGACATCTACGCCGGGAAGATCGAGACCTGACCCGGCCCGGTGGCGGCGCGGACCATCGTCACATGGCCCAGACGTGTCATGCGCGGCGCGTGTCCCCGTCCCTACGCTGGGAGACCGCTGGGAGACCGACGCCGGCAGGAAGAGGTGGATGCGCGTGGCCCCGCCCGGTACAGCAACCGCGTCCGCGGACCCGGACTCCGTCGCCCTCGCCGAGATCGAGCTCTGCGGCGAGCTGATCATCGCGGCATCGGCCGCGGACGGGGAGCGGCTCAGCGCCGACCGGATCGACGAGGTGCTGCGGGTGGCGGCGGAGCGGGCCGCGGAGGAACGCTGAGGGCGCGGTCCCGCCCCGCCCGCCTCAGGTGCGCAGCATGCGGGCGATGGCCTTCGTGGCCTCCTCGACCTTCTCGTCGATGCCCGAGCCGGTGGCCGCCGCGTCCGCGACGCAGTGCCGCAGGTGCTCCTCCAGGAGCTGGAGGGCGAAGGACTGGAGCGCCTTCGTCGAGGCGGAGACCTGCGTGAGTATGTCGATGCAGTAGACGTCCTCGTCGACCATCCGCTGGAGGCCGCGGATCTGGCCCTCGATCCGGCGGAGCCGCTTGAGGTGCTCGTCCTTCTGCTTGTGGTAGCCGTGCACACCGTGTCCGTGGTCGGCCGGCTCGACGGCCTCGACGGTCTCGGGGGTGGCCTGGTCCGTCTCGGTGGTCGTCATCGCGTCCTCCGTTGTCCAGAAAAGGGGGTGTATACCCCTCGTGGGTATATGGTACCGATCCCCGCCGATCCGGACGGGGGCCCGTGCAGTTCACTGTGCCTGATGGGCGACACTGAGAGACGCCGGTTAGCCGTGGCCGGATGATGCGCCTAGCATCAGCCTGACCGAAACCCAGCACCCCGAGGACCTCACGTGCGATTTCGTCTGACCCCCAGGGAGACGAGCTTCTACGACATGTTCGCCGCGTCCGCGGACAACATCGTCACGGGCTCCAAGCTCCTGATGGAACTGCTCGGAGCGGAGCCTTCCGCCCGGGCCGAGATCGCGGAGCGGATGCGGGCAGCGGAGCACGCCGGTGACGACGCCACCCACGCGATCTTCCACCAGCTGAACTCCTCCTTCATCACGCCGTTCGACCGCGAGGACATCTACTCCCTCGCTTCGTCCCTCGACGACATCATGGACTTCATGGAAGAGGCCGTCGACCTGGTCGTCCTCTACAACATCGAAGAGCTCCCCAAGGGTGTCGAGCAGCAGATCGAGGTCCTTGCCCGGGCGGCCGAGCTGACCGCCGAGGCCATGCCGAACCTGCGGACGATGGCGAACCTCACCGAGTACTGGATCGAGGTCAACCGCCTCGAGAACCAGGCCGACCAGATCCACCGCAAGCTGCTCGCCCACCTCTTCAACGGCAAGTACGACGCCATCGAGGTGCTGAAGCTCAAGCAGGTCGTGGATGTGCTGGAGGAGGCGGCCGACGCCTTCGAGCACGTGGCCAACACGGTGGAGACCATCGCGGTCAAGGAGTCCTGAGCTTCGTGGACACCTTCGCTCTGATCGTGACCATCGGTGTCGCGCTCGGCTTCACGTATACGAACGGCTTCCACGATTCCGCCAACGCCATCGCCACCTCGGTGTCGACCCGGGCGCTGACGCCCCGGGCGGCGCTCGCGATGGCGGCGGTCATGAACCTCGCCGGTGCCTTCCTGGGGCAGGGGGTCGCGCACACCGTCAGCAAGGGCCTCATCGAGACGCCCACCGGCGACAAGGGGATGGGCATCCTCTTCGCCGCGCTGCTCGGCGCGATCGTCTGGAACCTGGTCACCTGGTACTTCGGTCTTCCCTCGTCCTCCTCGCACGCGCTGTTCGGCGGCATGGTGGGCGCGGCGCTCGCGGGTGGCACGGAGGTCATCTGGTCGGGCGTCCTGGACAAGGTCGTCATCCCGATGTTCGTCTCGCCGGTGATCGGTCTGGTCGTCGGTTACCTGGTGATGACCGCGATCCTGTGGCTGTTCCGGCGGGCCAACCCGCACAAGGCCAAGCGCGGCTTCCGCATCGCGCAGACCGTGTCGGCGGCCGGCATGGCCCTGGGCCACGGTCTCCAGGACGCGCAGAAGACGATGGGCATCGTGGTGATGGCGCTGGTCATCGCGGACGTCCAGGGTGCCGACGACCCGATCCCGGTGTGGGTGAAGATCGTCTGCGCCGTGATGCTCTCCCTCGGCACGTACGCGGGCGGCTGGCGGATCATGCGGACCCTCGGCCGCAAGATCATCGAGCTGGACCCGCCGCAGGGCTTCGCGGCCGAGACCACGGGCGCGTCGATCATGTTCGGCGCGGGCCTGATGTTCGGCGCGCCGATCTCCACGACGCACGTCATCACCTCGGCGATCATGGGCGTGGGCGCCACGAAGCGGGTCAACGCGGTCCGCTGGGGCGTCGCCAAGAACATCGTCATGGGCTGGTTCATCACGATGCCGGCGGCGGCGGTGGTCGCTGCCGCGAGCTACTACGTGGTGCAGCTGCTCTTCGGCTGACGCGCGGCGCCGGCTGGTACTGCTGGGGGTCCGGGGGTCGTCCCCCGGGGGATGCGGTATCACGATGCCGGCGGCGGCGGTGGTCGCTGCCGCGAGCTACTACGTGGTGCGGCTGCTCTTCGGGTAGGACCCGCCGAACGTAGTCGGGCCCGGCTCCCCTGTGGGGGAGCCGGGCCCTTCGTCATTACGGTGGCACCGCCATGCAGCACCGTAAGACGGCCACGCGGCGGAGCCGCATGGGGTATGGGTTATCCGAAGCGGCCGGAGATGTAGTCCTCGGTCGCCTGGACGCTCGGGTTGGAGAAGATGCGCTCGGTGTCGTCGAGCTCGATCAGCTTGCCGGGCTGGCCGACGCCCGCCAGGTTGAAGAAGGCCGTGCGGTCCGAGACGCGGGCGGCCTGCTGCATGTTGTGCGTCACGATGACGATCGTGAAGCGCTCCTTCAGCTCGCCGATGAGGTCCTCGATGGCGAGCGTGGAGATCGGGTCGAGGGCCGAGCAGGGCTCGTCCATGAGCAGGACGTCGGGCTCGACGGCGATGGCGCGGGCGATGCACAGGCGCTGCTGCTGGCCGCCGGAGAGGCCGGAGCCCGGCTTGTTGAGGCGGTCCTTGACCTCGTTCCAGAGGTTGGCGCCCTTGAGGGACCTCTCGACGATGTCGTTCAGCTGGGACTTCTTGTAGGAGCCGTTGAGGCGCAGGCCCGCCGCCACGTTGTCGAAGATCGACATGGTGGGAAAGGGGTTCGGGCGCTGGAAGACCATGCCGACCGTGCGGCGCACGGCGACGGGGTCGACACCGGCCCCGTACAGGTTCTCGTCGTCGAGCATCACCTTGCCCTCGACGCGGCCGCCGGGGGTGACCTCGTGCATCCGGTTCAGGGTGCGCAGGAAGGTGGACTTGCCGCAGCCGGACGGGCCGATGAAGGCCGTCACGGAGCGGGGCTCGACGGTCATCGAGATGTCGTCGATCGCCTTGTGGGCGCCGTAGTAGGCGGAGAGGCCGCTGACGTCGATTCGCTTGGCCATATCAATTCACTTCCAGAGTGCCGCGTCAGCGGCCGGTCTTCGGGGCCTTCCAGCGGGCGATGCCGCGGGCCACCAGATTGAGGATCATGACGAAGGCGATCAGGACGAGCGCGGCGGCCCAGGCGCGGGCCACGGCGGCGTCGGTGCCGACCGCGTACTGCTCGTACACGTAGAGCGGCAGGGAGGACTGGGCGCCTTCGAAGGGGTTCGGGTTGATGAGCTTCGTGCCGAACACGAGGAGGAGGACCGGGGCCGTCTCACCGGTGATGCGGGCGACCGCGAGCATGACGCCCGTGGTGATGCCGCCGATCGCGGTGGGCAGGACCACCTTCAGGATGGTGCGCCACTTGGGGATGCCGAGGGCGAGGGAGGCCTCGCGGAGCTCGTTCGGGACGAGCTTGAGCATCTCCTCGGTGGAGCGGACCACGACCGGCATCATCAGGATGGCGAGGGCCATCGCGCCGGCGAAACCGGAGGGGCCGAAGCCCAGGATCAGGTTCCAGGTGGCGAGGATGAAGAGGCCGGCGACGATCGACGGGATGCCCGTCATGACGTCGACGAAGAAGGTGACGGCCTTGGAGAGCTTGCCGCCGCCGCCGTACTCGACGAGGTAGACGGCGGTCAGCAGGCCGATGGGCGCGGCGATCAGGGTCGCGATGGCGACCTGCTCGATGGTGCCGAGCAGCGCGTGGTAGACGCCGCCGCCCTCCTCGGCGTCGAGGACGCCGTTCATCGAGTGGGTCAGGAAGTACGGGCTGAGGGCTTCGAGGCCCTTGCTGATCGTGACCCAGGCGAGGGAGAGCAGCGGGACGACGGCGAGGACGAAGCAGACCCAGACGAGGCTGGTGGCGACGCGGTCCTTGGCCTGGCGGCGGCCCTCGACCTTGGTGGTCAGCCCGAAGGTGACGATGACGAAGAGCAGCGCGGCGATCAGGCCCCACTGGACCTTGCTGTGCCAGCCGGCGCCGAGGCCGATGCCGATGGCCGCGGCGATGGAGCCGGCGGCGACGGCGGCCGGGGTCCAGCGGGGGAGCCGGGCGTGGGAGAGGGGCTGGCGGCGCGGGGCGGCCGCGACCGGACGTTCCTGTATGGCGTGGCTCATGCCGCGGCCCCCGAGTACTCCTTGCGGCGGCCGATGATCCAGCGGGCGGCGCCGTTGACCAGCAGGGTGATGACGAAGAGGACGAGACCGGAGGCGATCAGCGCGTCCCGGCCGAACCCGTCGGCCTCGTTGAACTTGGCGGCGATGTTCTGCGCGAAGGTGCCGCCGCCCGGGTCGAGCAGGTGGCCCGAGAGGACGAAGCTGGGGGAGAGGACCACGGCGACGGCCATGGTCTCGCCGAGTGCGCGGCCGAGGCCCAGCATGGAGGCGGAGATGATGCCGGAGCGGCCGAAGGGCAGCACCGACATGCGGATGACCTCCCAGCGCGTGGCGCCGAGGGCGAGGGCGGCTTCCTCGTGCATCTTCGGGACCTGGAGGAAGACCTCGCGGGTCACGTTGGTGATGATCGGAAGGATCATGATCGCCAGGAGGATGCCCACGGTGAAGAGGTTGCGGGCGACGCCGTCCTGGGACTTGTCGAAGATGTACGTCCAGCCCAGGTACTGGTCGAGCCACTTGTTGAGGCCGTCCAGGTACGGGACGAGGAAGATCGCGCCCCAGAGGCCGTAGATGATGCTGGGCACGGCGGCGAGCAGGTCGACGACGTACGCGAGCGGCTTGGCCAGCTTGCGCGGGGCGTAGTGCGAGATGAAGAGGGCGATCCCGATCGCGACGGGCACGGCGATGAGCATCGCGATGACCGAGGAGACGAGGGTGCCGAAGGCGAGGACGGCGATGCCGAAGACCGGCGGGGTGTTCGCCGGGTTCCACTCGAAGGTGGTGAAGAAGTTCGTGCTGTCCTTCGAGATGGCGAGGGCGGCACGGTAGGTCAGGAAGACCGCGATCGCGGCCATGATCACGAGGAGGGTGATGCCGGATCCGCGGGACAGACCGCTGAAGATGCGGTCTCCGGCGCGGGTCGCGCTCTTGGCGCGCCGGCTCCTCTGTATGTCGGGTGTGGTGGTAGCCATCTGTTCTTCTCCGGTCTGCGGGTCCCGTACGTCCCTCGCGGGGTGACGGGGTCCCTGGCGGCGGTGCACCGGATGCCGGGGCCGGCCCCTCCACGGGAGGTGAGGGGCCGGGCCCGGCCGGGGGTCAGGACAGGGTGGGGACGATCGCGCGGACCTTGGCCGCGATCTCGGCCGGGAGCGGGGCGTAGCCGGCGTCGGGCAGGACCTTCTGGCCCTCCTCGCTGGCGGTGTAGGCGAGGAACGCCTTCAGGGTCGACAGGGTGTCTGCCTTGTTGCCCTTGTCGCAGGCGATCTCGTACGTGACCAGGGTGATCGGGTAGGCGCCCTCGGCCTTGGTGGTGTAGTCGAGGGAGAGGGCCAGGTCGCTGCCGGTGCCCTTGATCTTGGCGGCGGCGATGGCCTTCGAGGCGTTCTCCGTGGAGGCGGCGACCGGGGCGGAGGCGCCGGTGTTGATGCTGACCGTGGAGATCTTGTTGGCCGTCGCGTAGGAGAGCTCGAAGTAGCCGATGGAGCCCTCGGCGTCCTTGACCGCGGTGGCGACACCGGAGGAGCCGTTGGCGGCCTGGCCGTTCGGGGCGGGCCACGACTTCGTCTTCGGGTCGTACTTCCAGTCGGCCGGGGCCGTGGCGGAGAGGTACTTGCCCAGGTTCTGGGTGGTGCCCGACTCGTCCGAGCGGTGGAAGGCCTGGATGGTGGTGTCGGGGAGCTTGGCGCCCGGGTTCAGCTTGGCGATCTCCGGGGCGTTCCACTTGGTGATCTTCGTGTCGAAGATCTTGGCCAGGGTGGGCGCGTCCAGGACCAGGTTGTCCACACCGTCCAGCTTATAGCCGATGGCGATGGGGCCGCCCACCATGGGGAGGTTGATGCCCTTGCCGCCCTTGCAGATCTTCTGCGACGCGGCGACCTCTTCGGGCTTCAGGGCGGAGTCGGAGCCGGCGAAGGTGACCTGGCCCTGGTTGAACTTGGTGATGCCGCCGCCGGAGCCGATGGCCTGGTAGTTGACCTCGACGCCGGAGCACGCGGCCTGGAAGTTCTTGACCCACAGGTCCATGGCGTTCTTCTGCGCGCTGGAGCCCGCGGCGAGGATCTGGCCCTTGGCGCCGTCACACGCGATGTTCGACGCGGCCGCGGCGGCGGAGGACTTGGTGCCGCCGTCCTTCGTCGGGGTCTCCGTGTTGTTGTCCGAGCCACACGCCGAGAGGACGAGCGCACCGGAGACGACGAGGGCACCGATCGCGGAGGCGCGAAGCCCGTTCTTGCGCGAAAGCTTCACTTTCGGGTGTTCCTTCCAGAAGCCGCCTTGTCGCGGACCGTATGTGTCCTGACCGTTCTACGGCGGCGTGTGTCGGTTGGTCGGTGCGTCTTGTGCTCCGTGCACCGTGTAAGGCCGAAATTAGGCAGAACAGGTGAAGCCGTCGACGGGGGAGGGTGAACGGGAAGTGAACCGTGCCGGAAGTGCGGGTGCGGTGCCCCCGGGCGGGCGGCGGCCGTCGCGGGCCGGGGCGCCGTCCGTGCTGCGCCGGGCCCGCGCCCCGGGCGGGGCCCGTCAGGGGTGGGTGGTCGCCATGGCCACGTCCAGGAGGTCACGGTCTCTGGGCTGGGTGAGGCGCGGGCGGGCCGAGGACGGGGGGAGCCAGACGAGGGCGTCGATCTCCTTCGTGGGGACGAAGCCGCCGTCCAGCGCCCGGGCCGACCAGTACACGACCTCCTTGGGGCGGCCGTCCACCGTGTAGTGGGCCGTCGGCAGGCGGGGGCCGAGCTCGCAGCGGCGGCCCGTCTCCTCCAGGACCTCCCGCATCGCGCAGGCCTCCGCGCTCTCGCCGCGCTTCCGCTTGCCCTTGGGGTGCGACCAGTCGTCCCACTTCGGCCGGTGGACGAGGGCGATCTCGATGCCCTGGCCGGAAACAGCCGGACGCCACAGGACGCAGCCCGCCGCCAGGATCGGGGTCGGGGCGGTCATGGGACCGGGGCCGTCGTGCGGCGCCAGGCGTGCTGGAAGGCGAAGCGGGCCGCCTCCACCTCGTGGCGCTGGTCGGCGTGGAGGACCCCGAGCGCGTACGCCGTCGCCGGGGCGATGCGGGGGGTGCGGGCCGCCGCGGCCGCCGCCGAAGCCGCCTCCGCCGCGTCGCGGTGCCGGTCCAGGGCGCGGGCCGCCTCGTACAGGACGGACTCGGGCTCGCCGCCGGTGTGCAGGGCCTCGGTGGCGTACCGGTGCAGCCGCAGCAGGGCCCGGGTGTGGTGCCAGGGCGCGTCCTGGGCCTCGCCGGCGGCGAGGGCGAGGGCGTCCGCGTTGTACGGGTGGGCCGCCCGGGTCAGGGGCAGGGCGGCGACCGCGTCCTGGAGGCGCCGCTCGGCGAGCTCGGCGGGGGCGTCGATGACCTCGACGGCCGGGGCCGAGCCCGCCGGGCCGAGCGGGACCTCGGAGGCGAGGAGCGCGACGGCGTCCGCGACCGCGTGGAAGCGGGCGGAGCCGAGCGCCTGGAGGGAGGCCGAGTGGGCGCGCGTACGGGCCAGGGTCAGCTGGCGTTCCAGGAGGGCGCCCGCCCGGGCGGCGCCCACCGTGAGGCCCGTGCCGCCCGCCGTGCCCCTGGCGGCCGGGACCGGCCCGGTGCCGTTCGACAAGCGGGACAGCGCGTCCACCAGGCGGACGAGCCGCGAGGTGCAGGCCTGTTCGAGGGCGAGGGTGCCGGAGAGCCAGGCGAGCTCCGTGCGCAGCTGGTCCGCCCAGGCCGTGTCGAGCAGCGGCCGGAAGGTGTGGAGGGTGCCGCCGATCCGGCGGGCCGCGCCCCGCAGCGTGCGGGAGGCCTCCTCCGCTCCGGCCGTGTCGGAGCCGCTCTCGCCGTGCAGGCGCAGGCCGCGGAGGAAGTCCGCGGCCCGCGCGTGCAGGTAGGGGGCCAGGACCTCGCCCGCCGTGACGTCCTGCGAGTGGTCAGGGTTGTGCACGCCGGCGCCTCCGCGCGTCGATGAGCATCTCCTGGACGTGCCGCAGCGGCCGGCCCTCGGGATCGGTCGCGTGCCGCGTCCAGTTCCCGTCGGGGCCGAGGTGCCAGGAGGAGGTGGTGTCGGACATCCCGGTCTCCAGGAGCCGGGTGAGCGCCGCCCGGTGCGCCGGGTCGGAGACCCGTACGAGGGCCTCGATCCGGCGGTCCAGGTTGCGGTGCATCATGTCGGCGCTGCCGAGCCAGACCTCGGGTTCGCCGCCGTTGCCGAAGGCGAAGACCCGGGAGTGTTCCAGGAAGCGGCCGAGGATCGAGCGGACCCGGATGTTCTCCGAGAGGCCGGTGACCCCGGGGCGTACGGCGCAGATGCCGCGGACCCAGATGTCGACGGGGACGCCGGCGCGCGAGGCCTGGTAGCAGGCGTCGATGACGGCTTCGTCGACCATCGAGTTGACCTTGATGCGGACGTACGCCGGGCGTCCCGCGCGGTGGTGCGCGATCTCCTTGTTGATCCGGGAGACCAGACCGTCGCGCAGCGACTTCGGGGCGGTGAGCAGGCGCCGGTACGTCTCGCGGCGCGAGTAGCCGGAGAGCCGGTTGAACAGGTCGGACAGGTCCGCGCCGACCTGCGGGTCGGCGGTCAGCAGGCCCAGGTCCTCGTAGAGCCGGGCCGTCTTCGGGTGGTAGTTGCCGGTGCCGACGTGCGAGTACCGGCGCAGCGTGTCGCCTTCCTGGCGTACCACCAGGGAGAGCTTGCAGTGGGTCTTGAGGCCCACCAGGCCGTAGACGACGTGGCAGCCGGCCTCCTCCAGCTTCCGCGCCCACTTGATGTTGGCCTGCTCGTCGAAGCGGGCCTTGATCTCGACGAGGACGAGGACCTGCTTGCCGGACTCGGCGGCGTCGATGAGGGCGTCGACTATCGGGGAGTCGCCGGAGGTGCGGTACAGCGTCTGCTTGATCGCGAGGACGTCCGGGTCGGCCGCCGCCTGCTCCAGGAAGGCCTGGACGGAGGTGGAGAAGGAGTCGTACGGGTGGTGCAGGAGCACGTCCCGCTCGCGCAGCGCCGCGAAGATGTCGGGCGCGGAGGCGGACTCGACCTCGGCGAGGTCGCGGTGGGTGCCGGCGACGAACTTCGGGTACTTCAGCTCCGGCCGGTCCTGCCCGGCGACCCCGAAGAGGCCGGTGAGGTCGAGCGGGCCGGGCAGCGGGTAGACCTCGGCGTCGGAGATCTTCAGCTCGCGGACCAGCAGGTCGAGGACGTACGGGTCGATGGACTCCTCGACCTCCAGGCGCACCGGCGGCCCGAAGCGGCGCCGCATGAGCTCCTTCTCCAGGGCCTGGAGCAGGTTCTCCGCGTCGTCCTCCTCGACCTCCAGGTCCTCGTTCCTGGTCACCCGGAACATGTGGTGCGCGAGCACCTCCATGCCGGGGAAGAGCTCCTCCAGGTGCGCCGCGATGACGTCCTCCAGGGGGACGTACCGCTGCGGGGAGGCCTCCAGGAAGCGGGACAGCAGCGGCGGCACCTTCACGCGGGCGAAGTGGCGGTGCCCGCTGACCGGGTTGCGCACGACGACGGCGAGGTTGAGGGAGAGGCCCGAGATGTACGGGAAGGGGTGTGCCGGGTCCACGGCCAGCGGGGTGAGGACCGGGAAGATCTGCTGCCGGAACAGGGTGAAGAGCCGGGCCTGCTCCTTCTCCGTGAGCTCGGGCCAGCGGATCAGGTGGATGCCCTCGTCGGCGAGCGCCGGGGCGACGTCCTGCTGGTAGCAGGCGGCGTGCCGGGCCATGAGCTCGCGCGAACGCGTCCAGATCAGGTCCAGGACCTCGCGCGGCTGGAGGCCGGAGGCGGAGCGGGTGGCGACGCCGGTGGCGATGCGGCGCTTGAGGCCGGCGACCCGGACCATGAAGAACTCGTCGAGGTTCGAGGCGAAGATCGCGAGGAAGTTCGCCCGTTCGAGGAGGGGGGTCGTCGGGTCCTCGGCGAGCTCCAGCACCCGCTCGTTGAACGCGAGCCAGCTGCGCTCCCGGTCGAGGAAACGCCCCTGCGGCAGCTCGTCGCCGAGCGCGCCGTCGTCCTCGTACGCATCGGGGTCCGCGTCCAGGTCGGAGTCCAGGTCGGTGACGACGGCGCCGTTCACGATGTGCGCGCGGTGCGCGGTCATGGAACCGAGGGACGGCGCGGCGGACGGCGCCCCGGCCGGCTTCTCGGCCGTCTTCGCGTCCGGCTTCCCGGAGGACTTCCCCGAGGACTTCCCGGAGGACTTTCCGGACGACGGGGCGGACGACGCGGCGGGGGACTGGACCGGGACCTCGGCGGGCTTCTGGCTCATGGCCCCATTCTTCCGCGCGAAGGGGTGGTCGGGCGCGTCGGAGCGGGCCGTGGTGGGGGAGGGAAGTCTCCCCTTGGGGAGAGCGGACACGGAGCGCTTCATTGCGTGAGCGTCGCAAGCGCGTCTGAATGGCTGGTAACGAGGACGTGTCGTACGGGGATCGGGGGCGGGGCCCTTGTCAGGGCCCTGCCCCCTTCCCTTCACGGAGGGTTACGGGTGGCGGGCGCGCAGGACGCGGAAGGCGGCGAGGACCGCGAGGGCGGCGAGGGCGAGGCAGATGCCGGTCTCGACGAGCTGGAGGGGCCAGTAGTGCGAGGCGGGGTGGACGTCGAGGAACCCGGTGACCCCGCCCCGGTCGGTCATGCACCGCTCGACGGTGTCCGGCTGGGCGGTGAAGCAGTCCTGCCGGAGGACGCGCTCACCGGATGCCGTGAGCATGCCCCGGTCCAGCGGCCAGGCGTGGTTCTCGGCCGACAGCCCGGCGCCGGTCAGGGTCTGGACCGGCCAGAGGTCCTCGCGCAGCCGGGAGAGGACCGCCAGGGCCGCCCCGATGACGACGGCGGCGAGCCCCATCGCGACGACGGTGCGCCGGACGAGGATGCCGACGGCCGTGCCCAGGGCGAGCCCCAGGAGGGCGTGCGCCACCGGCACGATGCCGAACGAGACGAACACCGTCGGCTCGTACCAGTACGTGGGGAAGTCGTCGGCCGGGCCCGTCGACCACGACCAGTGGAAGACCAGGCTCAGCAGGGGGACGACCGTGAGGGTCAGCGCGACGGGGACCGCGACCTTGGCCGCGAGCCAGCGTGCCGGGCTGACGGACTGCGTCCACGCCAGCTTGTACGTGCCGGACTCCATCTCGCGGGCGAGCATCGGGCCCGCGACGAACGCCCCGAGCAGGGCGGGCAGGACGAGCATGGCCAGGGCGGTGTACTCGACGAGATGCCGGGCGAACCACCGGTCGTCGATGTAGTCGTTCTGAAGCTGGAAACAGGAGCTGGTCGGCTCGTCGGCCGGGCAGCCCGCCGCTCGCAGCGCGTCCACCGCGCCGTCCGACCACCACCGCGAGGCGACCAGGACCGCCATCGCGCAGGCCGCGAGGGCGAGCGACCACCACAGCGCCCGCCGGTGCTGCCGGAACGTCACCCATTGCGGGCCCTTCAGGGCGAGGGTGCTCATGCCGGGGCTCCTTCGGTGGTGCGGAGGTGGGCGAGGAGGAGTTCCTCCAGGGAGGGTTCGTCGGTCTCCCAGGGGCCTTCGACGGGGCCCTCGCGGCGGACCAGCGCGGTGAGCTGACGGCCCGTCGTCCGGGACTCGACGACCGTGTGCGGGGCGAGGTCGGCGACCGGACCGGTCAGCAGGGTGTGCGCGGCGAGCAGGTCGTCGATGGCGCCGTCGAGACGGATGCGGCCGCCCTGCACGAGGAGCAGGTGGTCGCAGGAGCCCTCCAGCTCGGTGAGGATGTGCGAGGACATGACGACGGTCGTGCCGCGTTCCGCGGCGTCGGCCAGGAGCGCGCCCATGAGTTCGCGCCGGGCGAGCGGGTCGAGGTCCGCCATCGGCTCGTCCAGGAGCAGCAGTTCGGGCCGCTTGCCGAGGGCGAGGGCGAGCGCGAGCCGGGTGCGCTGTCCGCCGGAGAGGGCGCGGACCCGGGCGTTCCCGGGCAGCGGGCCGGCGATGCGCTCGGCGGCGGCCGGGTCCCAGCGGTCCGGGTTGAGCTCGCGGCCCAGGCGCAGCGTCTCGGTGACGGTGAGCTGCCCGTACAGGGGCTTGTCCTGGGCGACGTACGCGAGGCGGTCCCGCGCGGGGGCCGTGATCCTGCCCTCCGTGGGGCGCAGCAGGCCCGCGGCCAGGCCGAGGAGGGTCGACTTCCCCGCCCCGTTGGGGCCGACGACGGCGACGACGCGGCCGACCGGCAGGGCTAAGGTGCAGTCCTTCAGGGCCCAGCCCCCGCCGCGCCGTCGGTACCGCATGCCGAGGCCGTCGGCCTCGATGACTGGATCGGTCATTCGTCCCCCTCGAAGTGTTCCTTCAGTGCGGCGGTGAAGAGCGCGGCCACGTCCTCCCGATCGAGTCCCGCGGCGCGTGCCCGGCGGGCCCAGTCGGTGAGTTCGCCGCGCAGCGGCGAGTCGGCGGGGCCGGTGCCGAGGGTGGCGCGGACGAAGGTGCCGAGGCCGCGGCGGGCCTCGACGAGGCCTTCGCGTTCGAGTTCGCGGTAGGCCTTGAGGACCGTGTTGGGGTTGATGGCCGTCGCTTCGACGACCTCGCGTGCGGTGGGCAGCCGGTCGCCCGGCTCCAGGAGGCCCATGCGGAGGGCCTGCTTCGTCTGCTGGACGATCTGGAGGTAGGTGGCGACGCCGCTGCGCCGGTCGATGCGGTACTCGAGCACGGTCCCTTCCACCACCCTTTCACTAATCAAGTAGTGAAAGGGTGGTGGAAAGAAGGGGGCGGTGTCAACCGCCCCCTGGGCAACGGGTGTTACGACTCGGTGCGGTACATCAGGTCCACCTCGTGCGTGGTGAAGCCGATCCCCTCGTAGACCCGCACCGCCGCCGTGTTGTCCGCGTCCACGTACAGCATCGCCGTCGGCAGCCCCTGCGCCGCCAGGTGCCGCAGGCCGATCGCGGTCAGCGCCTTGCCGAGGCCGCCGCCCTGGGCCTCCGGCAGGATGCCGACCACGTACACCTCGCCGAGCTGCTCCTCGGCGTGCGTCTTCGTCCAGTGGAAGCCGATCGGCTTCCCGTCCTTCTCCGCGAGGAAGAAGCCCTTCGGGTCGAACCACGGCTCGGCCATCCGGTCGTCCAGGTCCCGCTGGGTGAGCGAGCCCTGCTCCGGGTGGTGGGCGAAGGCGGCGGCGTTGACGGCGAGCCAGGCCGCGTCGTCGACGCCGGGCGTGAAGGTCCGCACGGTGACGCCCTCGGGCAGGACCGGCTCCGGGATGTCGAGCGGCACGAGGGGGCGGCGCAGCTGGCGCAGCTCGCGGAAGAGCGTCAGGCCGAGGACCTGGGCGAGGTGCCGGGCCGCCGACTTGCCGCCGTGCGCCCAGACCCGCAGCCGCTTGCCGGAGGCGTTGAGCAGGGCGGTGCCGAGCGCCCGGCCGTGGCCGCGGCCCCGGTGGGAGGGGTGGACGACCAGCTCGGCGGCCGGGGCCTCGATCGGGTCGGTCTCCTCCAGCTGGGCGTATCCGTACAGGTGGGAGCCGACGGTGAGGAGGAAGTGGCGCACGCCCTCGCGCCTGCCGTGCCGCAGGTAGAGCCGCCCCTGCTCGGACACGGCGTGCAGGCCGTCGGCGTGGTCGGCGGCCGCGAGGAGGTCCAGTACGTCCTGGATCTGCTCGGGCGTGAGCTCGTCATACGTGTGGATCTGCCGTCCCGGTTCGAGGGCCGGTGCCGCGTCGGAAGTCATGGCTACGAGCCTACGGCGACACCCCGTCAGCCATCGGCAACTGTCTTGTAACCCACTCCCCCCTGTTGCGCTACGCGCGTTGACTCTAGGCTTCACGCGCAACGGGGGAGTAGATCAAGGCCGCGAATCGGGGCAAGGGGACTAGGGGAGAGATGGCAGCGACGCCAAGGAAGAACAAGACGGGGCGGCGAATTCTCGCCGCCGGTGCGGGGCTTGCGACGGTCGGGGCGCTCTTCGCCGCGATGCCGTCGGCCGGTGCGGCCGGGGACGAGTACGCCGCGGGCGGGACGAACGGCAAGGGCTGGGGCCGGATGGTCGACGTCCAGCTGCTGTCCTTCAACGACCTGCACGGCAACCTGGAGCCGCCGGCCGGTACGTCCGGGCAGGTCATCCGGACCAAGCCGGACGGGGCGACGGAGAAGATCGACGCCGGTGGTGTCGAGTACCTGGCGACGCACCTGCGCCAGGCCCGTGAGGGGAACCGTTACTCCATCACGGCCGCGGCCGGTGACCTGATCGGCGCTTCCCCGCTGCTGTCGGCGCTCTTCCACGACGA
Source organism: Streptomyces sp. NPDC004284 (assembly GCF_042874035.1). Classification (NCBI taxonomy): domain Bacteria; kingdom Bacillati; phylum Actinomycetota; class Actinomycetes; order Kitasatosporales; family Streptomycetaceae; genus Streptomyces; species Streptomyces sp. NPDC004284. The sequence continues at coordinate 211,185 of NZ_JBIAMJ010000011.1, read as the reverse complement.
GCCGACCGTCGAGGCCATGAACCAGCTGGACCTGGACGTCACCTCGGTCGGCAACCACGAGTTCGACGAGGGCGCGCGCGAGCTGGCCCGCATGCAGAACGGCGGCTGTCACCCGACCGCCGGCTGCTTCGTCGAGGGCAAGACCTTCCAGGGTGCCGACTTCCCGTACCTCGCGGCCAACGTGACGGACGAGAAGACCGGCAAGCCGATCCTCGACCCGTACTACATCTGGGAGAAGGACGGCATCAAGATCGGCTTCATCGGCGTGACCCTGGAGGGCACCCCGAACGTCGTCACCGCCGAGGGCGTCAAGGGCCTCAAGTTCGGCGACGAGGTCGAGACGATCAACAAGTACACGAAGATCCTGGAGCGCAAGGGCGTCAAGTCCATCGTCGCCCTGGTCCACGAGGGCGGCATGCCGGCCTCGGCGTCGGTGAACTACAACTGCGACGGCGACGGCGACGGCGAGGGCGAGGGTGTCTCCGGCGCGATCGTCGACATCGCCAAGAACGTCTCGCCGCAGGTCGACGCGCTGGTCACCGGCCACACGCACCAGGCGTACGTGTGCTCCATCCCGGACCCGGCGGGCAACCCGCGCCTGGTTACCTCGGCGTCCTCGTTCGGCAAGGTGTACACGGACACGACGCTGACGTACGACCGCGCCACCAAGGACATCGTGCGCACGGCCGTCGCCTCCGCCAACCACATCGTCACCCGCGACGTGCCGAAGGACGCGGACATGACGAAGCTGATCGAGGACTGGCGCCCGCTCGCCGCCCCGATCTCCAACCGGCCGCAGGGCTTCATCGCCGCCACCATCGACGGCCGCGGCTCCACGGCGTACGAGAAGCCGCTCGGCGACGTGATCGCCGACGCGCAGCTGGAGGGCCTGGCCCCGGCGGACAAGGGCGGCGCGCAGCTGGCCCTGATGAACCCGGGCGGCATCCGCTCCGACCTCGTCTACAAGGCGTCCGGCGCCGAGGGCGACGGCGTGGTGACGTACGGCGAGGCCTTCAACGTGCAGCCCTTCACCAACATGATGAACGTGGTCGACCTGACCGGCGCGAACCTCATCACCGCGCTGAAGCAGCAGGTCAGCGGCTCGAACCTGAACTCCATCAAGATCCTCCAGGTCTCGAAGGGCCTCACCTACACGCTCGACATGACCAAGACCGGCGCGGACCGCGTCGTCGACGGCACGATCAAGCTGAACGGCGAGGCGATCGACCCGGCCAAGACCTACCGCGTCGCGATGAACGAGTTCCTCGCGGGCGGCGGCGACGGCTTCGGCGCCCTGGCCACCGGCACCAACAAGCTGGTCGGCGCCTCGGACCTCGACGTCTTCAACGCCTACCTGGCGTCCCGCACCTCGGCGGCCAACCCGCTGCCGGTCCCGGCCGCGAACCGCATCAACGTGGTGTACCCCCCGAAGCCGTAACCGGCCTCCGGAGCACAACACAGGGACCCCGCCGGGCCGTCACGGCCCGGCGGGGTCCCGTGCGTCCTGCTGCGTTCTGCGCGGAATCCGGATCCCGGTGCAGGTCGCACGGTTCACGCGCATTTCATTCCGAACCCGGGACCCGGGCGGAGGGCGCCCCTATGCTGCTCGTGATCTTGTCAGTGCACGATCAACTTCTGCGATCTCTGGAGGGGCAGGACCGTGAAACATCCCGTCAGACGCTCCATCACCGTCGTCCTGGCGCTGTTACTGGCCTGTGCGGGCACATCGGCGCCCGCGCACGCCAGCTCGACCGTGGGCGACAGAGCCCTCTACTGGAACGACGCGCTGCTCGACGCCTACGTGGCGGTGGGGGGCTCTCCGGGCCCCCTGGCACGGGCCGGGGCCATGATGCATCTGGCCATGTACGACGCCGCGAACGCCAGTCGCTGCCACAGCAGCGGCGCTTTCAAGCCGGAGAACTGCATCGGGGCGCTCTACACCCCCGGCATCGGCGTGAAGGCCGGCGTCGCTCCCAACGTCGACGCGGCGATCGACCACGCCGCCTACAACGTCCTCAAGTCCACCTTCCCCGCGCTCGACTTCGCCCCCTACCTCACGGCGGCCCGCACGGGCGAGCCTGTCGACGCCACCACCACGGAGGGCAAGAGCGTCGGCGAGAAGGCCGCCGCGGCGATGATCGCCCGTCGTACCAACGACGGATCGCAGGACACCACGCCGTACACCCCGAGCACCGCACCCGGCCAGTGGCGGCCGACGGGCTCCGGTCCGGCGGCGGACCCGAACTGGGGCAAGGTCAAGAAGTTCGTCGACTACGGCGACTACCCGTGGACGCACAGCAAGACCACGGCGGCCGACCTGCGTCCGCAGCCGCCCGCCGGGATCGCGACGATGCCCGAGCTGCTGAAGAGCCCGGCCTACACCGCCCAGTTCAAGGAGGTCGCCGAGCTCGGCGCGGCCAACAGCACGACGCGGACCCCCGAGCAGACCCAGATCGCCTGGTTCTGGGCCAACGACCTGAACGGCACCTACAAGCCGCCGGGCCAGCTCTTCACCCACACCCGGATCGTCTCCACGCAGCGCGGACTCGACGAGATCGCCAACGTCCAGCTCTTCGCGCTGGTCGCGGGCTCGATGGCGGACGCGGGCATCTCCGCCTGGGACCAGAAGTACCAGACCTCCATCGATCTGTGGCGGCCCGAGAGCGCCATCAAGCTGGCCGATTCGGACGGCAACCCGGACACCGTGCAGAACAGCTCCTGGCAGCCGCTCTCGGCCGACGCGGCCGGGAACCACTTCAGCCCGCCGTTCCCCGCGTACGTCTCCGGACACGCGACCTTCGCCGGAGCCTGGGCCGAGTCGATGAAGCAGTTCTTCGGCACGGACAACGTCACCTTCACCGGCACCACCGAGGATCCGCACGCGGTCGGGGTCACCCGCACCTTCACCAGCTTCAGCGCGGCGGCCACCGAGGACGCCCGGAGCCGGGTCTACCTCGGGGTGCACTACCAGTGGGACGGCGACCTCGGCGTCGCGACGGGCCGGAAGGCCGCCGGCCAGATCCTCAACAACGGGTACGGCCCGACGAGTGCCAGTGACAAGACCCCCGTGTACGGCAGCCCCTATCTCGCCACCGTGGGCAAGGGATGGCTGATCAAGCCCATGGGTGCCACGTCCGTCGGGAACTTCTACGACGGCGCCCACGCGTCCTGGTACTACTGCGACGACTACGGGGCGGACAACGTCTACAACCAGCTCATCTGGAACTCCTACGGCTGCGCGAACGGCTACGACGGCCTCACGCACCTCTACTACACCCCGCGCTAGTCCCGGAAAGGATGGTCCTCCCGTGAACAGAAAGCATCTCCGACGCATCGGCGCGACCGCCGTCGCGGCCGCCGCGCTCGTCACCGTCGCGGTCGTCAGCGCGACGAACGCGACGGGATCGCAGGTCGAGCCCACCGTGCCGGGAACCCTCCGGGTCTTCGCCGGACCGTACGAGCAGGCGCAGTTCTGCGAGGGCGGCCCGACCCCGGTGATCTCCGGAGCGAACGGCGGCGCGCTCGCCGCCTCGCCCGTGAAGTTCGGCAAGGACGCGGGCAAGAACAGGAGCTACCACGCCCTGAAGGCCACCTTCGAGGTGGCCGAGCCGGGCGGGGCCGCGCTCCTCACCAGGACCGAGAAGATCTGGCCGAACGGCATGGTCTTCAACCTCGCCCTCGGCGCCGGCGAGCTGAAGCCGGGTGGATACCGGTTCCGGCTGCGCACGATCGGCGGCAACCAGGCCTCGGACTGGACGTCCTGGTGCGCGTTCACCGTCACCAAGTGACCTGAAGGATCAGGGAGGCCGGTTCCCCGTCGGGAACCGGCCTTCCCCTCCGTCTCCGTTCGGGACGCACTCTGGTGGTGTTGTTGTGGACCTGCCATAGTCCCGGTCCATGGACCGACGACGATTCCTCGTGGGGGCCGCGGCCGCCGGGGCGGCCCTGCTCGTGGGTGCCCCCGCCGCCTCGGCCGTGGACGTGCGCGCGTGGATGGGGGAGAAGGGGGACGGGACGCCGTTGCAGCGGCTCACGATCCCCGGGACGCATGACTCCGGGGCGCGGTTCGGCGGGGCGTGGAGCGAGTGCCAGAACACGACCGTCGCCCAGCAGCTGGACAGCGGGGTCCGGTTCCTGGACGTGCGGTGCCGGGTGACCGGGGGGTCGTTCGCCATCCACCACGGGGCCTCGTACCAGAACATGATGTTCGGGGACGTGCTCGTCGCCTGCCGGGACTTCCTCGCCGCACACCCCTCCGAGACCGTTCTCATGCGGGTCAAGCAGGAGTACTCCGAGGAGTCCGACGCCACCTTCCGCGCCGTCTTCGACGACTACCTCGACCGGCGGGGGTGGCGGTCCCTCTTCCTGATCGGGGACACGCTGCCGCTGCTCGGCGAGGCGCGCGGGCGGGTCGTGCTGCTCGCCGACAACGGGGGGCTTCCCGGGCTGAGGTGGGGCGGCTCGGCCTTCGCGATCCAGGACGACTGGAACGCCCTGCCCGACGCCAAGTACCCGAAGATCCAGGCCCAGTTCCGCGCCGCCGTCGCCCAGCCCGGCCGGCTGTACGTGAACTTCGTCAGCACCTCCGCCTACCTGCCGCCCCGCTGGAACTCCGACCGGCTCAACCCGTGGGTGCACGGCTTCCTGGACAGCGCCGAGCTCGCCGGGCAGGTCGGGCTCGGGATCGTGCCCATGGACTTCCCCAACACGCGGGCCGGGCTCGTCGAGGCCCTGCTGAGGCACAACTAGCGCGGGGTCTTCGCCCCGTGGACCGCCGTGTACTCGGCCGCGAGCCACGGGGCCAGGTCCCCGATCAGCAGCCGCAGGACCGACGGATCCGGGGACGGCGACCTGCCCGCGTCCACCGCCAGGCGCATCTGTTCCGCGCGCTCCGGGTGGTACGCGCCGAAGACCGCCGCCTGCCGGTCCAGGTCGCTGGTCCAGCCGCCCCACCTCGGCATGACCAGCGTGAAGCCCGTACGGACGAGACGGCGGCCGACCCGGCGGCCCAGGGCGCGGCCGGCGGGCTGGGCGCGCCAGCCCGGCAGGAGCAGCGCCAGGTCGCCGTTCGTCTCGCGCGCGAGGAGGGACGTGGGGCGGTACGGGGGCAGCTCGGCGGCCAGGTCCGGGCCCAGGAGCGGGGTGCACAGGCAGGCGACGAAGAAGCCCAGGTCGTGGCGTTCCAGCTCGCTGAGGAGCGTTCCGGTGCCGCTCAGCAGGATCCCGGCGCCGTCGATCTGCGGCAGCTCCCGGTCGAGGGCCGCCTCCAGCTCCCGGGCGGCGGCGCGGTCCGCCTCCGTGACCTCCCCGTGCAGGGCCAGCTGCACGTCCAGGTCGGAGACGCCGACGACCGCCGTGCCCCGGGGCACGCTCCCGTACAGGTACGCGCTGTGCAGCCGGTCCGGGCCGAACGCCTCCGGGATCCGGGCGCGCGCCGCCTCCACGACCGGCGCGAACTCCGCCGCCACGCGGTCCAGGGAGCCCTCGCGCGCGATCGTCCCGTCGGGGTTCAGGCCGTGGGCGCCGTCCATGCGCTCAGAGCTCCGGCGGCGGCGTCGGCGCACCCGGCAGCCGGAGCGTCGCCACCGTGCCGCCGCCCTCCGCCGGGGCCAGTGCCACCGTGCCGCCCGCCTGCTGCACCGTCCGCGCCACGATCGACAGGCCCAGGCCCGAGCCCGGCAGGCTGCGGGCCGACGGGGAGCGCCAGAAGCGGTCGAAGACGTGCGGGAGTTCGTCCGGGGCGATGCCGGGGCCCTGGTCGCGGACGGTCAGCTCGCCCCGCATCAGGGTCACCTCGACCGTGCCCCGGGGCGGCGAGAACTTCACCGCGTTGTCCAGGACGTTCACCAGGGCCCGTTCGAGCGCCGGCGGCTCCGCCCGCACGTACCAGGGCGCGAGGTCCGTGACGAAGGTCAGCTCGGGGCCGCGAAGGCGTGCCCGGTCCAGGGCCGTCCGCAGGACCGCGTGCAGCGGGACCACTTCGAGCCGGCCCGGCTGGACCGCGTCCGGGCGGGCCAGCTCCTGGAGGTCGCCGATCAGCGCGGCCAGCTCCGTCATCTGCGCCTTCACCGAGGCCATCAGGGCCCGCCGGTCGTCCGGCGGGATCGCCCGGCCGGTCTCCTCGCTGCGCGCGAGCAGTTCGACGTTCGTGCGGAGGGAGGTCAGCGGCGTGCGGAGCTCGTGGCCCGCGTCCGCGATGAGCTGCGCCTGCCGGTCCCGGGAGCTGGCCAGCGCCGCCGTCATCGCGTTGAAGGAGCGGGACAGCCGGGCGATCTCGTCCTCGCCCTCCACCGGGATGCGGACGGTCAGGTCCTCGGTCGCGGCGACGTGCTCGACCGCGTCGGTCAGCCGGTTCACCGGCTCCAGACCGGTCCGCGCGACCCACAGGCCGGCCGCGCCCGCGCCGACGACGCCGATCCCGGAGACCAGGAGCAGCACCCAGCGGAGCGTGGACATCGAGTTGTCGATCTCGGAGAGGGGGCGGGCGACGGAGACGGCGATCTGGAGCGGGCTGTCCTGCTGGTACGTGTAGACCCGCATCTCGCGGCCGGCGCCGTCCTTCACCGTGTGCAGGGTGTCGTCCAGCTGCTTCCGGGCCACCGCGAGGTCGGTGGCGCCGACCGGGATCGCGGCCTCTCCCGAGGTGCAGGCGCTGCCGTCGCCGAGGACGACCTGCACCGTGTACGAGCCCGCCACCGGCGGCGGCGTCGTGCCCTGGCGGCACATCGTGAGCAGTTGCTCCACTCCGTTCGGGTCCAGGCGCGTGTTGCGCAGCGAGGAGTCCAGCTCCGCCTCCAGCTGCACCCGCGTCACGAACCAGCAGGCCGCCGACACCGCCGCCACCGCCACCGCCACGGCGAACGCGGTGAGCAGCGCGAGCCGCGACCGCAGCGGGCGGGAGCGGAACCAGGCCACGGGTCCCGTCATTCGCCGCCTCCTCCGCGCAGCGCGTAGCCCACGCCCCGTACGGTGTGGACGAGGCGCGGCTCGCCGCCGGCCTCGGTCTTGCGCCGCAGATACATCACGTACACGTCCAGCGAGTTCGAACTGGGCTCGAAGTCGAAGCCCCACACGGCCTTGAGGATCTGCTCCCGGGTCAGGACCTGGCGCGGGTGCGCGAGGAACAGCTCCAGGAGCGTGAACTCGGTCCGCGTCAGCTCCACGGTCCGCCCGCCCCGGGTCACCTCGCGCGTGGCCAGGTTCATCCGCAGGTCCTCGAAGGCCAGGACGTCCTCCTCGGCGGGGGCGGCGGACGCGGAGGCGTAGGAGCTGCGGCGGAGCAGGGCCCGGATGCGGGCGAACAGCTCGTCCAGCTCGAAGGGCTTCACCAGGTAGTCGTCCGCGCCGGCGTCGAGGCCGGTGACCCGGTCGCCGACGGTGTCGCGGGCGGTGAGCATCAGGATCGGCACGGTCGAGCCGGCGGCCCGGATCCGGCGGGCCGCCGTCAGCCCGTCCATGCGGGGCATCTGGATGTCGAGGACGACGAGATCGGGGGCGTACGACTCCATCCGCGCGAGCGCGTCGAGGCCGTCGACGGCGACCTCGGTCCCGTACCCCTCGAAGGCGAGGCTGCGGCGCAGGGCCTCGCGGACGGCGGGTTCGTCGTCGACGACGAGGATGCGCTCGGCTTCGCTGTGCTGTCCGGTCATGGGCTGTCCCGTCATGGGCTCAGCCTCGCACGTGCTCAGTTCGCGCCGCCCGAGCGGAGGGCGTCCAGGTCGGCCTTCACGGTGTCGACCGGGATCGCGAATCCGAGGCCGACGCTTCCGGCGGTGGAGCCGCCGGAAGAACTGGGCGAATACATGGCCGAATTGATTCCGATGATCTCGCCGTTCATATTGATCAACGCGCCGCCGGAATTCCCCGGATTGAGCGAGGCGTCGGTCTGGATCGCCTTGTACGTGGTCTTCGACGAGCCCGTGTCGCCGTTGAACTGCTGCCCGCCGAACTCGAACGGCCAGCCCTGCCGCGGGTCCCACTGCTGCTGGCCCTGCTGCTGGTCCTGGCCGCCCTCGTCCTTGGCGACGGTCACGTCCCGGTCGAGCGCGGAGACGATGCCGCTGGTGACGGTGCCGGTCAGGCCCTCGGGGGAGCCGATCGCCACGACCTCGTCGCCGACCCGCAGCTTCGAGGAGTCGCCGAGGGCGGCGGCCTTGAGCCCGGAGGCGCCCTGGAGCTTGATCAGGGCGAGGTCCTTGTCGGGGTCCGTGCCGACGACCCGGGCCCCGTACGTCTTGCCGTCGCTGAGCTGCACCGTGATCGAGGAGGCGCCGGAGATCACGTGGTTGTTGGTGACGATCTCGCCGTCGGAGGTGATGATCACGCCCGAGCCGGTGGACTTGCCGGAGTTCGAGGTCGCGGAGATCTCCACGATGGAGGGGGAGACCGCCTCGGCGACCCCGGCGACCGTGCCCTTGCTGCCGGCGGAGACGTTGGTGCCGCTCACGACGGGGGCGGAGGCGCTCACGGAGGCGTTGTCGGAGGTGAGCTGCTGGACCAGCGTCGCCGTGCCGCCGCCGACCGCCGCGGCCGCGATGGCCACGGCCGCCATGAGCCCGACCCCGCGCTTGGCGCGGCGGCGCGGCGAGGGGGCCGGGGCGGGGACGGAGGCGACGAGCGGCGGGTCCACCGGCGGCGGCACGTGACCGCCCGAGGGCCAGATGGTGGTGCCCGGCTCGGTGCTGATCGGCTGCGTCGGCTCGTACGGCGGCCTCGGCGGCTGCGGCGGGTAGTACGGCTGCTGAGGCTGCTGCTCCTGGAAGTCCGTCATGGCTATGACTCTCGGTGCCGTACATGAGAGTCGTCTGAGGAGCGGCTGAGAAGCCCGACAGAAGCCTGTATGCCCTATATAAAGGCGCGTGCGGTCCTACGCGTGGCAGCCGCAGGAGCGGCGGACGATCAGCGCCGACGGGAAGAGCTTCACCCGCTCGCGGCGGGAGCCCGCCACCCGGATCGAGTCGTCGAGGACCAGGTCCACGGCCGCCCGGGCCATCGCGGGGCGGTCCGAGGAGATCGTGGTCAGCGGCGGATCGGTGAGCGCCGCCTCCTTCACGTCGTCGAAGCCCGCGACCGCCAGCTCCGTCGGCACCTCGATGCGCAGCTCGCGGGCGGCCCGCAGGACGCCGAAGGCCTGGTCGTCGGTGGAGCAGAAGATGGCCGGCGGCCTGTCCGGGCCCGCGAGCAGCTTGAGGGCGACCTGGTAGGCGTCGTACCGGTTGTACGGGGCCTCGAAGAGCCGGCCCTCGGTCGAGCGGCCGGCCTCCAGCATGGCGCGGCGCCAGCCCTCGACGTGGTCGGCGACCGGGTCGCCGACGGCCGGGGTGTTCGGGACGCCGCCGAGGCAGGCCACGTACGGGTGGCCGTGCTCCAGGAGGTGCCGGGTGGCGAGCTGGGCGCCGCCGATGTCGTCGGTCACGACGGCCACGTCGTCGATCGCCTCGGGCCGCTCGTGCAGCAGGACCACGCGCGCGTCCCAGGCCTCGATCTCGCTCGCGGCCTGCTCGCTCATGCCCTGGCTGACCAGGATCAGCCCGGAGACCCGCATGCCGAGGAAGGCGCGCAGGTAGTGGACCTCGCGCTCGGTCCGGTAGTCGGAATTGCCGACGAGGACCATCTTTCCGCGCTCGGCGGCGGCCTGCTCGACCGCGTGCGCCATCTCCCCGAAGAACGGCTGCCGCGCGTCGGGGACGATCATGCCTATGAGGTCGGTGCGCCGCGAGGCCATCGCCTGGGCCACCCGGTCGGGCCGGTAGCCCAGCTCCTTGATGGCGGCGAGGACACGCTCGCGCGTGGCCGGGGCGACCGGCCGGGGTCCGTTGTTGATGACGTAGCTCACGACGGCGGTAGAAGTACCCGCAAGTCGCGCTACGTCATCCCGCGTCACCTTGGCCACGCGCGGAAGTCTACGCGGGGGGACCTACCTACCGGCAGGTCGCACTGTGGCATCCGCCACGTTCCTGTCCTCCGAGGGGGTGATGCCCCTCGTGGCTCCCTTGACGCGGGCGCTCACGAGGGCCTCCTCCTCAGGCGCGGGCCTCGTCCTTGGCACGGGCGTCGTCCGCCTTGGCACGGGCCTCCTCGGCCTTGGTGCGGGCCTCCTCCGCCGCCCGTTCGACCTTCTCGGGCGTGACGAAGCGGTAGCCGACGTTCCGGACGGTGCCGATGAGCGACTCGTGCTCGACGCCGAGCTTGGCCCGCAGCCGCCGTACGTGGACGTCGACCGTACGGGTGCCGCCGAAGTAGTCGTACCCCCACACCTCCTGGAGGAGCTGCGCGCGCGTGAAGACCCGGCCCGGATGCTGGGCCAGGTACTTGAGCAGCTCGAACTCCTTGAAGGTCAGGTCCAGGACCCGGCCCTTGAGCTTCGCGCTGTACGTCGCCTCGTCGACCGACAGGTCGCCGTTGCGGATCTCCATCGGGGAGTCGTCGGAGACGATCTGCTGCCGGCCCATCGCGAGCCGGAGCCGCGCCTCGACCTCGGCGGGGCCCGCCGTGTCGAGGAGGACGTCGTCGATGCCCCAGTCGGCGGTGACGGCCGCGAGACCGCCCTCCGTGACGACGAGGATCAGCGGACAGCCGGGCCCCGTGGAGCGCAGCAGCTGACAGAGCGAGCGCACCTGCGGGAGGTCGCGCCGGCCGTCGACGAGGATCACGTCCGCGCCGGGGGTGTCCACGAGGGCGGGGCCCTCGGCCGGGGCGACCCGGACGTTGTGCAGCAGCAGGCCGAGGGCGGGGAGCACCTCGGTCGACGGCTGGAGGGCGTTGGTCAGGAGCAGCAGAGAACTCATCGCGCCGCACCTTCTTCGGTCGTCGGTACGCCGTGCGTAGTCGATCCGTCGTGCGTCGTCGTTCGCTCGTCCATGACGTCGGTTCCTCCTCGGTCCCTGCGAGGACGTCTATGTGTGCTCACGTTGGCTCTCGCGCCCTGAGAGCTTTTGTTCATCCGTCCGTAACAACGGTCGGAAAACACAAAAGGACCCGGGGGCTGCGTCGCCCGGATCCTCTGGCAAGCAGAATAGCCCACATGAGTTCCGAGGCAGAGGGCCGATTTCACATCCTGGATGTTTCCTCGCTCACTTCCCGCCCTTTGCGGTACACGTCGCGGTCCACGCTGCGTACCGATGACGGTGTCCGGATCGAGGCGGTTTACGAACCCTCACGGGCAAGTGTCACCGATACGGCGGTCGTCCTCGCCCACGGCTTCACCGGGTCGGCCGACCGGCCCGCCGTCCGGCGCGCCGCGCTGGCCCTCGCGGAGCGCGGCGCGGCCGTCGTCACCTTCTCCTTCCGCGGGCACGGCCGCTCCGGCGGCCGCTCCACCGTCGGCGACCGGGAGGTCCTCGACCTGTCCGCCGCCGTCCGCTGGGCCCGTGAGCTCGGCCACGCGCGCGTGGCGACGGTCGGCTTCTCCATGGGCGGCTCCGTCGTCCTGCGCCACGCGGCCCTGGAACGCGGGACGCAGGCCGGCACGGACGCCGTCGCGGCCGTCTCCGCGCCCGCCCGCTGGTACTACCGGGGGACGGCCCCGATGCGCCGCGTCCACTGGGTCGTCACCCGTCCGGCGGGCCGCCTCGTCGGGCGGTACGGGCTCGGCACCCGGATCGACAGCAGGGCCTGGGACCCCGTGCCGCTGTCCCCCGTGGAGGCGGTCCCGCTGATCGCCCCGACGCCGCTCCTGATCGTGCACGGCGACCGCGACGCCTACTTCCCGCTCGACCACCCGCGCATGCTGGCCGCCGCGGGCGATGCGGAACTCTGGCTGGAACGGGGCATGGGCCACGCCGAGAACGCCGCCGACGAGGACCTGCTCGCCCGGCTCGGGGACTGGCTCACGCGCGCGTAGCCGGACCGGCCCACGCGCGCGCGGGGCCTGTCCGGGGGCCACGCGCGCATAGCCCATGATGGGGGGCGGCGCGCACACGAATGAAGGGAGCGCCGCTATGGCAGCGGGAACCATCCGCTACTGGGCCGCGGCCAAGGCCGCCGCCGGTGTCGCCGAGGAGCCGTACGACGCCGGGACCCTGTCCGAGGCCCTCGACGCCGCCCGCGCGAAGCACCCGGGCGAGCTCGCCCAGGTCCTCAGGCGGTGCTCGTTCCTGGTCGACGGCGACCCCGTCGGGACCCGGAGCCATGAGACGGTACGGCTTGCCGAGGGCGGCACGGTCGAGGTGCTCCCCCCGTTCGCAGGAGGGTGAACCCCAGAGCATGAGCAACGACCAGTACTACGGCGGGCAGCAGCACGACCCGTACGCCGCCGCCGACGCGCACGGGCCGCAGAACCCCGCCGAGGTCACCCAGACCTGGGAGGGCCAGACCTGGGACACCTCGTACCAGCCGGCCGTCTCGTACGAGCAGATCCGGGCCGCGCAGGCCCAGCCCTCCGTGAGCCACGGGGCGCAGGAGGCGTACCGGCAGCAGCCGTACGAGCAGCAGTACGCCTCGCACGGGACCCCCGCGGCGTACTACGCGGAGCCCGCGCCCGTGGCCGAGCCCGCGCCGTCGGCCCCCGTGGCCCCGCCGGCCCCGGTGGTCGACGACGGGCCCGCGTACTCCTCGCCCACCACCTCCGGGAACGCCCGCGTCACCGACGCCCAGCGCGCCCGCGCCGAGGGGCGCTCGCCCGTGATCGAGCCCGGCATGCAGCCCGCCGCCCTCACCGCCCTCCTCGGCCTGCTGCTCGCGGGCGGCGCCTCCCTCGGCTCGTACGGGCTCCTCGTCCCGCTCGTCCTGCTCCAGGGCCTCACGGCCGCCGGCTGGTTCCGGCTCAACGGCATGTGGCCCGCCCGGCAGGGCATCGCCCTCGCGTTCCTCGGCGGCCTCGTCGCCGACGCCGCCCTGCTCGCCACCGGCCGGGAGCACGCCGCCCCGGCGATCCTGGGCACGCTCGGCGTCTGGGTGCTGCTCTGCCTCGTCCTCCAGCTGCGCAGCCACGCCGACCCCGACGAGCGCATGTACGGCCTGATGGCCACCGTCGCCTCCGCCGCCCTCACCGTCGTCGCCACCGGACACCTCGGCGCCGAACCGGACGCGGTGGTCGTCGGCGGGATCGCGGTCGCCGCGGCCGTCCTCGCCCGGGCGCTGCCGCTGCCCGGACCGGTCTCCCTGGTCGCCGCCCTGCTCGCCTCGGCCGGCGCCGGGATCGCGGCCGGCGGCCTCACGGACCTGGGCACCTCCGGGGCGCTGCTCGGCCTCGGCGTCGGGGTCTGCGCGCTGATCGGCCTGCGGGTCGCCAGCTACGACTACCCCTCGCGCTTCGTCCACATGACCGCGGGCGTCGCGCTGCCGCTCGCCGCCGCCGCGCCCGCCGTCTACCTGCTCGGACGCGCCCTGGTCTGACCTGCGGTCCTTTCCACCAGGGGAACCAACCGGCCCTCCGACACGTCGATCTTCGTGTCGGGGGGCCGGAAGTATGTCGGGACTATGCGGGGGGATGCTCAGCCCATGCGAGCACTGCGGATTCTGTTGGTCGTGGCCGTCGTGCTGGGCGGGATCCTCGTCGGGATCGACCGGCTGGCCGTGTCGTACGCCGAGTCGGAGGCGTCGAGCCGGGTGAAGCTCTCGGCCGCGAAGAGCGACTCCATCGAGGTCGACATCAAGGGCTTCCCGTTCCTCACGCAGGTCGCGGACAAGCGGTTCGACGAGGTCGACGTGAAGGCGACCGGCGTCACGGCGACGGCGGGCGACAAGGACGTCCGGGTCGGCGAGCTGACCGTGGCCCTGCGGGACGTGACCGTGACCGGCGACTGGGCGGGCGCGAAGGCCGGTTCCGCGAGCGGCACGGCCCTCATCTCGTACGCGGACCTCACCGCCGCCTCCGACCACGAGGCCACCGTCGCCTACGGCGGGAACGGCAAGGTCAAGGTCACCGGCAGCGTGAAGATCCTGGGCCGCAGCCTGACCCGTTCGGTCCTCTCCACGGTCACCGTCGTGCACGGCGACACCCTCAAGGTCCGCGCCGACGAGGTGCCGGGCGCCGGCATCCCGGGCGTGGAGGAACTGGTCCGCGCGCGCACCGACTTCGAGCGCCCGATCGGCCTCATCGCCGGCATGAGGGTGGAGAAGGTCGAGCCGCGCCCGGACGGCCTGGCGGTCATGGTGACCGGCAAGGACGTCGTCCTGGCGGGCTGACGGGGCCGCGCGGGGGCCTTCGAGGGCCGCCCAGGGGGCCGTCCGGGGGCCGGTTTTTCACATGCTGAGACACGGCCGTCCGATCCGCAGAAGACGAAGCGGACACCTGGGCGCGGAGGCGTCCGGAGCCGACGCGAACCGCGATCACGTCTCGCATCTCGGACGATCGCGTCTCAAAATACGACACACCGGTGACACGGCCGCATGTCCGTCCCTACGATCGAGGGCATGAAGCGACAGGCGGATCTCACGAAGCGGCGGGCAGTAGACCTGTGCCGCGTCGCCGCCATGCTCTGTCGCTCAGTCTGAGCGGGACGCCGACTCCCGTATCCCTCAGGCCCGTCGACTGACGTCGGGGCCGCCCTGTGCAGAGCCGTACGCACGTCCGTATGTCCGTACATCCGCATGTCCGCACGCACACGACGACGCGTACCGCGCCACACCCCGCACCACCGCAGCACACCCCCGCACACTGCCCCGGAGGAGAACAGCATGGCTCGCAGCGACGTTCTGGTCGACGCGGACTGGGTCGAGGCCAACCTCGACAACCCGCAGGTCGCGCTCGTCGAGGTCGACGAGGACACCTCGGCCTACGAGAAGAACCACATCCGCAACGCCATCCGGATCGACTGGACGAAGGACCTGCAGGACCCGGTCCGCCGCGACTTCATCGACCAGGAGGGCTTCGAGAAGCTCCTCTCGGCCAAGGGCATCGGCAACGACACCACGGTCGTCCTCTACGGCGGCAACAACAACTGGTTCGCCTCCTACGCCTACTGGTACTTCAAGCTCTACGGCCACCAGGACGTCAAGCTCCTCGACGGCGGCCGCAAGAAGTGGGAGCTCGACTCCCGCGACCTGGTCGACGGCTCCGAGGTCCCGGCCCGCCCGGCCACCGAGTACAAGGCCAAGGCCCAGGACGCCTCGATCCGCGCCTTCCGCGACGACGTCGTGGCCGCGATCGGCTCCCAGAACCTCGTCGACGTGCGCTCGCCCGACGAGTTCTCCGGCAAGCTCCTCGCCCCGGCCCACCTCCCGCAGGAGCAGTCCCAGCGCCCCGGCCACGTGCCGAGCGCCCGCAACATCCCCTGGTCGAAGAACGCCAACGACGACGGCACCTTCAAGTCGGACGACGAGCTCAAGGCCCTCTACGAGGCCGAGCAGGTCGACCTCGCGAAGGACACCATCGCCTACTGCCGCATCGGCGAGCGCTCCGCGCTGACCTGGTTCGTCCTGCACGAGCTCCTCGAGGTCACGAACGTCAAGAACTACGACGGCTCGTGGACCGAGTACGGCTCCCTCGTCGGCGTGCCGATCGAGCTCGGCGCCAACAAGTAACCCCCACTTCTTCTTCAGGACAGGACAGAGAACATGTGTGGAGCTCAGGTCGGCGGTCCCGACGTCAGCACGCTCAAGCCCGGTGAGACGGCCATCCAGGGCCAGGTGACCAAGGACGGCGAGCCCGTCACCGGTTACGTCCGCCTCCTCGACGGCTCCGGCGAGTTCACCGCCGAGGTCCCGACCTCGGCCACCGGCCAGTTCCGCTTCTACGCGGCGACCGGCGAGTGGACCCTGCGCGCCCTGGTTCCGGGCGCCCAGGCCGACCGCAAGGTCGTCGTCACCGAGGCCGGCAGCCTGACGGACGTGGCCATCGCGGTCTGATCCGCGAGCGCGGTGACACACCGCACCCGAACGGCCGGAGGGCCGTGCCTCCTGGGGGGTTGGACGCCTAATCCAGGACCTGAGGCACGGCCCTCCGGTCTGTCCGCATCCGGGGCCCGGTCGTACGCTGAAGGTGTGTACGCGCGACGTCGGCACGTCTACTTCTGGATGATGGGCGTCTGCCTGGTGCTTTTCGTGGGCGCCTGGGCCGTCGTGCGGCTCTTCTCGATGCCGGTCGCCATCGGCATGTGCGTCGTCGCCATGGTCATCCCCCCGATCGCCGCGATGGTCGCCAACCGCCGGGGCCCGGAGGACCGGT
>NZ_JBIAMJ010000011.1:161979-194979 GCF_042874035.1 Streptomyces sp. NPDC004284 | reverse complement strand
GTGGTGGGACGACCCCTCCGGGGACCCGCAGTCGGACGAGTGGTGGGACGAGCTCGACGGCAAGAAGCGGCGCGAGCCCTGAGGACACGGGCGCGCTGGGAGTCCGTCGGACGGAGTCCGGCGCAGCGGCTCGAAGCCGGGGAGGCCCCTTGGGGCCGAGCGGTGCGAGAGGTGCGTCGGGAAGGGGTCCGGTGGTGGGACGACCCCTCCGGGGACCCGCAGTCGGACGAGTGGTGGGACGAGCTCGACGGCAAGAAGCGGCGCGAGCCCTGAGGACACGGGCGCGCCGGGAGCCGTAGGGGGCTCAGTAGACGAGTGCCTGGGTGTCGTCGGACATCGCTTCCTGGACGAAGACCTGGGCGCCGGCGATGCGGACGCCGTTCAGGACGTCCTTCTCCGTGATGTCGCGCCGGGTCGCGCACTGGGTGCAGAGGGTGATGCGGCCGGCGGCCAGGATCGAGTCGATGAGGTCGGGGAGGGGTGCGGCGTGGGGGAGTTCGAATGCGGCCGCGCGGCCCGGGAGGGCGAACCAGGAGGACTCGCCGGTCAGCCAGAGTGAGACCTCGACGCCGCTGGCGACGGCGACGGCGGCCACCGTGAAGGCCTGGGAGCAGCGTTCGGGGGCGTCGGCCCCGGCGGTCACCTTGATCACGAGCTTCTTCGCCATATGCCGAACTGTAATGCGAGGGGCTGCAACTTCATGCGCCTCTCACGTGTCAGCTGTGTGCGCGGGTGACGGAATCCGCGCTTCAGGTCTCGTGGGGGGACTCTTGGATATCGAAGAAAGTATCCAAAATACGGATACAGCATCACCACCCGAGCCGGAGACGGACGCGGAATCAGCGCCTCCGGTCCGGCGGCCGCGTCGCCGGGTCCTCCGTACCCTCGGGCTCATCGCCGTCGCCGCCGTCATCGGCCTCGTCGGCGGCACCGCCGTCGGCTACGGCATCCAGGCCGACCGCGAACCGACCGCGCTCCCGCCGCTGAACCAGCCGGGCCTCGCGTACCCGGCGAAGCCGCTGCCGAAGGGGCAGGAGCCGGAGCCGCTGTCGGCGAAGGAGGACCGCCAGGCGAAGGCGCAGGGCGATCTGCGGAAGCTGCTGCTGCCGAAGCCGGCGGGAGCGCGGGCCGAGGGGGCGGACGGGTGGCAGTCGCTGGACGCGTACGCCGACACGTTCACCCGTCCCGAAGGCGCGCTGGAGTCCCAGCTCGACGCGGGGATCCGGCGGATCGCCACGCGCTCATGGCGGGTGGGCGAGTACA
Organism: Streptomyces sp. NPDC004284; assembly: GCF_042874035.1. Classification (NCBI taxonomy): domain Bacteria; kingdom Bacillati; phylum Actinomycetota; class Actinomycetes; order Kitasatosporales; family Streptomycetaceae; genus Streptomyces; species Streptomyces sp. NPDC004284. The sequence goes on along the minus strand of NZ_JBIAMJ010000011.1, from coordinate 193,716 downwards.
AGACGGTCAAGATCGACCTCGTGCAGTACCGCTCCTCCTCCCTGCTCGGCGCCGCGGACGAGATGAGGCATCAGCAGCGCATCGCCATCAGGGAGGACAAGTCCGCCTCCCTCGGGAAGCCGGTGAAGGGCTCTTCGGAGGGCCGCTACTTCGTCTACCCGGTACGCCGTCAGGCGGGGTACCTGGATGCGTACGACGCCCGTGCCTTCATCCAGCGCGGCGACATCGCGATCACGATCCTCATGTACGACACGCACAAGATCGCCGAGAGCGAGATCCGTTCTCTGGCCGAACGGCAGCTGGGGCGCCTGTGAGCGAGAAATCGGGGAGCCGCAAGCGCCGGGTCCTGAAGAACGTGCTGGCCTCCGTGGTCGTGCTCGGGATCGTCGGCGGCGGTGTCGCGTACACCGTCGTCACCGTCGACCGCGCCGACCGGACCGCCCCCACGGTCGCATGGGCGGAGCCCGGCGCGACCGCGACCGCCGAGGACCCGGCCGCCGCCGGCGTCCTCCGGGGCCGGGCGTCCACGCCGCTGAGCAAGCTCCTCCTGCCCGTGCCGGAGGGCTACGCGCTCGGGTCGGACATCGAGGGGTACGGCAACGACGACGAGGTGCCCGCGAAGCAGGCCGCGGCCCTCCTCAAGCGGACGGGCAAGGCCTTCTACGGCAAGAAGCGCCGCGCGTACGAGAAGGCGGTCGACCGGCTCGGCATCCAGGGCATGGCGATGCGCTCGTACGCGGCGGAGGACAGCACCCTCCAGGCCGAGGTGCTCATCCTGAGGATGAAGGACAAGAAGTCGGTCCGCGAGTTCTTCGAGACCCGCAAGGACATGTCCGAGCTCCTGGGGCTGCGCAAGGGCCCGAAGATCAAGGAGCACGCGAAGAACGCCGCCTGCTACCTGGGCCCCAAGCCCGAGAAGCCGGAGCGGGACGACGAGAACGAGCGGACGCCCGACCTCCAGGACATGGTCTGCTCGGCGTACGACGGCGAGGTCATGGTCACCGTCCGGGCGTACGGCGCCGCGCCCTTCGACCAGCAGGCCGTGGCGGGCCTCGTCGAGAAGCAGCTCCGCCACATCGAGTCCCCGGGGGAGTACGTATGACCGAGCAGCCGACCGGTACGGCCGTTCCGGAAGCGGCCGCCGCCGACGCGGTGGCGTCCGTCCCGGAACCGGCGGCCGAGCCCGCCCCCGCCGCGCCCCGCCGGTCCCGGCGGGTCCTGTGGGCCGCCGCCCGCTGGACGGCCGCCGTCGTCGTGTGCGGCGGCGTCGGTGCCGGAACCGCCATGGGGATCACCGCGATGGACCGGACCGACGTACCCGGTCTCGCGACCGAGAGCGACGGCCGCTGGGAGTACCCGCGGCTCCGGCTCCCGGCGCTGCCGGCGGACCGGCCGCGTCCCTTCACCGAGGGCAACGACGGCGAGATCCACTACGCCGACGTGCGCGAGCTGCTGCTGCCCGCCCCGGTCGGCGCGACGCCCGATCCGGAGCTGACGGGCGGGTTCGTGTCCACGGAGGCGTACCTCTCCCTCTACGCGAAGGAGTTCCGCGACGACCTGAGGAAGCACCTCGCGGACTCCACCCTGCGGCACGTCGCCGCCCGGGGGTGGACGACTCCGGACGGCACCCGCACCAGCATCCATCTGCTCCGGTTCAGCTCCGTGGCGTACGCGGAGTCGTACAAGGACCTGGCCCTGGAGATGGACGGGGCGGCCGGGCCCAAGGCCCTGCCGGACGGGGTGGAGGGCGTCGTCCCGGAGGCCTTCGCGGACGACATCGAGGTGCCGGAGACGAGCATGTACGTCTACCGGGAGAAGAAGCCCTACGGCCCCGAGCAGGTCCGCTGGGCCTACGTCCAGGCCGGCGACACCCTCGCGCTGATCACCCAGACCCGCAAGGGCGAGGCGCCCGCCGTGCCGTTCCAGCAGACCGTCACGCTGCAGAACCAGCTGCTGGGCTGATCATCGGGGAGACCCACCTCACCGAGTGGGCCGGACCCCCGCCCACTAAGCTGGGGTCCGGCCCGTTCCGCCTTCACCGCTCAGTCGAGGAGCACCCCATGATCGCTTTCTTCGAAACTCTCCTGGTCCTGGTCGCCGTCGGCGTGATCGCCTTCGCCGGTCTGACCGTGAAGAAGCTGTACCAGGGCCAGCGGTAACCACTTCTAGAGAACGCCAGAGCTGCTCATGATCGAGATCCCGTCCGACCTCAACCCGGACCTCGTCCCCCTCGCGTTCCTGCTCGGTACGTGGGAGGGCGCGGGTGTCTCCGATTTCCCCGGCGCCGAGAAGTGCAACTTCGGCCAGTCCGTGACGTTCAGCCACGACGGCCGGGACTTCCTGGAGTACCAGTCGCACACCTGGGTCCTGGACAACGAGGGCAACAAGGTCCGCCCGCTGGAGAGCGAGAGCGGCTACTGGCGGATCGACAAGGACCGCAAGGTCGAGGTCGTCATGGTCCGTGACCAGGGCGTCGTCGAGATCTGGTACGGCGAGCTCGCCGACCAGAAGCCCCAGATCGACCTGGCGACGGACGCCGTCGCCCGGACCGCGGCCTCGGGCCCGTACAGCGGCGGCAAGCGGCTCTACGGCTACGTGAAGAGCGACCTCATGTGGGTGGGCGAGAAGGCGACCCCCGAGGTCCCGCTCCGACCGTACATGTCGGCGCACCTGAAGAAGGTCGTCACGCCGGAGGAGGTCGCGGAGATGGCCCGCAACCTGCCCGACATGCCGGACGACGGCATCGCGTTCTTCCGCTAGGAAGGACGGCTTCTTCGAAGCCACCTGTGTGTGAGGGCCCGCCGGCGAGTACCGGCGGGCCTTCTGTGTACCCGGACGGCAAAGGGTTCACAGAATCATGATGACCGCGATGCACTTGATCGTGTGGCGGTGGTGCGCTACGTTCTCTCGCAACGGGTTCTCTGGAACGCGCGAAACCCCCGGCCGCATGTGGCGTGGCCGGGGGTTTCACAAGCCGTGCTCCAGGTGGCGTGACATGCAGAGGCGATCCTGAAGCTTTCGAGACGAGAGCTTAGCGTCCGAATCGGTCAGGCGCCACACGCAGTCGGCGGAAACCTGCATGGCACATGTCGCCGCGACGAGCATCAGGGGGAAGAGTGGGCGAGCTGCCCGCATGGATGTCCGGTTCCTTCTCGGAGCCGCGGCTGGACGAGTATCTGCGCGCCGCGCGGGGGAACACCGTCCGGGCCGCCCGGCTGTACTGGTGGAACGTCGAGGTGTCCGGCGCTCTCTTCGGGCCGTTCCACTGCCTTGAGGTCGCCCTGCGCAACGCCGTCCACCGGGAGCTGGCCGGACACCACGGCCGTGCGGACTGGTGGGAGGTCGCCCCGCTGTCGGAGAGCAGTCGCCGCAAGGTGGAGCAGGCGCATGCCCAGTGCCGCCGGAACCGTTCGGCCGCGACGCCGGATCGGGTGGTGGCGGAGCTGTCGTTCGGATTCTGGGCGTCGTTGCTGACGAGGGGGTACGACCGGACCTTCTGGGTGCCGGCCGTACGCAAGGCCTTCCCCGGGTACTCGGGCCGTCGTGACGCCTTGTACGACCAGCTGTGGTCCCTCGTGCTGCTCCGCAACCGGATCATGCACCATGAACCCGTTCATGCCCGGGATCTTGCGGCGGACCACGAGAAGCTCTACCGGATCATGGGATACGTGAACGAGGTACTCGCCAAGGAAGTCCGGTCGATGGACCGCTTCCCGGAGGTCCTGGCGGCGAAGGGTGCCGTGCTGAGCGGGCGGCACACGCCGCGCTTCTGAGAGGAACGGCCGTCATGCGCAAGCCCGACCGCACACTGGTCACCCGGTCCCGGATCGCCGAGCTCGCCGGAGTGAACCGGCCGGCCGTGACCAACTGGGCCGGCCGGTACCCGGACTTCCCCCAGGCTGTGGACAGCGTGGCGACCGGCACGGGCAGGGCGGACCTCTTCGTCGCCGAGGAGATCGGGGCCTGGCTCAAGGAGCGCAGGATTCCCGCGCCGGCCCTGCGGGACGGCGAGCTGCCCGGAACCACGTACGGCGACCGCTTCCTGGCCGCCCTCGGCCAGGAGCACCGGACCGAGCCGCTGACCGTCGTCGGCCGCCTCCTCGACGAGCGCGGTGATCTCCAGCGGGCCGACCGGCTGGACCTGCTCATCGCACTCGTCTACGTCTTCGGAACCCGGAGGGAAGCCGACCGCGGATACCGCGCACGTCTGACGGAGAGCTGGGGCCACCTGCAGTACGTGCTCGTCGAGGACGGTGTGTGGCAGCCCGGACGGTTCGACGACAGAAGCGGGTTCCCCGATCTGTGGCGACTCGACGACGTGGTCCGGAGGGCCGCGGCCGCTCTGGAGGAAGCCGCGTGGGACCGGGACTCGGCCGCGGAAGCACTCGACCACCTGGTGGAGCTCCGCATGGAGGTGGACGCGCGCGGCGGTGAGATCCTCACGCCGTCCTCGGTGCGCCGCCTGATCGCGGGGCTGCTGCCAGACAGCGGTCCCGTCCTCGATCCGTACTGCCGCACGGGCGAGCTCCTGGACGCGTGCGTGGCGGCCGGGCGGAACGGAGGAGCGGACGCGCGTACGGACAGAGCCGGAATCGTGGCCCGCGGCATCTGCGGCGACGAGATCGGTACGTACCTCACCCGCATGCGGATGCGCGTCCGAGGGATCGAACCGGAGCTCGCCGGGTGGGGCGCGCTTCCCGCCCCCGACCGGTTGCCCGGCACCAGCGCCGACCGCTACACCCGGGTGGCGACCAACCCGCCCTTCAACCTGCGGGCGGGGGAGCGGGGCTGGGATCCGACCCTGTTCCCCTACGGGATTCCCCCGGCGGTCAACGGCAACTTCGCCTGGCTCCAGCTGGCACTGGCCGCGCTCGCTCCCGAAGGGCGGGCCGCCGTCCTCATGCCGGACATCGCGGCCCAGTCGATGAACGGGGCGGAGCGCACCATCCGAGGCCACATGGTGCAGGCCGGAGCCGTAGAAGCCCTGATCGCTCTTCCTCCCCAGTTGTTCGGACGGGCGACGGGCGTCAAGGCCACGCTCTGGCTGTTGAGGCCCCCGACGGGACACGGCGACGAGGTCCTGTTCATCGACGCGCAGTCCCGCGGATCCATGACGAGCCGCGCCCGGCGGGAGCTCTCCGTGGGCGATGTGGACACCCTGATCGACACGTGCTCACGGTGGCGCGCGGCACGTCGGGCAGGCGAGCCGTTCCAGGGGAGCAGCGGATTCAGCGTTTCGGTGCCCGTGGCGGAGATCGCTCGCCGCGATCACGTGCTGACACCGGCCTTGTACGTCCCCACGGAGGCGTCGCCTCTGCGCGCGGCCTCCGGCCGTGACGAGGTCGACCGGCTGATCGCGGAGCTGGCCGTCCGGGACGAGGACGCACGCGAGGCCGACGACCGGGCGGCCCGTGCACTGGGGAAGTGGCAGGAGAAGCGATGACGGACCTGGACCACGGCCGGCGGATCCGGCCGCTCGTCGATCTGTGCGAGACCCAGATCGGGCTGGTCGTCCGGCCGGGCGAGTACCAGGAGACAGGCGTCCCGGTGGTGGGCGCGCGTGACATCGTCGGTCACCGGGTCACTCGTGCGCCCGATCGGTACCTGGACTCGGACGGACGTCGGGGCGGCCGGGACTACCGCCTCAAGGCCGGGGACGTTCTCCTCACCCGCTCGGGGACGGTCGGCAGGGTCGCGCTCGTCACCGAGACCGAAACGGGGTGGCTCAACGGGCCGCATCTCATCCGTCTCCGCGTACGCGCGCGGGCGGAACTCGATCCCGAGTACCTGGCGACGTATCTCTCCGCGTCCGCCGCACAGGGATGGTTCCAGCGTGTGGCGACCGGCTCGGCCGTCCGGCACATCTCCACGAAGATGCTCGGTCAGCTGCCGGTCCGGCTGCCCCCGCTCGCGGAACAGCACGAGATCGGCCGCACGCTGGCCGCTCTCGACGAGAAGGTCCGCGCCCACGAGGAGGTCGTACGCACCACGCGCGCGCTGCGCGGTGCCTTGGCCGACCTGCTCGCCTCCGGGGACATGCCGGACGACGGCATCGCCTTCTTCCGCTAGACACACCGGGGTGGCGCACCGCGTCCTCCTACACTGGGGGGCGTGGTGAGCACCGACTGGAAGAGCGACCTGCGGCAGCGCGGCTATCGGCTGACGCCGCAGCGGCAGCTTGTCCTGGAGGCCGTGGACAAGCTGGAGCACGCGACCCCGGACGACATCCTCGGAGAGGTCCGCAGGACGGCGTCGGGGGTGAACATCTCCACCGTGTACCGGACCCTGGAGCTCCTGGAGGAGCTCGGGCTGGTCTCCCACGCGCATCTGGGGCACGGGGCGCCGACGTATCACCTGGCGGACCGGCACCACCATCTGCATCTGGTGTGCCGGGACTGCTCCGAGGTGATCGAGGCGGACGTCGAGGTGGCGGCGGAGTTCAGGGGGAAGCTCCGGGAGACCTTCGGGTTCGAGACGGACATGAAGCACTTCGCGATCTTCGGCCGGTGCGGGGACTGTTCGAACAAGGACGTGGGCGGCGAGTCGTAGGCTCTTCTGTATGAAGAGCCCTCTGTTGTCCCTGCCCGGCGCCGTCGCCGCCGAAGGCCGCGACGAAGGCGTCGCCGCGCACTACGGCGATCTGTTCCGCGAGCAGCGCGCCCTCGCCGAAGGCGAAGGCTTCGTCGACCTCTCGCACCGGGGGGTCGTGGCCGTCTCCGGTGACGACCGGCTGAGCTGGCTGCACCTGCTCGTCACCCAGCACATGACCGAGCTGCCGCCGGGGCGGGCGACCGAGGCGCTGATCCTCTCCGCGAACGGGCACATCGAGCACGCCCTGTACCTCGTCGACGACGGCGAGACGGTGTGGGCGCACGTCGAGCCGGGGACGCGCGAGGAGCTCCTCGCGTACCTGGAGTCGATGAAGTTCTTCTACCGGGTGGAGGTCGCCGACCGGACGGAGGACTTCGCCGTCGTCCATCTGCCGGCCGGGTCCATCGCCGAGGTGCCCGAGGGCGTCGTCGTACGGGAGACCCCGCACGGCCGTGATCTGTTCCTGCCCCGCGCCGAGCTGGAGTCCTTCGCGGCTTCGCACGGGCCGGCCGCCGGGATCCTCGCGTACGAGGCGCTGCGCGTCGAGGCGCACCGGCCGCGGCTCGGCTTCGAGACCGACCACCGGACCATCCCGCACGAGGTCGGCCTCATCGGGAGCGCCGTCCATCTGCAGAAGGGCTGCTACCGGGGGCAGGAGACCGTCGCCCGGGTGCAGAACCTGGGGAAGCCGCCGCGCCGCCTGGTCTTCCTGCACCTGGACGGCAGCGAGGTGCTGCTGCCCGGCCACGGCACCCCGATCCGGCTCGCCGCCGACGGCGAGGAGGGCCGGCAGCTCGGCTTCGTGACGACCGCCGTCCGCCACCACGAGCTCGGGCCGATCGCCCTGGCGCTGGTGAAGCGGAACGTGCCGGTGGACGCGCCGCTGATCGCCGGGACGACGGCCGCCGCGCAGGAGACCGTCGTCGAGCCCTGATCACACGTCCAGAAGCACCGTGAACGGGCCGTGGTTCGTGAGCGAGACGCGCATGTCCGCTCCGAAGCGGCCCGTCTCCACATGGGCGCCGAGGGCGCGGAGCCGGGCGACGACCTCGTCGACGAGGGGTTCGGCGACGGGGCCGGGGGCGGCGGCGTTCCAGGTGGGGCGGCGGCCCTTGCGGGCGTCTCCGTAGAGGGTGAACTGGGAGATGACGAGCAGCGGCGCGTTCACGTCGGAGCACGACTTCTCGCCTTCCAGTACCCGGACGGACCAGAGTTTTCTGGCCAATTGGGCGGCCTTCTCCGGGGTGTCCTCGTGGGTCACCCCGACCAGCACGCACAGCCCTTCGCCGGTGATCTCACCGACGGTCTCCCCTGCGACGACGACACTCGCGCCGTCGACCCTCTGCACCACTGCTCGCATGCGCACCAACCTACCGAGCGGGAGGCGGGCCGAAGGACGAGGGGCCGAACGGGTGCAGAGCGCCTGCACGTGCACAGGGAGGAGTGGCACCATGCCTGAGAGGCGGTGCGGCTCCGCACCGGTCGAGGGGACGATTCTCATGAGTGCACCTGGCACCGGGCCGACGCCGTCCGGCCCCGTACCGCTGATCCGAGTCGGTGGTTCTTCCATGACGCGCCCACCCGTGCAGCGGACCGCCGAACCCGGGCCGATGGACCAGGCGCAGGCCGACCGTGCGCAGCCCGGCCAGAGCGGCCGTACCCAGCCCGACCTCGGCGCCCTGCGGCTGCCCGAGCTGCGGACGCTGCGCCGGGACGCGCAGAGCGACGAGGCCGATCTGAGCTATGTGCGCCGGATGCTCCAGGGGCGGATCGACATCCTGCGGGCCGAGCTGGCGCGGCGGACCGACCCGGAGGCCCCGGTCCTCGACCGGCTCTCCGAGATCCTCGCCGACGTGCCCTCGCGGCACCGCAGTTCGGCGCGGCACGTGACGCTGTCGACGCCGCGCGGCGAGGAGTACCGGCGGCTCGCGGCCGAGATGCTGTCGGAGGTCGAGCTGTCGGACCTGACGGCCCGGACCGATGACGAACTGCACGCGGCGATGGGCAGGCTCGCGGGGTACGAGCAGCAGGTCTCGCGGCGCCGCCAGCACCTCCAGCGGACCGCCGACGACTGCAGCGCGGAGATCGCCCGCCGCTACCGGGAGGGCGAGGCGCAGGTCGACGACCTGCTGGCCTGAGCCCCCGTGGAAACTCGCGTGCGGAGGCGTTGCGGCCGTGCATAGGGTCGGGGGATGACTGTCGACGTGCGCGCCGTGACCGAGTCCGAGTTCCGAGAGTGGCAGCGGGCACTGCGCACCGGGTTCCTCAAGGAGCCGGTCGTCTCCGACGAGGAGGTCGCCGACCGGCTGGCCCACGCGGACCTCGCGCGGACGCTCGGCGTCTTCGACCGGGACCGGGTCGTCGGCACCCTCCGGTCCTTCCGGCAGGAGGTCAGCACGGTCGGCGGGGGCAGTCTCACCGCCGACGCGATCACCCAGGTCACGGTCGCGCCGACGCACCGCAGGCAGGGGCTGCTCGGTCGGATGATGTCGGCCGACCTCGCCGCCGCGAAGGAGCGGGGCGACGCGATCGCGACGCTGATCGCCGCCGAGTACCCGATCTACGGGCGGTACGGCTTCGGCCCGGTGAGCTGGATCGCCGAGTGGAGCGTGGACGTGCGCGGGGCGGGTCTCGACCCGCGCCGCTCGGGCCGTCCGGAGGACGGCGGGCGGATCGAGCTGACGGACGCCGACGAGATCCGCAAGACCGGCCCCGAGCTGTACCGGCGGCTGGCCGGCGTCCGCGCCGGGCTCACGAACCGCGACAAGCGCGACTGGGACCGCGGCACCGGGCTCGGCCCCCAGAGGGTGCCGTGGCGGGAGCCGTACTACGTGCTCTACCGGTCGGCGTCCGGCGAGGTCGAGGGGTACGCGGCGTACAGCGCCGACAGCAAGTGGGACGACGCGAAGCAGCCGCAGAACACGGCGACCGTGCGCGACCTCATCGCCGTCACCCCGGCGGCCGAGCGCGCCCTGTGGCACTACCTGTGCTCGCTCGACTGGATCTCCACGGTCCGCTCCGGCTACCGGGCGCCCGACGAGCTGCTTCCGATGCTCCTGCCCGACGCGCGCGCGGCGAAGCTGCTGACGTACGCGGACATGCTGTGGGTCCGGCCCCTGGACGTGGTCCGGCTTCTGGAGAGCCGGACGTATCCGGTGGAGGACGGCCTCGTCCTGGAGGTGCGGGACACCGCCGGCCCGGCTGGCGGGCGGTTCCTGCTCGACGCCTCCCCGGCGGGCGTGTCCTGCGCCCCGACGACCCGTTCGGCCGATCTCGCCCTGGGCGTGGCCGAGGTGGGCGCGCTCGCGTTCGGTGACGAGTCGGCGGTGCGGCTGTCCCGGCTCGGGCGCGTGGAGGAGCTGACGAGCGGTGCCGCGGCCCGCGCCGACCTGCTGTTCCGTACGCCGCTGCGGCCCTTCTCGCCCGACATCTTCTGATTCCCGCCGTCACTAGGATGGACGTCTCTCAAAGGAGATGTCCCGTGAAGCCGGAGTACCCGGCCGGGCTGCGCGAGCGGAAGAAGGCGCGCACCCGGCAAGCCCTGTCGGACGCCGCGATCGCCCTCTTCCTGGAGAAGGGGTTCGACGGGGTCTCCGTCGCGGAGGTGGCGGCCGCCGCCGAGGTCTCGAAGCCGACGCTCTTCCGGTACTTCCCGGCGAAGGAGGACCTGGTCCTCCACCGGTTCGCCGATCACGAGGACGAGTCCGCGCGCGTGGTGGAGGCCGGGCGGGCCGGGGGCACGGCGCCGCTCGACGCGCTGTACGCGCACCTGCTCGACGGGCTCGGCCGGCGCGACCCGGTCACCGGGCTCTGCGACGTGCCGGCGGTCCTCGCGTACCACCGGCTCCTGTACGGGACGCCGGCCCTGCTCGCCGGGATCCACGGCTATCAGCAGCGGTCGGAGGAGGTCCTCGCGCAGGCGCTGGGCGGTGATCCTCTGGTGGCGCGGCTCGCGGCCGGGCAGATCGTGGCCGTGCTGCGGATCCTGGCGAACGAGAACGTGGCCCGGCTGACGGCGGGCGAGCCGCTCGACGAGGTGGGGCGGGACGCGGTGGCGGCGGCGGGGGAGGCGTTCAAGTCGCTGCGGGAGGGGCTGCCGTACTGACCCTGCCGCGATTTTTCGTGACCAAGTAAAAAATGTAACCCAGTAACGTTTTCCGGTACGCTCGACGGAATGACGTCACTGGACCTTGAGCTCGCCCGCGAACGCTCCCACCACGACGCCTGCCGCGCCGCCCTGATCCGCATGACCGAGGACGTCGCCGAGCAGGTCGTCCTCGGCGAGGACGTCGCCGCCTCCGGTGCCGACGCCGAGGTGCTCGGCCGCCACCTGCGCAGCCGCGCCAAGGAGATGGGCGAACAGCCGCCCGGGCCGCTGTTCTTCGGGCGCCTCGACCGCGAGGACGGCCAGGTCCACCACATCGGCCGCCGTCGGATCGCCGAGCACCCCGCCGCCCCGCCGCTCGTCGTCGACTGGCGCGCGCCCGTCTCCCGCGCCTACTACCAGGCCGGCGCGCACGACCCGCAAGGCGTCCTGCGGCGCCGCCGCTTCGGCTGGGCCCCGCACAGCGAGGGCGCCACCGAGGACCTGACCGCCCTGGAGGACGAGCGGCTCACGGGCGGCGGCGGACCGGACGCGGGGACGGTGAGCGCCCTCGTCACCGGGGAGATCGAGCGCCCCCGCGTGGGCCCCATGCGGGACATCGCCGCCACCATCCAGCCCGAACAGGACGACCTCGTACGCTCCGAGCCCGCCGCCTCCCTGTGCGTGCAGGGCGCCCCCGGCACCGGCAAGACCGCGGTGGGGCTGCACCGGGCCGCGTACCTCCTCTACACGCATCCGCAGCGCATCCGCCGCTCCGGCCTCCTCGTCCTCGGCCCCCACCGCGCCTTCCTCTCGTACATCTCCGAAGTGCTGCCCTCGCTCGGCGAGACCGGCATCCGGCAGACCACCCTCGACGAGGAGATCGCCCGCCGTCCGGTGCGGGCCGAGGACGGCGAGGCGGCGGCCCTGGTCAAGCACGACGCCCGGATGGCCCAGGTCCTGCACCGCGCGCTGTACGGCAGGGTCGACCCGGCCCCGGCCGAGGACCTCGCCGTTCCCGACGGCAGGTACCACTGGCGGCTCCCGGCCGCCGAACTCGCCTCGATCGTCACGGCCGTACGGGAGGAGGCGCCGCCCTACGCGACCGGCCGCGAACGCGTCCGCGCCCGGGTCGTCCGCGCCCTCCAGCTCCGGGCCGAACGCCGCTGGGGCCCCATGGGCACGGCCTGGGCACGGAAGATCGAGCGGGCGCGGGCGGTGACCGCGTTCCTCGACGCGTGCTGGCCGAGGACGAGCCCGGAGGAGGTCCTGGCGGAGGTCCTGACGGCTACCGAGGACCCTGCTCTGACCGAGGCCGAGCTCGCCGCCATTCGCTGGGCGCGGCCGCCGCGTTCGTACCGTTCGGCGCTCTGGACCGCGGCGGACCTCGTGCTGCTCGACGAGCTCGCGGGTCTGATCGAGCGGCCCGAGAGCTACGGGCACGTCGTCGTCGACGAGGCGCAGGACCTGTCGCCCATGCAGTGCCGGGCCATCGCGCGGCGCACCGAGTTCGGTTCGCTGACGGTCCTCGGGGACCTGGCGCAGGGCACCACCCCGTGGGCGGCCCGCGACTGGGACGAGCAGTTGGCGCACCTGGGCAAGGCCGGGGCGCCCGTGGTGCCGCTGACGCTCGGGTACCGGGTGCCGGCGGCGATCGTCGACCTCGCCAACCGGCTCCTGCCGGAGCTCGGGGCGGACGTGCCGGCCGGGCGTTCGGTGCGCCGGGACGGCGAGGTGACGGTCCACCGGACGGGGGACCTGGCCGCCGGGGTGCGTGAGGCGGTGCGGGCCGCGCTCGCGGAGGAGGGCTCGGTGGGGGTGATCACGGCCGAAGGGCTCGTGGACGGGGTGGCGGAGGCGGTGAAGGGGTGCGGGGAGCGGGTGACCGTGCTGCCCGCGACCGTCGTGAAGGGCCTGGAGTTCGACCACGTCGTGGTCGTCGAACCGGCCGCGATCGTGGCGGCCGAGGCACGCGGCCTGAACCGGCTGTACGTGGTGCTCACCCGGGCGGTGTCGCGTCTGGCGCTGGTGCACGAGGGGGAGTTGCCGGAGTTCCTGGAGCCCCGTACAGGGCGGTGAGTTCGGCGCCGGTGCGGGCCAGGGCCGCACGGGCCTCGGGCGGGTCGAGGAGCTCCACGCGGGCGCCGAGGCCGGCCAGCCGGGCGGCGATCACCTCGGGGGAGGGGCCGTCGGCCTCGAAGGGCGTCCAGCCGTCCGGGGCCCGCTCCCCGTACCGTATCCGCCCTCCGAGGACGCCCTCCAGGACGGACGCGGTGCCGGGGGCGGCGCGGCCCCGGACCGTCGCGGCGACCATCCGGTCCTCCATGCGGGCGGCGAGCGTGCGCCAGGCGGTGGCGAGGTCGAAGCCCTCGGGGCGTACGGCCGGGGCGCCGGTCTCGGTGACCGAGGTGACGCGGCCGACGCGGAAGGTGCGCAGGCCGTCCGCCGTGTCCGCGAGGAGGTAGCGGACCCCGGACTTCGCGGCGATCCCGAGCGGCTGGGCGGTCCGCTCGCGGGGCGGGCGGCCGGGGCGGGCGTACCCGATGCGCAGCTCGCGTTCCTCGACCACCGCCCGCTGGAGCGCGGCGAGTGGGGCCTCCTCGGTCTCCGCGCCCGTCCAGTCGGTGCCGTCGGCGATCCCGGCGCGGGCGGCGGCCTCGGCGCCCTCGCGGAGGGGCGCGGGGAGGGCCCGTACGAGCTTGCGGAGGGCGGTCCGGGTCTGCGGGCTCGCGGTGGCGTCCGGTCCGGTGAGGAGGAACAGCGCGCGGATCTCGGGGGCGGTCAGGCCGGTCAGATCGGTACGGGCTCCGCCGACGAGCGACCAGCCGCCGCCCTGCCCGGCCTGGGAGTACACCGGGATCCCGGCGCTCGCGAGCGCTTCGAGGTCCCGGCGGGCCGTGCGTTCGGACACGCCCAGTTCGGCGGCGAGTTCGGCGGCGGTGACCCGCCGCCGGGCGGTCTGGAGGAAGAGCAGGGCGGCGACGAGTCGGTCGGCTCTCATGCCGCCATTGTCATCCGCCGGGGCTCGGTGGAGGCGGCGGGGCGCAGGACGGTGAGGGCGACGGCCAGGGCGAGGAGGAGGAGACCGGCGCCGACGCCGAAGGCGAGGTGGTAACCCCCGGTCAGGGCCTCGGGGGCGGGGTGTCCCGCCTTCGTGAGGGACTCGGTGCGGGCGGCGGCGAGGGTGGAGAGGACCGCGACGCCGAGGGCCATGCCGATCTGCTGGGTGGTGTTGAAGAGCCCGGAGGCCAGGCCCGCGTCCGCCTCCTCCGCCCCGGACATGGCGAGCGCGGTGAGGGAGGGCAGCGCGAGGCCGAAGCCGGCGGCGAGCAGCATCACGGGGAGCAGGTCGGTGGCGTACGAGGCGTGGACGGGGACGCGGGCCAGCAGGCCCAGGACGCCGATGAGCAGGACGAGGCCGGTGAGCAGGACGTTCCCCTCGCCGAAGCGGGCGATGAGGGGCGCCGAGACGCCGAGCGAGACGGCGCCGATGATCAGTGCGGCGGGCAGCATCGCGAGGCCGGTCTCGGCCGCTCCGTACCCGAGGACCTTCTGCAGGTACAGGGCGACGAGGACCTGGAAGGAGAACAGCGCGGCGACCATCAGCATCTGGACGGCGTTCGCGCCGGCGACGGCGCGGGAGCGGAGGATCCGCAGCGGCATGAGCGGGTGCGCGGCCTTCGCCTGGCGGAGCAGGAAGCCGCCCAGGAGGGCGAGCGCGAGGGCCCCGAAGCCGAGGGTGTGCGCCGAACCGGCCCCGTACTCCTCGATCTTCACGACGGCGTAGATCCCGGCCATCAGCCCGGAGGTCACGAGCAGCGCGCCGGTGACGTCGGCACCGGCCCTCAGCCCGAGGGCGCGGTCGGCGGGGAGCGCGCGGAGGGCGACGAGGAGGGTCGCGACGCCGATGGGCAGGTTGATGAAGAAGATCCAGTTCCATGCGAGGGCGTCGGTGAGGACCCCGCCGAGGACCTGGCCGAGGGAGGCGCCGGCCGCTCCGGTGAAGCTGAACACGGCGATGGCGCGGGCGCGTTCGCGCGGTGCCGTGAAGAGCGTGACGAGGATGCCGAGGCCGACGGCGGAGGACATCGCGCTGCCGACGCCCTGGAGGAAGCGGGCGGCGATGAGGACGGCGGGGGAGTGGGCGACACCCGCGAGGAGCGAGGCGGCGGTGAAGACCCCGGTGCCGGCGAGGAACATCCGCTTGCGGCCGAGGAGGTCACCGAGCCGCCCGGCGAGGAGGAGCAGCGAACCGAAGGCGATCAGGTAGGCGTTGACGACCCAGCTGAGGCCGACGGGCGTGAAGCCGAGGTCGCTCTGGACGGCGGGCATGGCGACGGTGACGATGCTGCCGTCGAGGACGGTCATCAGCATGCCGGCGGCGAGGACGCCGAGGGCGAGGTGGGGGCGGAGCCGGGGATTGAGGTCGGGGCTGGGGCTGGGGCTGGGGCTGGGCGCGGGCATGGGGGCATCTCCTGTTCGTCGGAGGCGACAGGAGAGACGCTAGCAGAAGGTTTTGTTGCAGACTATTTTTTACGGGAGCAGTTCCGGGTCCTCAGGCGCGCTGACGGGCCCGACGGGCGGGCGTCGGACTCTCCACGGGCGTCGCGAGATGCCCGGTGGCCAGCAGCTCCAGGGCGCGGAGCAGAGCCGCGCGCTCCTCGCCGGGGAGGGAGGAGAGGGCGCTCTCGTGCACGCCGTCGACGATCCTCTGGCTCTGGCGGGCGACCTCCGCCCCCGCCTCGGTCACGGCGATGATCCGCGCCCGGCGATCGGTCGCCGACGGCCGCCGCTCGGCGAGCCCGGCCTTCTCCAGCGCGTCGACGGTCACCACCATCGTGGTCTTGTCCATGTCCCCGATCTCCGCGAGCTGCGCCTGCGTCCGCTCCTCCTCCAGGGCGTGGACGAGGACGCAGTGCATGCGCGCGGTGAGCCCGATCTCCGCGAGTGCGGCCGCCATCCGCGTGCGGAGGACGTGACTGGTGTGATCGAGGAGGTAGGAGAGGTCGGGTTCGGTGCGGGTGGGCGCCATGGCTGTCATGGTTGCCAGGGTAGTCATCATCGATCTGTGGCGGATCGTCGTGAAGCGGACGAGTACGGCTCGGCCGCGGCCAGGATGGAGGCATGACGACCGCGCTGCTCTTCCTGGACGTGGACGGACCGCTGATCCCCTTCGGCGCGGGCCCCGGCCCGTACCCGACGTACCCGCCCGTCCCGCCCCCCTCCGTGAGCCCGCTCCTCGCGCGGCTCGATCCCGCGCAGGGGCCCCGGCTCGCGGCGCTGCCGTACGACCTGGTGTGGGCGACCACGTGGGAGGCGGACGCGAACGCCTGGGTCGCACCCCGCCTCGGCCTGCCCGACCTGCCCCTGATCCCCTGGGCCGACGATCCCGAGGAGCCGGGGCTCCACTGGAAGACGCCGGCCCTCGTGGCGTGGGCCGCCGGGCGGCCGTTCGCCTGGGTGGACGACGAGATCGGCGCGGCCGACCGCGCCTGGGTCGCCGCCCATCACCCCGGCCCGGCCCTCCTCCACCGGGTGGACGCCGGGACCGGCCTCACGGCCGCCGACTTCGAGGTGCTGGCGGCCTGGGCGCGGTGAAGGGGGCTACAGCCCCCGCGTGCCGTCGATGCGCTCGCGGAGGAGGTCCGCGTGGCCGTTGTGGCGGGCGTACTCCTCGATGAGGTGGATGAGGACCCAGCGCAGGGAGACCTTGCCGCGCCAGGCGTCGTCGCCGGAGACGTCGAGGTGGGGGGCCTCGGCGGTGAAGCGGTCGGAGAAGGCGACGGCCGCGCGCCAGGCCTCCCAGGCTTCCGCGACGGCGGCCGGGGTGGCGGAAGCCTCGTCGAAGTCGAAGTCGCCGTCCGGGGAGGCGGGGGAGGAGAAGAGGGGGCGGGCGTCCCGCTGCCCGGCGAGGATCTCGCGGAACCAGTGGCGCTCGACGTCGGCGAGGTGGCGGACCAGGCCGAGGAGGGACAGGGTCGACGGTTCCGCCGACCTGGCCGCCAACTCCTCCTCCAGGCCCGCGCACCTCAGCACCAGCGTCGCCCGCTGGTCCGCCAGGAACCCGGCCAGCATGGGGAGTTCGTCGCCCGTGGCGGGGCCGGTGAAGCGCCCCGGCCCCGGGAGGGGCGTCTCGTCGAGGACGTCCGAGCGTCGCCGGAGCTCCGTCGCGTCGGCATGATCGTCAACTGCCATGGTGTCCCTCCCCGTTGGGCCTTCAGGCCATACTGCCAGGGCTGTCAGGCCTTCGGCTGGGCGAAGCGGATCATGTTGCCGGCCGGGTCGCGGAAGGCGCAGTCGCGGACGCCGTAGTGCTGGTCGACCGGCTCCTGGAGGACCTCGCCGCCGGCCGCCCGTACGCGCTCGAAGGTGGCGTCGACGTCCCGGGTGGAGAAGATGACGCCGCGCAGCAGGCCCTTGGCGAGGAGGTCGGTGACCGCCTTCCGGTCGGCCTCGGAGGCGCCGGGGTCGGGGAGCGGGGTCTCCAGGACGACGGACACGTCCGGCTGTTCGGGCGACCCGAGGGTCACCCAGCGCATGCCCTCGTAGCCGACGTCGTTGCGGACGTCGAGGCCGAGGGCGTCGCGGTAGAAGGTGAGCGCCTTGTCGGCGTCGTCGACGGTGATGAAGCACTGCGAGAGCTTGATGTCGTCCATGCCGTCGACGCTACGGCGAGGCGCTCGTTCCCGCTTCTCCGATCCTGATCGGTTCGCCGGGCCCGCCGTTCTTCACCGGCCGCGTCAGCACCTTGGCGACGCACGCCGGGATCGCCGCGTCCTCCCCGTGGCTCCGCGCCCGGTACGCGCTCGGCGTCTCGCCGACCAGCTCGGTGAAGCGCGAGCTGAACGAGCCGAGGGACGTACAGCCCACCTCGAAGCAGACCTCCGTCACGCTCAGGTCCCCCCGCCGGAGCAGCGCCTTCGCGCGCTCGACCCGGCGCGTCATCAGATAGCTGTACGGCGTCTCGCCGAACGCGGTGCGGAAGCTGCGGGCGAAGTGCCCCGTCGACATCAGCGCGACCCTGGCCAGGGCCGGGACGTCCAGCGGGGACGCGTAGTCGCGGTCCATCGTGTCCCGCGCGCGGCGCAGTCGTTTCAGGTCGTCGAGGTCCACGGCCCCAGCATGGCACGGACCGCGACCCGCCGGGGGCGACTCTTGCAAGCACCTGCTTGCAAGAGTTAGCAAAGGCTGGCATGGTCGGGGCATGGCATCGCTCAACGTCGGCAATCTCGGTGAGTACCTCCGCGAACAGCGGCGGACCGCGCAGCTCTCCCTGCGACAGCTCGCCGAAGCCGCCGGGGTGTCGAATCCGTACCTCAGCCAGATCGAGCGCGGGCTGCGCAAGCCCAGCGCCGAGGTCCTCCAGCAGGTCGCGAAGGCCCTGCGGATCTCCGCCGAGACGCTCTACGTACGGGCCGGGATCCTCGACGAGAAGGAGCAGGACGAGCTGGAGACGCGCGCCGTCATCCTGGCCGATCCCTCGATCAACGAGCGGCAGAAGCAGGTGCTGCTCCAGATCTACGACTCCTTCCGCAAGGAGAACGCCGCCGACGCGGCTGCCGGACAGGCGGCCGCCGGGCCCGATGCCACACCGCCTTCGAGCTAGTACGTCGTCACATCCGGGAGGAACACCAGCATGGCCATCATCGACGAACTGCGTACCCCTCTCTACTTCGCCGCCGGCACCGCCGACCTCGCCGTGCAGCAGGCCAAGAAGGTTCCCGGCCTGATCGAGCAGCTCGCCGCCGAGGCGCCCGCGCGCATCGACGCCGTGCGGAAGACCGACCCGAAGGCCGTGCAGGAGAAGGTGACCGCGCAGGCCAAGGAGGCCCAGGCCACCGTGCAGTCGAAGTTCGCCGAGGTCGTCGGTGGCCTCGACACCGACCTGAAGAAGCTCGGCGAGACCGCCCAGGACCTCGCCCTGCGCGGGGTCGGCGTCGCCGCCGAGTACGCGGTGAAGGCGCGGGAGAAGTACGAGGAGGTCGCCGCCCACGGCGAGGAGGCCGTCAAGGCCTGGCGGGGCGAGGTCGCCGAGGAGATCACCGAGATCGCCGTCGTGGTCGAGCCGGAGCCGGAGGCGAAGGCGGACGACAACACGGAGGGCGAGCCCGAGCCCGCCAAGCCCGCGCGGAAGACCACCGCCCGCAAGGCCCCCGCCAAGAAGACGGCCGTCGCCGCCGAGAAGGAGTAGGGCCGGGCACCGATTCGGGTACCCGGTGCGTTGTACCGGGTACCTTGACCGCGAGGCGCTCTCTCTCCATCCCCATAGGCGGTGCTCAGCATGTTGCGCGCGGGATTCGACTCCCTTCTCTCCCTGGTGATCTTCCTGGTCTTCACCGGCTTCGCCGTCGCCGCGCTCGTCTTCGCCGCCATGGCGCGCGAGGACGCCTACCGCGCCGCCGACAAGCAGACGAAGAAGTTCTGGCTGATCATCCTGGGCATCAACCTCGTCATCAACCTGCTGCTGCCGATGCTGTTCCTGCAGATCGCGGGGCTCGTCGCCGCCATCGTCTTCATGGTGGACGTGCGCCCCGCGCTCGCGCAGGTCTCCGGCGGAGGCCGGGGCGGCCGTCGCGGCGGCGGCTCCAGCAGCGACGGGCCGTACGGCCCCTACAACGGCGGCCGGTAACCGTTCACAACGGCGGCCGGTAACCGTTCGGCACCGCGGGACCCGGGTCTCAGACCCGGGTCCTGTCCCTTTCCAGGGCCAGGACGGCGACGTCGTCCGTCAGCTCGCCGCCGTTCAGGGAGCGGACCTCCGTCACGGCCGCCTCCAGGAGCTCCTCGCCCCGGAGGCCCGAGGCCAGCTGGCGGTTGAGCATCCCGACCATCCCGTCCTGGCCGAGCCGCGGCGAGCCGGGGCCCGCCGAGCGGCCCTCGATGAGCCCGTCCGTGTACATGAGCAGGCTCCACGCCCCGCCCAGCTCGACCTGCCGGCGCGGCCACCGGGCGCGCGGCAGCAGTCCGAGGGCCGGGCCGCCGTCCTCGTACGGGAGGAGGCGCGCCGTCCGGCCCTGGCGGGCGATCAGCGGCGAGGGGTGGCCGGCCAGGCAGAGGCCGGCGCGGCGCCCGTCGGGCGCGATGTCGACGGTGCAGAGGGTCGCGAAGATCTCCTCGCTCTCCCGCTCGTGCTCCAGGACCTGCTGCATCGTCGAGAGCAGCTCGTCCCCGCACAGGCCCGCGAAGGTCAGGGCCCGCCAGGCGATCCGCAGCTCGACGCCGAGCGCGGCCTCGTCGGGGCCGTGCCCGCAGACGTCGCCGATCATGGCGTGGACGGTGCCGTCGGGGGTGCGGACGACGTCGTAGAAGTCGCCGCCGAGCAGGGCGCGGGACCGGCCGGGCCGGTAGTGGGCCGCGAACCGCAGGTCGGAGCCCTCCAGGAGCGGGGTGGGGAGCAGTCCGCGTTCCAGGCGGGCGTTCTCCTGGGCGCGGAGCCGGGACTCGGCCAGCTTCACCTGGACGGCGTCGGCGCGCTTGCGCTCGACCGCGTACCGGATGGCCCGGCTGAGCAGCCGCCCGTCGAGCTCCTCGCGGAAGAGGTGGTCCTGGGCCCCGACGCGTACGGCCTCGGCCGCCAGCTCGGCGTCGGCGGAGCCCGCGAGCGCGAGGACGGCGTGGCGCGGGGCGAGGCGCAGGATGTGCCGCAGCGGGGCGAGCGGGTCGTCGCCGGCGGCCCCGGCGCGCGGGCCGGGCAGGGAGAGGTCGACGAGGACGCAGTGGACGTCGTCGGTGAGGAGCCGCTCGGCCTCGGTGAGGTTCCGG
Source organism: Streptomyces sp. NPDC004284 (assembly GCF_042874035.1). NCBI lineage: Bacteria > Bacillati > Actinomycetota > Actinomycetes > Kitasatosporales > Streptomycetaceae > Streptomyces > Streptomyces sp. NPDC004284. Next base: position 173,279 of record NZ_JBIAMJ010000011.1, on the reverse strand, counting down.
GCGGTGCGTATGCGGACCCGGGTGCCGGCGGCGTCCGCCGCGTCGAGCAGTTCGGGTACGGCGAGGGCACCCGCCGGGTCGTCCTCGACGACCAGGAGAGTGAGATCGGTGCGATCGGTTCCTGTGACTGTGCCTGTCATAGCGGTGGCGTCCAGAGGAGTGGCGTCGCCGGGTCCCGCAGCGGCAGAGACGTTTCTCTGGCGCGGTACGGATACGGGCATCGGTCCGGGTTTCCTTCCCTCCCCCCGAGGTGCGCGGGGCGCCGGGTGGCGCCCCGCCCGTCCCGGACCATAGCGGTAGGGCGGTGCGCAGCGGAATGGCGATCAGCCCCCGAGCGGGCGCGGCGTGCTTGGCATATGCCGCGGAAGGGGAGGTACTTGCCCCTCTCGCGGTCCGCACGGGTCCCGGAGCCCATGAGAAACGTCACGCGCCCGGAGCCGCCCGCGGGGCCGTGGAGGTGGCTCGTGTCACGTGGGGCGGACGACGCCCCTCCCGTCACGTGGGGCGGACGACCCCCTTCCCGTCACGCGGGCCGGACGACGCCCAGGATCTCCATCGAGCCCGCGCCCGCGAGGGTCACGTTCCGTCCCGGGCGCGGCGCGTGCACGATCATCCCGTTGCCGACGTACATCCCGATGTGGCTCGCGTCCTTGAAGTAGACGATCAGGTCGCCGGGCCGCATGTCCTTGATGTCCACGTGCGGGAGCAGCCGCCACTGCTCCTGCGAGGTGCGCGGGATGCCCAGGCCGGCCGCGCCCCAGGAGCGCTGGGTCAGCCCGGAGCAGTCGTACGACTTCGGTCCCTCCGCGCCCCAGACGTACGGCTTGCCGATCTGCGCCGTCGCGAATTCGACCGCCTTCTTGCCCTCCGGGGTCGCGCCCTCCTTCAGGCCGTCGAGGATGCCGGTGTCGAGCCAGGTCGTCTGGGCCTTGAGCTGGGCCTGCTCCTCCAGGCGCCGCAGCCGCTCGCGCTCCTCGGCGGCGAGCTCGGACTCCAGCTTCTTCGCGGCGTCGATCTTGTCGTTGATCTCCTTCTTCGCCTTGGCCTGCTTGACGCGGATGGCCTCCAGCTTGGTCCAGTTGGTGCTGGCGTCCTTGGCGTAGGTGTCCAACTCGGCCTGGGTGCGGGTCATCTCGCCCAGCAGGTCGGTGGTGGCCTTCGCGCCGGCCTTGAGCCGTCCGGCGGCGTCGAGGAAGAGCTGCGGGTCGTCCGTGAGGACGAGCTGCGCGCCGTCGGGGAGCCCGCCGTTGCGGTACTGGGCGCGGGCCTGGGCGCCGGCCTTGGCCTTGAGGTCCTCGATCTTCTCGCGGCCGTCGACGATCATCCGGGCGAGCTTGACGATCTCGGCGGACTGCTCCTTGGTCTTCTCCTCGGCGAGGTTGTACGCGTCGGTGGCGACGGCGGCCTTCCGGTACAGGTCGTCGATCTCCTCGCGCACCTCCTCCAGGCTCTTCTTCGGCGGGGGAGGGGGGAGCGGCGCGGCGGAGGCCTGGAGGGTCAGGGCGGGGGACGCCAGCACGGTCAGGGCGCAGATCACGGTGATCGCGGCGGTGGCGCGGCGGCGTCGGTTCACGAGCTCCCCCTCGTAGTGACCCATATCTGATTTACCGTCAGTAACTTGATGGCGACCTGGCGATAGTGCCATGCGAAACCGGAAAGCGACAGGGGAAACCGGGGCCTGTCGGGCCTGTTCCCCCCACGGGGGACGAGTGAGGGGCGTGGGGCGTTCCTCGTGTACGAGAAATTCAGCGGAAGTTGGGGAAGCCGGGGGAACGGACACGCGCACCCCCCGACACCGCGTCACCCCTTCGGCGCCAGCGCCTCCCACCGCACCGTGACCTCGCCCTGCCGCCACCGGCGCGGGCCGTCCGCGAGGGGCCAGTCCGCCGCCAGGTCGCGGACGGAGCGGATCCACCGCTGCCGGGCGCCCAGGGAGGCGTACGGGGCGGCCGCCGCCCACGCCCGGTCGAAGTCCCGCAGGAAGGCGTGCACCGGCTCGCCCGGCACGTTCCGGTGGATCAGCGCCTTCGGCAGCCGTTCCGCGAGGTCCGAGGGCCGGTCGAGCGAGCCGAGCCGGGTCGCGAAGGTCACCGTGCGCGGCCCGTCCGCGTCGAGCGCCACCCACACGTGCCGGCGGCCGATCTCGTCGCAGGTCCCCTCCACGAGCAGCCCGCCGGGCGCGAGCCGCCCGCGGAGCCGCGCCCAGACGGCCGCGACCTGGTCCTCGTCGTACTGGCGCAGCACGTTCGCCGCCCGGATCAGGGCGACCCGGCCCGGCACCGGCACCTCGAAGCCGCCGTGCACGAAGGAGAGGCCCTCGTGCACGGCTTCGTACGGCTTCGCGGCCTCGACGCGGGCGGGCTCGATCTCGATCCCGTACAGCAGGGTGCGGGGCTCGGCGGTGCGCAGCCGGGCCAGGAGCTCCACGGCGGTCCAGGGGGCGGCCCCGTAGCCGAGGTCGACGGCGACCGGCGGCTCGGGGGAGCGGCGCAGGGCGGGTCCGTGGACGGCGGCGATCCAGCGGTCCATGCGCCGCAGCCGGTTCGGGTTGGTGGTCCCGCGGGTCGGTGTGCCGACGGGGCGGGTGGTGCGCGGGGCCATGCCATGAGCGTACGGGGTGCGGGGGAGGGGCCTCCGGCCGCCCGGCCCGGCAACGGTTTGGCAAAGCGGCCGTGCGATCGGAAATGAAAGGGGCGGTCGACATGTTGTGCGAGCTGGAGGACGTACAGCGCCCTCCAGCAGTCATGCCCGACGCCCCCGAGCGGAAGGACCGCCGACGTGAGCCAGTACGTGTCCCGGTTCGCCGGTACCCGGCACCGGCACCCGGCGCCGGCCAGGCTCCGGCTCCCCGGCCGGCACCGCACCCCCCGGCGGGTGGCCATGCTCAGCGTCCACACCTCGCCGCTGCACCAGCCCGGCACGGGCGACGCGGGCGGCATGAACGTCTACATCGTCGAGCTGGCCAAGCGCCTCGCGGCCATCGACATCGAGGTGGAGATCTTCACCCGGGCCACCACCGGCGGGCTCCCCCCGGTGGTCGAGCTGACCCCCGGCGTGCTCGTGCGGCACGTGGACGCCGGCCCGTACGAGGGCCTGGCCAAGGAGGAGCTGCCGGCGCAGCTCTGCGCCTTCACGCACGGCGTGATGCAGGCGTGGGCGGGCCACCGCCCCGGCCACTACGACCTGGTCCACTCCCACTACTGGCTGTCCGGGCACGTCGGCTGGCTCGCGGCCGAGCGCTGGGGCGTCCCGCTCGTCCACGCCATGCACACCATGGCGAAGGTCAAGAACGCGGCGCTCGCCGAGGGCGACACGCCCGAGCCCGCGGCCCGGGTGATCGGCGAGACGCAGATCGTCTCCGCCGCCGACCGGCTGATCGCCAACACGGCGGAGGAGGCCGACGAGCTCGCCCGCTTCTACGAGGCGGACCCCGGCAAGATCGCGGTCGTGCACCCGGGCGTCAACCTCGACCGCTTCCGCCCCGCCGACGGCCGCGCGGCGGCCCGCGCGCGCCTCGGGCTGCCGCAGGACGCGTTCATCCCGGTCTTCGCGGGCCGGATACAGCCGCTGAAGGCCCCGGACATCCTGCTGAGCGCCGCCGCGCGGCTCCTGGACGAGGACCCCTCCCTCCGCACCCGCATGGTCGTCCCGGTGGTCGGCGGCCCGAGCGGCAGCGGCCTGGCGAAGCCGGAACAGCTGCAGAAGCTGGCCGCCAGGCTCGGGATCTCGGACGTCGTGCGCTTCCACCCGCCGGTGGGCCAGGACCGGCTGGCGGACTGGTTCCGCGCGGCGTCGGTCCTGGTCATGCCCTCGTACAGCGAGTCCTTCGGCCTGGTCGCGATCGAGGCGCAGGCGGCCGGCACCCCGGTCGTCGCGGCGTCGGTCGGCGGCCTGCCCGTGGCCGTGCGGGACGACGTGACGGGCTTCCTCGTGCAGGGGCACGACCCGGCGGACTACGCCCGCGCGCTCGGCCGCTTCGTGGCGGACCCGTCGCTGTCGGCCCGGATGGGCGAGGCGGCGGCGCTGCACGCCGGTTCCTTCGGCTGGGACACGGCGGCCTCGGGCACGGCGGACGTGTACACGGCCGCGATGCACGACCACCGGCTGCGCGAGAACCGCCGTCGCGTACGCTCGCACCATGGCTGAGGACGTTCGGCGGATCATCGAGGAAGCGTTCGACGAGTCGGAGCTCGACTGGGAGTCCCCCGAGCCCGGCTCGTACGTCGTGAAGCTCCCGGGCACGCGCAAGCTGTTCACCACCCTGTCGCTCCGGGTGGGCCGCCACTCCCTCTCCCTCAACGCCTTCGTCATCCGCCACCCCGACGAGAACGAGGCGGGCGTCCACCGCTGGCTCCTCGAACGGAACCTCAAGCTGTACGGCGTCGGGTACGCGATCGACCCCCTCGGCGACATCTACCTCGCCGGCAAGCTCCCCCTGGCCGCCGTCACCCCGGAGGAGCTGGACCGCCTGCTCGGCTCGGTCCTGGAAGCCGCGGACGGCGACTTCAACACCCTCCTCGAACTGGGCTTCGCCTCGGCGATCCGGCGCGAGTACGAGTGGCGGATCTCGCGCGGCGAGTCGACCCGCAACCTCGACGCCTTCAAGAACCTGACGCAGAAGGGGTGACCGCGCCGCCGCGGTACTGCCCCGGCGTCGTGCCGAACTCGCGCCGGAAGGCGTGGGACAGGGCGTACGGCGAGGCGTAGCCGACGCGGCGGGCGACGGTGGCCAGCGGGTCGCCGGTGTCCCTGAGCAGGGCGGCCGCGCGGGTCAGCCGCCACCAGGTGAGGTACGCCATCGGGGGCCGGCCCACGAGGGCGGTGAAGCGGCGGGCGAGGGTGGGCCGGGAGACGCCCGCCTCGGCCGCGAGCCGGTCGACGGTCCAGGGCGCGGCCGGATCGGAGTGCAGCGCGCGCAGCGCGACGGCCGTCACCGGGTCGCCCAGGGCGGCCGGCCACGTCCCGGCCGTGCTCCCGGCCGTCCAGGACCGGATCATGTACACGAACAGCAGGTCGAGCAGGCCGGGAAGCGCGAGGGCGGCGCCCGGGCGCCGTTCGTCCAGCTCGCCCTCCAGGAGCCCGATGGCGGCCCGGAGTTCCGGATGGTCGCCGTCGCGGGCCGGCAGATGGACCAGCGGCGGGAGTTCGGCGAGCAGCGGGTGCGCGTGGCTGCGGTCGAGCCGGTACTTGCCGCAGAGCATCACGACCTCGCGGGTGGCGTCGTGCGTCCGGGGCGGGCGCGGGAGGCCGCCGTCGGCCCAGCGCTCGAAGGGGACCGCCCGCGCGACCGTCTCCGCGTCGGCGGGCGCGTCGGCGATGACGTGCCCGGTGCCGTGCGGGAGGAGCACCGCGTCGCCCGCGCCGAGCACGACCGGTTCGCCGCCGTCGGGCAGCAGCCAGCAGCTGCCGCTGAGGACGACGTGGAAGCCGGCCCCCTCGTACGGGGCGAGCCGCGCGCACCAGCGTCCTGCGACCCGCACCCGGTCGGAGGAGGGCCGCCCGACCCGTACGGCCGCGATCGCGTCGCTCACCACGTCCACCATGGCCGGGAGCGTACTGCCCCCGGGGGTGAGCGTCTCGCGTATCCGGAAGAGCGGAACGGGCATTGAGGGGCTCATCCGCCCTCCCTACTGTCGATCGCATGACGGATACGAACGAGAGCGCGCGCAGCATCGTCCTGGGGGACGTCGAGATCATCCGGATCGTCGAGTGGCAGGGGCCGTTCGCGCCCGCCCGCACCCTCGTCCCGGAGGCCGGGGCCGAGGTGTGGAAGGACAACGAGGAGTGGCTGGCGCCGGACCACTGGGCGCCGGACGGCGACAGCGCGGTCATGGCGCTGCAGACCTGGGTGCTGCGCAGCGGCGGCCGGACCGTCCTGGTCGACACGGGGGTGGGCGACGGGCGGGAGCGGCCCCACTCGCCGCACTTCCACCGGCGGCGGGACGGTTTCCTCGGCCGTCTGGAGCGGGCGGGCATCCGGCCCGAGGACGTCGACGTCGTCGTCAACACGCATCTGCACGCGGACCACGTCGGCTGGAACACGCGCTCCTCCGCAGGGGAGTGGGTGCCGACCTTCCCGAACGCCCGCTATCTCCTCCCGGCCGCCGACGACTTCCACTTCGGCCCGGAGAACGCGTACGGCGGCGGTCTCCAGGAGGAGGACCGGCTGATCTACGAGGACAGCGTGGCGCCCGTGCACCGGGCGGGGCTGATCACGCTCTGGGACGGGTCCCACCGCATCGACGAGAACCTCGTCCTGGAGTCGGCGCCCGGTCACACCCCGGGCTCGGCCGTGCTGCGGCTGGCCTCGGGGACGGACCGCGCGGTCTTCGTCGGCGACCTGCTCCACAGCCCGGTGCAGATCCTCGAACCGGAGCGCGCCAGCTGCTTCTGCCTGGACGCGGCCGGGGCGGCGGCGAGCCGCCGGCGGATCCTGGAACGGGCCGCCGACGAGCGGGAGCTGGTCGTCCCCGCGCACTTCGGCGGGGCGGGCGCCGCCGAAGTGCGGAGGGAGGGGACGGGGTTCGCCGTGGCCGGGTGGGCGGCCTACGGGAGCGACCGGGTCAGGCGCTGACGGCGGAGGCCTCGGCGCCCTCGGCCTTGACCGGTCCGGCGACCGGGGCCTCGGTCTCCTCGGCCAGGGCCTTGCGCAGCAGGACGGCGTACCCGGCGGCGGCGAGGACGCCGATCGCGGTGGTCGCGGCCCACAGGACGTCGGGGCCGGGGCCGCCGACGATCGCGCCGGCGCCGATCGGGGCGACGAATCCGGCGACGGCCCAGGACATGCCCATGACGCCCTGGTAGCGGCCCCGGGCGTGCTCGGGGGCGAGGCGGGCGGTGGCGGCCGCGTTCGTCGGGACGTGGATCATCTCGCCGACCGTCCAGACGACCACGGTCGCGGCGAAGGCGACGGGGGAGCCGGCGAGGGCGGTGGCGCCGGTGCCGAGGGCGAAGAGCAGCGCGGAGAGGGTCAGCAGGACGACCGGGGAGCGCTTGTCGGTCAGCTTGTTGACGAGCAGCTGGAAGCCGACGATCACGATGCCGTTGACGGCGATGACGACACCGTACGAGGAGGGGGAGAGGCCCTGCTCGGCCATGGTCAGCGGCAGACCGATCCAGGGGGCGGTGAAGACGAGGCAGACGAGGAGGTTGAGGAGCACGAGGGTGCGGAAGGGCGCGTCGCGCAGCACGGTCAGCATGCCGACCTTCTCCTCGGCGACCGGCTCGCCCGCCGTGTCGGTCCTGCCCTCCGGACGGGTCTCGGGGAGCCGCAGGAAGACGATGACGGCGCAGAGGGTGGTGGCGACGGCGTCGACGACGAAGAGGGTGCGGTAGCCGAGGAAGGCGGCCGCGCCGCCGCCGATGGAGGCGATGGCGAAGCCGAGGTTGAGGGCCCAGTAGTTGAGGGCGTACGCCCGGCGCACGTCGTGGGCGGGGACCATGTCGGAGATGGTCGCGTTGATGGAGGGGCGGACGGCCTGCATGGCGACGCCCATGAGCAGGACGACCGCGGCGATGGCCCAGGCGCTGGTGACGACGGCGAGGGCGGCGGCGCAGGCGGCGGCCGCGAGGTGCATGGTGACCATGGTGGGGCGGCGGCCCCAGCGGTCGGTGAGCGCGCCGCCGAGCGGCGACCCCGCGACGCCGCCGAGCCCGTGGAGGGCGACGACGAGTCCGGCGAACCAGGCGGAGTGCCCGAGCTCCACCGTCAGATAGAGGGAGAGGAAGGTGAGGACGAAGGCGCCGGTCCGGTTGACCAGGGTCGACAGCCACAGCCACCAGAAGCCCGGCGGGAGACCGGAGACCGTCTCGCGGGCCGATCGTCTGAGCGAATCGATGGACATGTGAGGCGCCCCCCTGCTGTGTGTAAGCCCTGCTTCCGCCTCACGTAACTTACGCATCTCATACGTCGGACGCCAGCGAATTGACGGCGCGCGTCAATCGTCAGCCGTCGATTAGGCTCGTACGCATGGCCGACGCACCGTACAAGCTGATCCTCCTCCGCCACGGCGAGAGCGAGTGGAACGAGAAGAACCTGTTCACCGGATGGGTGGACGTGAACCTCACCGCCAAGGGTGAGAAGGAGGCGACGCGCGGCGGCGAGCTGATCAAGGACGCCGGCCTGCTGCCCGACGTGCTGCACACCTCCCTCCAGAAGCGCGCCATCCGCACGGCGCAGCTCGCCCTCGAGGCCGCCGACCGCCACTGGATCCCGGTCAGCCGCTCCTGGCGCCTCAACGAGCGCCACTACGGCGCCCTCCAGGGCAAGGACAAGGCCCAGACCCTCGCCGAGTTCGGCGAGGAGCAGTTCATGCTGTGGCGCCGCTCGTACGACACCCCGCCGCCGGCCCTCTCCGACGACAGCGAGTACTCCCAGTCCCGCGACGCCCGCTACGCCTCGATCCCGCCGGAGCTCCGCCCGCGGACCGAGTGCCTCAAGGACGTCGTCGCGCGGATGCTCCCGTACTGGTACGACAACATCGTCCCCGACCTCCTCGCCGGCCGCACGGTCCTCGTCGCCGCCCACGGCAACAGCCTCCGCGCCCTCGTCAAGCACCTGGACGGCATCTCGGACGCCGACATCGCGGGCCTCAACATCCCGACGGGCATCCCCCTCTCCTACGAGCTCGACGAGAACTTCAAGCCCCTCAACCCGGGCGGCACCTACCTCGACCCGGAGGCCGCCGCGGCCGCCATCGAGGCCGTCAAGAACCAGGGCAAGAAGTAGCCCAGCCCCACGCACGAACCCCCTGTCCGCCGGTCGCCGGCGGGCAGGGGGTTCGTCGTTGTCGTGCCGGTGTCCTCGGGGCGTACCAGGTGTGTGACATCGGGGGGTTCGGCACTGTGCGCGGGTGCGGGGCGTTGCTACGTTCCCGGCAGGAGCGCGGCCGGGTGGGTGGTCGCCCGTGAAGAGGGGGACTTCCCGATGAATGCCGACCGTCTCAGACCCGCTGGCCTCGCGCTCGCCGCTGTCGCGCTGGCCGGTGCGCTCACCGCGTGTCAGGGGGGTGGCGGTGCCGCCGGTGGTGCCGCGCCGGGGGCGCCCGCGCCGGCGGCGACCACCGCCACCGCCGCGCCGGGCGCGGCGGCCGGGACGACGGCCCCGCCGGCGGCCGTCACGCCGACCGTCGTGCCCGCCGTGAAGAAGCCCGCGACGCCGAAGGGGCCCGCGCCCACGGCGTCGGCGCCCGCGAAGGCCGGGTCGAGGACGAAGGACTGCGTCGACTCGCCGCCCGGTCCTGACGAGGTAGACCCCGACGAGTTCGCGCTCTACCGGATCGAGGAGCTCGACGGCAGCACCGGGAAGGTCAACCTCGTCGTCCAGCACGGGCGGTGGGGCTGTGCGTCGAAGGACTCGGACGGGGTCCCGTTCGTCGGTACCGGTGAGGAGAGCCGCTGGGCGCTCGACCAGGCCGCGTACGTCACCGCCACCAACCCGATCGTCGGCAGCTCCACGAACCAGCGGATCGGTGTGCAGGAGCTGATCGACTGGGTGAAGGCCCACCCCGACTCGGGGCTCGTCTTCCGGTACGAGACCGGGAACGACGGGGCGATCCACAGCCTTGAGCAGGTCTTCGCCCCGTAGCCGGGCCCTGTGGGCCGGACGGGTGAGGGCGAAACCTTCCCGCTGCGGCGCGCCGCTTGCGGGGCGGCGGAAGGGGCCAGGGGTGGGGTGACCTTGGTCGTCCCACCGAAACGAGGAACCTCGTGCGTCTCCGCCACTCCGTCGCCGCCGTCTGCGGCGCCCTCGCCCTCACCGCCACCCTGGCCTCCCCCGCCCACGCCGCCACCGGCGAGTTCACCTACCGGTTCGTCGGCATCAGCGGCGAGCCCCGGTCGGCCACGCTGGACGACCCGGCGAGCGGCGAGTGCCTCACGATCCCCGAGGCCGCCGACCCGAACTCCTCCGAGCCCGCCTTCGCGCCGCACAACGACACGGACGAGAAGGCGATCGTCTTCACGGGGCCCGACTGCTCCGGCGACACCTGGATCCTCCGCCCGCACGGCCGCCCGGCCGGCGACCGGCTCAAGCTGCGCTCGGTGGTCTTCTTCCGGCCGTAGCGGCACCCGGCGGACTTCCTCAGAACCCCTCGCACGCGTGCGCGCGGAAGTCCGCCACCGTCGTCGTCCGGACCTTGTCGCCCTCCGTGTAAGCGACCTGTCCCGGGGTCAGTTTCTTCAGGTCCGCCAGGGTGAAGGAGTGGTGCAGCGTCGACCAGGAGTTGTCCCGGGTCGCGCCGAAGAGCGTGGAGAGCCGTCCCGGCTTCAGGGCGTGCGGGGGCGTGTCCGGGGTCCAGCCGTCGCCGCCCGCCCGGGCCGTCAGGGGCCAGGTCGCGAAGCCGGTGACGGGTGCGGCCGGGGTCCAGCGGTCCGTGTACTCCGGCTCCTTCGCGTCCGCCACGGCCTCCGCGCCCGGGTCGGTGACCGGCTCGTCCGGGTAGAGCAGCGCCCCGTCGACGTGCTCGTCGCAGAGCAGGAGCACACCCAGCGGCTCCCCCTCCGCCGTCACCGACACGCCCGCGAAGCCCGCGCTCGGGACGCCGCAGCCGGCCAGGGCGAAGGGGAGGACGGAGAGCAGGAGGGCGCGGCGCAGTCGAGTGGTCATGGACGCCATCCTGGGCCGGTCCGATAATCGCGGGCGGAGATCGCACCCGATCGTTACCGTCCGGTGCATGAGCACGTCACTCCGCCTGGAACAGGTCACCCCCGCCACCATCGACGCCGCGCTCGCCCTGCGCGTCCACCCCCATCAGGAGCGCAACGTCGCCCCCGTCGTGAAATCCCTCGCGGAGGCGTACGCCTTCGGGGAGAAGGCCTGGCCGCGGCTGGTCTTCGACGGCGACGAGCTCGTCGGCTTCCTGATGGCCTTCCTCGACATCCCCTGGAACGAGGAGAAGGACCCGGCCGACCGGCGCAGCGGTCTCTGGCGGCTCAACATCTCCGCCGACGCCCAGGGCAAGGGCTACGGCCGCTTCGCCGTCGAGTCCGTGCGCGAGGAGCTGCGCCGGCGCGGCGAGCGGCGGTTCCACGTGACCTGGGAGCCCGGCGAGGACGGTCCCGGCGCGTTCTACGAGCGGCTGGGGTTCCGTACCACCGGGGAGGTCAGCGGCGGGCAGACCGTCGGCGTGCTCGACGTATAGAGGGAGAGACGTACAGGGGTACGGAGGGGCGTGGGGGTACGGCGGTGGGGGGGGGGGGGCCCCCCCCCCCCCCCCCCCCCCCCCCCCCCCCCCCCCCCCCCCCCCCCCCCCCGCGCCGCCCCCCCCCCCCCCCCCCCCCCCCCCCCCCCCCCCCACGTA
>NZ_JBIAMJ010000011.1:0-161974 GCF_042874035.1 Streptomyces sp. NPDC004284 | reverse complement strand
GCGGCGGGGCCCCCCCGGGGGGGGGCCCGGATTTTTGGGGGGGGGGGTTCCGGGGGGTGGGGGGGGGGGGGGGGTGGGGGGGGGGGGGGGGGGCCCCCCCCCCCCCCCCGCCTCGCCGGTCAGCCGGAGCAGCCCCCGCACTGGCACGGGGAGCCGGACTGGCAGCCGCAGCCGCAGCCCGAGCCGCAGCCGCAGGCACCCAGCACCGGCAGGAACACCGCTTCGCGCGGCGCCTCCGCCCCGGGGTCGGTCGTCATGGGGGATTCGGCCATGGGGGTCCCTCCCTTTCGAGGCGCGCATCGCCTCCCCCCATTGCATGCCCACTCGGACCGGCGCATCAACGGCGCACCGGAGCCCGTGCGCCTACGCGCCCTCCACCGGCGCGTCCGCCGCCTGCAGCTCGTCCGCGTGCTCGCCCGTCACCAGGTAGACCACGCGCTTCGCCACCGACACCGCGTGGTCCGCGAACCGCTCGTAGTACCGGCCGAGGAGCGTCACGTCCACGGCCGTCTCGATGCCGTGCTTCCAGCGGTCGTCCATCAGGTGCTGGAACAGGGTCCGGTGCAGCAGGTCCATCTCGTCGTCGTCCTGCTCCAGCTGGAGCGCCAGGTCGACGTCCTTCGTGATGATGACCTCGGCCGCCTTCGCCATCAGGCGCTGCGCCAGCTGCCCCATCTCCAGGATGGTCGCGTGCAGGTCACGCGGCACCGCCGTCTCCGGGAACCGCAGCCGCGCCAGCTTCGCCACGTGCTGCGCCAGGTCGCCGGAGCGCTCCAGGTCGGCGCTCATCCGCAGCGAGGTGACCACGATCCGCAGGTCCGTCGCCACCGGCTGCTGCCGGGCGAGCAGCGCTATGGCCCGCGCCTCCAGGTCGTGCTGGAGGTCGTCGACCTTCTGGTCCGCGGCGATCACGCTCTCCGCGAGCTTGAGGTCCGCGTCGAGCATCGCCGTCGTGGCGCGCCCGATCGCCGACCCGACGAGCCGGGCCATCTCGACCAGGCCCTCGCCGATCGAGTCCAGTTCCTCGTGGTACGCGTCCCGCATGGATGTCCCTCTCTACGCAAAACTCCGGGGTCCGGGTGAGGCTCGGACCCCCACGCTCCCACGTTCGGCCCCCTGTGCGTCCGGTTCCACCCCCTGATGTGAATCAGTACTTTCCCCCAGGTGAACTCTGGGCGACACGCGCCACCCCGGTCGCCAGGACAAATGAACCACCCGCATCTCCACGGTGAACTCTGGGCGACGACTGTTCGAGCAGCCACTCGGACGGCTGGGAGAGTGTCCGCGACCCCGCATAACCTGGGGGCATGGACGTGAACGCGGCGGTCGCCGCATTGGCAGCGATCGCCGGCGTGTGCACCGGCGTGATCGCCATGCTGGCGTTCCGCTGGAGCGAACGCGACCAGGCGCGACCCACCCGTACCTCGCTGCACACCGACGCCGTGCTCCCGCCCGGCGTCGACACCGTGCTGTCCGTGCTGCGCTCCTCCGCGGTCGTCCTCGACGAGAGCGACTCCGTGGTGAAGGCCAGCTCGGCGGCGTACGCGCTCGGCCTGGTCCGCGGCGGCAAACTGGCCGTCGAACCCATGCTCAACATGGCCCGTGACACCCGCCGCGACGGAGAGATACGGCAGGTGGAGCTCGATCTGGCCCGGCGCGGCACCGGACGCGGCGAGGCCCTCGCCGTCTCCGCCCGGGTCGCCCCGCTGGGCTCGCGGCTCGTGCTGCTCCTGGTCGAGGACCTCACCGAGGCCCGCCGCATCGAGGCGGTGCGGCGCGACTTCGTCGCCAACGTGAGCCATGAGCTCAAGACTCCCGTCGGCGCGCTCTCCCTGCTCTCCGAGGCGGTCATGGACGCCTCGGACGACCCCGAGGCGGTCACCCGCTTCGCCGGCCGGATGCAGATCGAGGCGACCCGCCTCACCAACCTCGTACAGGAGCTCATCGACCTCTCCCGCGTCCAGAACGACGACCCGCTGGAGGACTCCGAGCCGGTGTCCGTGGACGAGCTCGTCGCCGAGGCGATCGACCGCTCCCGCCAGCCCGCCTCCACCAAACAGATCACCATGGTCTCCGGTGGAGCGCCCGACCTGTACGTCTGGGGCAGCCGGGGCCAGCTCGCGGCGGCCCTCGGCAACCTCGTCGAGAACGCCGTCAACTACTCGCCGGCCCGTACGCGGGTGGGCATCGCCGCCCGGCACATCGCCGCGCCCGGCGGGGACCTGATCGAGATAGCCGTGACCGACCAGGGCATCGGCATCTCGGAGAAGGACCGCGAGCGGATCTTCGAGCGCTTCTACCGCGTCGACCCGGCCCGCTCCCGTGCCACCGGCGGTACGGGGCTCGGCCTGGCCATCGTCAAGCACGTGGCCGCCTCGCACGGCGGGGAGGTCACCGTCTGGAGCACCGAGGGTCAGGGCTCCACCTTCACCCTGCGGCTGCCCGAGGCGGGCGCCGTACGGGACCGCCGGCCCGCCTCGCCCTCCACCCCAGATCTACTGACCGAACCGCTTCCCGCCCCGGAGGTCCTTCCGTGACCCGAGTGCTCGTCGTCGAGGATGAGGAATCCTTCAGCGACGCCCTGTCGTACATGCTCCGCAAGGAGGGCTTCGAGGTCGCCGTCGCGGCGACCGGGCCCGACGGCCTCGACGAGTTCGAGCGCAACGGAGCCGACCTCGTCCTCCTCGACCTGATGCTTCCGGGCCTGCCCGGCACCGAGGTGTGCCGCCAGCTGCGCGGCCGCTCCAACGTCCCGGTGATCATGGTGACCGCCAAGGACAGCGAGATCGACAAGGTCGTCGGCCTGGAGATAGGAGCCGACGACTACGTGACCAAGCCCTTCTCCTCGCGGGAGCTCGTCGCCCGCATCCGCGCCGTGCTGCGCCGCCGCGGCGAGCCGGAGGAGGTCACCCCGGCGGCCCTGGAGGCCGGCCCGGTCCGCATGGACGTCGACCGGCACGTGGTCACGGTCTCCGGCGGCAAGGTCGACCTCCCGCTCAAGGAGTTCGACCTCCTGGAGATGCTCCTGCGCAACGCGGGCCGCGTGCTCACCCGCATGCAGCTCATCGACCGGGTCTGGGGCGCGGACTACGTCGGCGACACCAAGACCCTCGACGTCCACGTCAAGCGCCTCCGCGCCAAGATCGAGCCGGACCCGGGCGCTCCCAGGTACCTGGTGACGGTCCGCGGCCTCGGGTACAAGTTCGAGCCGTAGGCCGGCCCGAGCCGAGGGCGCCGGACGGAGTCCGGCGCAGCGTCCCGAAGCCTGCGCGCCCCCCTGGGGCCGCGCGGTGCGAGGGGCGCCTTCGGGATGGGGTTCGAGCCGTGAAGGGCCCCGTGAAGGGCCTTGGACATATGCGGAAGGGGCGCCCCCCACCAGGGGGGGGCGCCCCTTCCGCATATGGCTCAGTGGCCGGCGGTCGTCGGCTCGCCCGAGGGGGAGGCCGGGGCCGACGCGGTGGCCGAAGCGGTGGCCGACTCGGTGGCGGCCGGCGTGGTGGCCGGAGCGGAGGTGCTCGGGGCGGTCACCGGGGGAGCCGGGACGACGGTCGGGCCGAAGTCCTTGAAGTAGCTCTTCGCCGGGACGACGAAGGCGCTCAGGCTGACGTCGCCGGTCTTGCTCAGCTTGAAGACGACCTTCTGCGCGTCGCCGTCGCGGAGGGCCTCGGAGCCGCTCTCGATCACGGCGGAGGCGTTGCCCGCGCCGCCGATCAGGACGGAGCCGTGGGCCGGGACGACGATCGGGCCGGCGCCCTTGGCGGACGTCAGCTTCACGTCCGAGCGCGCGCCGGGCAGGCTGATCGCGTCGATGGTCTGCGGCAGGCTGCCGTTGTTGAAGACGGTGGCCGAGACGGCGACCGGGCCCCTGACGCCGGGTCCGGGCTGGGTGATGACCAGCGCGTTCTGGATCTTGACGTCGTCCACGGTGACGGCCGCGTTGTCCGGCCGGACCTGGAGGGTCTGTGCGTCGTTGCCCGCGCCACAGGCGGAGAGCGCGGCGACGGAGAACACGATGGCGGTGGCGGCGAGGGCGCCGCGTCGAAGGCTGCGGCTCACGGCGGCGGCATCTCCTAGGACGTACGGACAGGCGTGGGAACTAAGGGACAGCTAAAGGTGTGTCAGCGCGCTTAGGTTACCGAGCCTCACTCCGCGTCCCGCACCCGACCCGCCCCTAACCGGTCACAGCCGTACCCGGGGGTGCGGTCGGGACGCCCGGCGCGGGTTCTCCGAGGGTTCTCCGCCCGTCTTCCGCCCGCCCTCCGCCGCTCCTCCCCGTGCCGGCCGCGCGCTCGTCCGGTTGGCTGGATCACGACCCATTGACCTGTTGTTCACATAACCGCCTTGATCAATTCGGAGGCGTCGCCGCATTACCCCCAGCCGCCCCCGTGGAAAATCCCGCACCGATGTCGCTTGATGTCCACTGATCAATTTCGGGAATCACCCCGGCATGCGTCCGTACGGGTGGGCGATCCTCGAACGGAGTAGGGGAAGAGGCTCCCTTCGAACCGGACAAACCGGGACATCAAGCCTCCCTCAAGGGGCTCCTGGTATGTGTAACGTGCGGGTTTCTCTCTGTCGATGTAGCCGCTCCGACCTGCGAATACCGCCTTCCGGAAGCCCTCCGCAGCACGTTCGTGTGACCGTTGTCAAGCCCCGAGATATGCCCTGACCTGCGAAAACGCCATTCAGAAGAAGCTGAATCCGTGTTACCCTGGATAGCCACGGAAGGGGTACCTGTCACATGACGTTCAAGGTTGGCGACACCGTGGTCT
This sequence comes from Streptomyces sp. NPDC004284, assembly GCF_042874035.1. NCBI lineage: Bacteria > Bacillati > Actinomycetota > Actinomycetes > Kitasatosporales > Streptomycetaceae > Streptomyces > Streptomyces sp. NPDC004284. The sequence continues at coordinate 157,202 of NZ_JBIAMJ010000011.1, read as the reverse complement.
ATCCCCATCACGGGGCCGCGCTGATCGAGGCCATCGAAACTCGCCAGATCAAAGGCGTGGACAAGACCTACTTGGTGCTCAAGGTCGCGCAGGGCGACCTGACGGTTCGTGTGCCGGCGGACAATGCGGAGTTCGTCGGTGTTCGCGACGTTGTCGGTCAGGACGGGCTGGACCGGGTCTTCGAGGTGCTGCGCGCGCCGTACGCCGAAGAGCCGACGAACTGGTCCCGTCGCTACAAGGCAAATCTCGAGAAGCTCGCCTCCGGCGATGTCATCAAGGTCGCCGAAGTGGTGCGCGACCTGTGGCGTCGTGAGCGCGAGCGCGGACTCTCCGCAGGTGAGAAGCGCATGCTCGCCAAGGCTCGGCAGATCCTGGTGAGCGAGCTGGCCCTCGCGGAGAACACGAACGAGGACAAGGCCGAGGCCCTCCTCGACGAGGTCCTCGCGTCCTGAGCCACGTCTTCAAGTGAAGCGATGCCGCGGTGCCCGCTGGCGTGCTGTGATCCACACAGTGCTGTCGCCGGGCGCTGCGGCATATTCACGTGTGCGGTACGGGCGCATGCGGCTCGCCGCGTGACCACACCGCCGAAGTGACCCGCACCCCCTGAACTTCTCTCCGCCCCACACGCCGAACCCCTGTGCCCACGCGGCCACGCCTCGACCGTCGTCACGGAAAGGGCCCGGTCAAGGCGGAGCGTCCGGCACGCTGAGGCCATACCCATGTCGGCCGCGGAAACAAACCTGCCGGAGTGCAACCGATGTCAGACGAAGCGCGTCCCCGTCGTACCGCCGTGGTGATCCCGGCCGCAGGACGGGGCGTACGCCTCGGCCCGGGCGCCCCCAAGGCGCTCCGCGCGCTGAACGGCACCCCCATGCTCATCCACGCCGTCCGCGCGATGGCCGCCTCCCGCGCGGTCTCGCTCGTCGTCGTGGTCGCCCCCTCCGACGGCGTCGCCGAGGTCAAGCGCCTCCTCGACGACCACGCCCTCCCCGAGCGGACCGACTACCTCGTCGTCCCCGGCGGCGACACCCGCCAGGAGTCCGTCCACCTCGGCCTCCAGGCACTCCCCGAGGGCGTCACCACCGTCCTCGTCCACGACGCGGCCCGCCCCCTGGTCCCCGTCGACACCGTGGACGCCGTCATCGAGGCCGTACGGGACGGGGCCGTCGCCGTCGTCCCCGCGCTGCCCGTCGCCGACACCGTCAAGGAGGTCGAGCCGGCCGAGAAGCCCGGCGACCCCGAGCAGGTCGTCGCCACCCCGGTCCGCGCCCGCCTCCGCGCCGTCCAGACCCCCCAGGGCTTCGACCACGACACCCTGGTCAACGCCCACGCCACGATCGCCCTCACCGGCGAGGGCGCCACCGACGACGCCGGCATGGTCGAGCGGCTCGGCGCGCCCGTCGTCGTCGTGCCCGGCCACGAAGAGGCCTTCAAGGTGACCCGCCCCCTCGACCTCGTCCTCGCCGAGGCCGTACTCGCCCGCAGGAGGGCCAACGATGGCTTCTGAGCTCCCCCTCGTCCCCCGTACCGGCATCGGCACCGACGTGCACGCCTTCGAGAAGGGCCGCGAGCTCTGGTGCGCGGGTCTGCTCTGGGAAGGCCCCGACAGTGACGGGTACGGGCTCGCCGGGCACTCCGACGGTGACGTCGCCGCCCACGCCGCCTGCGACGCCCTCTTCTCCGCCGCCGGCATCGGCGACCTCGGGGCCCACTTCGGCACCTCGCGCCCCGAGTGGTCCGGCGCCTCCGGCGTCACCCTGCTCGCGGAGGCCGCCCGGATCGTCCGCGCCGAGGGGTACGAGATCGGGAACATCGCGGTGCAGGTCGTCGGCGTCCGCCCCAAGGTCGGCAAGCGCCGCGACGAGGCCCAGAAGGCACTGAGCGAGGCGGCCGGCGCACCCGTCTCCGTCTCCGGCACCACCACGGACGGACTCGGCCTCACCGGCCGCGCCGAGGGCCTCGCCGCCCTCGCGACCGCCCTCGTCTACCCCGTATCGCATCAGGAGTAGGAAAAACGTGCCCCGTGGCCGGGAATCGGTCGCGGGGCACTACCACACTCCCACTACCCTGGTGTGGTGACTATTCGCCTGTACGACACCAGCGCCCGGCAGATCCGTGACTTCACCCCGCTCACACCGGGCCGCGTCTCGATCTACCTCTGTGGTGCCACCGTCCAGGCGGCCCCGCACATCGGACACATCCGGTCGGGGCTGAACTTCGACATCATGCGCCGCTGGTTCGCGTACCGCGGCTACGACGTCACGTTCATCCGCAACGTCACCGACATCGACGACAAGATCATCAGGAAGGGCGCCGAGCAGGGCCGCCCCTGGTGGTCCATCGGCTACGAGAACGAGCGCGCGTTCAACTCCGGTTACGAGGCCCTCGGCTGCCTCCCGCCGACCTACGAGCCCCGCGCCACCGGTCACGTCCCCGAGATGATCGAGATGATGCGGGGCCTGATCGAGCGCGGCCACGCCTACGAGGCGGACGGCAGCGTCTACTTCGACGTGCGCTCCTTCCCGGGCTACCTGGAGCTGTCCAACCAGGACATCGACGACCTCCGCCAGCCCTCCGAGGAGGGCATCACCGGCAAGCGCGACCCGCGCGACTTCGCGATGTGGAAGGCGACCAAGCCGGGCGAGCCCGACTGGGAGACCCCGTGGGGCCGCGGCCGCCCCGGCTGGCACCTGGAGTGCTCGGCCATGGCCCACAAGTACCTGGGCTCCGCCTTCGACGTCCACGGCGGCGGCCTCGACCTGATCTTCCCGCACCACGAGAACGAGATCGCCCAGGCCAAGGCCTTCGGCGACGACTTCGCCTCGTACTGGGTGCACAACGCCTGGGTCACCATGAGCGGCGAGAAGATGTCGAAGTCGCTCGGCAACAGCGTGCTGGTGTCCGAGATGGTGAAGAACTGGCGCCCCATCGTCCTGCGCTACTACCTGGGCACCCCGCACTACCGCTCGATGATCGAGTACAGCGAGGAGTCCCTGCGCGAGGCCGAGTCGGCCTTCGCCCGCATCGAGGGCTTCGTCCAGCGCGCCACCGAGAAGGCCGGGCGGGCCGTCGCCCCCGCCGCCGAGGTGCCGCCCGCCTTCGCCGAGGCCATGGACGACGACCTGGGCGTGCCGCACGCGCTGGCGATCATCCACACCACCGTCCGCCAGGGCAACAGCGCCCTCGCCGCGGACGACAAGGACGAGGCCATCGCCCGCCTCGCCGAGGTCCGCGCCATGCTCGGCGTCCTCGGCCTGGACCCCCTCGACCCGCACTGGGCCGAGGAGACCGGTGGCGGCGAAGAGCTCCACGGCGCCGTCGACACCCTCGTGCGCCTCGTGCTCCAGCAGCGCGAATCGGCGCGCGAGCGCAAGGACTGGGCGACCGCGGACGCGATCCGCGACCAGCTCACCCAGTCCGGCCTCGTCATCGAGGACAGCCCCGACGGCCCCCGCTGGACGCTGGGCAACCGTTAGAAGACGTGCCGCTCGGGAGACCGGGCGGCACACTTCAGTTACAGACTTTGTACGTCAGCAGAGGAAACAGGTAGTAGTCATGGCCGGGAACAGCCAGCGCAGGAACCGTCGCACGTCCAACAAGAAGGGTGCGACGGTCGGCAGCGGTGGCCAGCGGCGCAAGGGCCTCGAAGGCAAGGGCCCGACCCCCAAGGCCGAGGACCGCAAGGGCCACAAGGCGTACCGCGTCTCCAACGCGATGGCGCGGAACGCGGCCAAGCGCCGTCCCGCGCCCCGCCGCGGCGGCCCCAAGGGCACCAGCGAGATGGTCGTCGGCCGCAACCCGGTCTTCGAGGCGCTGCGCGACGGCGTGCCCGCCACCACGCTGTACGTGCAGCAGTTCATCGACAACGACGAGCGCGTGCGCGAGGCCCTCCAGCTCGCCGGCGCGCGCGGCAACATCAACCTGATGGAAGCCCCGCGCCCCGAGCTCGACCGCATGACCAACGGGCTGAACCACCAGGGTCTGGTCCTCCAGGTCCCGCCGTACGAGTACGCGCACCCCGAGGACCTCACCGCCGACGCCTACGACGAGCACGAGGACCCGCTGATCGTCGCCCTCGACGGCGTCACCGACCCGCGCAACCTCGGCGCGATCGTCCGCTCCGTCTCCGCCTTCGGCGGCCACGGCGTGGTCATCCCCGAGCGCCGCGCCGCCGGCATGACCGCCGGTGCCTGGAAGACCTCCGCCGGCACCGCCGCGCGCACCCCGGTCGCCCGCGTCACCAACCTGACCCGCGCCCTGCAGGAGTACAAGAAGGCCGGCATCGCCGTCGTCGGCCTCGCCGCCGAGGGCACGCACGAGGTGCAGGACCTGGAGGCGCTCGGCGGCCCGGTCGTCATCGTCGTCGGCTCCGAGGGCAAGGGCCTCTCCCGCCTCGTCGGCGAGACCTGCGACTTCCTCGTCCGTATCCCGATGCCGGGCGGCGCCGAGTCGCTCAACGCCGGTGTCGCCGCCGGCGTCGTCCTCTACGAGGCGGCCCGCCGCCGCATGGGCTGACCCGAACGAGGGACGCGCCCCGGCCGTGATCTTGACGGGCCTCGGACATTTGGCAACCGTCAAGGCAGTGTCCTAACCGCACATCACTCGGTTAGATGAGTGTGGACACCAGAACGCCCCGGCCGGGGTTCGACGATCAGCCCGCGCTGAGCATGGTCAAGGTGGATTCCGATCCCGCCCAGGTGATCGTGAACCACGCCAGCTTCCGTGTGCGGCTCGCGCCGGCCCCGCAGCCCAAGTTCGGCGCCGGCGCCCGTACCGCCGCGCTCGTCGGAGCCGCCGGAGCGGGCGGCGCGCGCCGCCGTCCCGTCGTGTGGACCGGGAAGTCCGCGCCGGGCGCCACCGGCCTCCTCCAGGCCGTGCGCGAGTCCTCCGTCTCCACGCTCGAACCCGTCGGACACGGCGGCCACGGCGTCGGCGACACCCAGGCCATCCCGCGCGTCGACACCACCATGCCCACCTCCGTGGTGCCCGCCGAGGCCACGCCGCTGCTCCCGCCGATGCGCCGCGCCGAGGGCGCCTACGACGAGCTGTACGAGCTCGGGCCCGAGCCCGCCGAGGCGTACGGGAACGACACGCCGGCCGCCCGGACCGCACAGCGCCACGGGGACGACGTCCGGCACGCCTACTACCCCGGCCGCCGGATGAACCTCGGCGTCGTCCTCCTCCCGCTCCGCGTCTTCCTCGGCTTCATCTCCATCTACGCGGGCATGGGCAAGCTCTGCGACCCCGTCTACTTCGACGGCGGCGAGCGCGGCTCCATGGTGAAGTGGCTCAACTCCCTCCACCCCTGGGCCCTCGCCGAACCCCTGCGCGACTTCGCCCTCCAGCACCCCGTCGGCGCCGGACTCACCGTCGCCTTCCTCCAGGTCGTCGTCGGCGTCCTCACCGTCCTCGGACTCTGGCAGCGCGTCGCCGCCGTCATCGGCGGCCTGCTCTCCGCCGCCCTCCTCCTGACCGTCAGCTGGAAGACCGTCCCGGTCTACGACTCGGCGGACATCATCTACCTGGCCGCCTGGTCCCCGCTGATCATCGCCGGCGCCCCCGTCTACTCCCTCGACGGCCGCCTCGCCGGCGAAGCCTGGCGCACCCTCGGCCCCCGCGCCGAACTCTGGGACCTCCGCCGCCGCGTCACCCGCCGCAGCACCCTCCTCGCCGCCGTCGTCGTCGGCCTCACCCTCCTCATCGGCTCCGTCCTCGGCGGCGCCGTCCGCTCCACCGAGATGGTCACCGTCCCCGGCCCCAACGACGACCCGATCAACCACCTCCCCGGCCAGCCGCTCCCCGCGGAGCCGACGCACCGCGCCCCCACGAAGGCCGCCTCCACCGCGCCCGAGCCCGCCGCGACCACCGAGGCCCCCGCGCGCAGCGAGGAGACCCACGAGGCCACCCGGCCCACCGAGACGACCCGCGAGGCCCCCCGGACCCAGGAGCAGCGCCCGACCGCCACCCAGGGCGCGAGCACCGGTGCCGGCAGCAGCCGTACGCCCACGCAGCAGTCGAAGCCGGCGCCCCCGCCGTCCACGAGCGACTCCCCGGGCAGCACCGGCGGCACGTCGACCGGCGGCTCGACCGGCGGGACCACCAGCACCCCGTCCGAGGGCGGCTCGACGACGGGCGGCGCGCAGAACCCGATCGGCGGCCTGCTGGGCTGACGCCGCGGTACGGACACGAGAGGGGGGGGGGGGGGGGGGGGGGGGGGGGGGGGGGCGGGGGGGGGGGGGGGGGGGGGCGGGGGGGGGGCGCGCCCCCCCCCCCGCGGGGGCGGGGGGGGGGGGCGCGGGGGGGGGGGCCCCCGGGGGGGGGGCCCCCCCCCCCCCCCGGGGCCCCCCCCCCTCTCGTGTGCGCGGGCCCTCCGGTGCGCCCCGTCCCTCCGTCAGGACTTGTGCGCGGCCAGCTCCTTGGCGGCCTCCGTCAGGTCCTTGGCGGTGTCGATGGCCCTCCAGTACGCGCCGTGGGGCAGCGGGAAGCCCGCCAGGCGCCGCTCGCGGGCGAGGCGGGGGAAGGTGGTCCGCTCGTGGTCGCCGAGGTCGGGGAGGAGCTCCGTGAAGGCCGCGGCGAAGACGTACACGCCCGCGTTGATCAGGAACGGCGACGGCGGCGCCTCGATGAAGTCGGTGATGTTCCCGAAGGTGTCGGTCTCGACGGCGCCCCACGGGATCCGCGGGCGGGCCAGGGCGAGCGTCGCGAGGGCGTCCCGCTCGGTGTGGAAGGCGGCCATCTCGCGCAGCGAGAAGCGGGTCCAGATGTCGCCGTTGGTGGCGTACCAGGGCTGGTCCGGGGCCGGCAGGTGGGAGGCGGCGTACTTGAGGCCGCCGCCGCGCCCGAGGGGCTCGGTCTCGACGACCGTCGTCACCTTGAGCGGGAGGTCCGCGGAGGCCAGCCACTCCTGGAGCACCTCGGCGAGGTGGCCGCAGGAGACGACGGCGTCGGTCACGCCCTCGGCGGCCAGCCAGGAAAGCTGATGGCCGATGATCGGGGTCCCGGTGCCCGGGATCTCGACCATCGGCTTGGGGCGGTCGTCGGTGTACGGGCGGAGCCGTGTGCCCTGGCCGCCCGCCAGGACCACGGCCTGCGTCGGAGTGGTGTGCATACGGGGAACGATAGGCGCCCGGTATGCGTCAGGCCGTTCAGCGCGCGGCCCTTCCCTGGTGAATCGGTCAGCTCGCGCGCATCACGCCGGTCGCGTACGAGGTGTCGCAGACCGGGCGGGAGAAGGACTGGGCGCGCGAGGGGCCGTAGTGCTCGACGGCGGCGCGGCCGAGGGCGCGGGCGATGGAGAAGCAGTGCTTGGCGAGGGAGGGCCGGTTCTCCACCTCGCGCTGGAGGTGCGTGAGGGCCGTGCCGGGGTCCTTCTCCTGAAGCTCTGCGAGGAGCTGGTCGCGGAGAACATCCTGCGGTGCACGGGACTTGGCCCGGGTGGAGACGTCCGTGGAGGACGCCGTCAGCTGGGTGTCGGAGTCCTGGCCGGCCCACGGAACGGCGGACACCGCGAGCGTTCCCGAGAGCACCAGGACGACGGGCAGGACGAGGGCGAGAGAGCGGCCGATGCGGCGGGCAGTGTGCGTCACGCAGGCGAGCGTAGCGGCCGGTAGTGATATGGCGACATTTAGTCACTCTCGCGAGGGATGGTTCGAGGCGGCTTTTCGAATCCCGTGTTGACGCGGGGCCCCGGGTGAGGCCCGGAATGCCGGGGTTTTTCGGGGTAAGCCCGTTCAAACCGCCGGTGTACGCGAACGGCCCCGCGTCTGCAACAGACGCGGGGCCGTACGGCAGTGCCAGGGGGCGGTCTCAGTCGCTGAGGCGGGCGCCCGTCGAGGTGGAGAAGACGTGCAGCTCGTCGGCGCGCGGGACGACGTGCAGCGTGGAGCCCTTGGCGGGCACGTCGCGGCCGCCGACGCGGACCACGAGCTCCTTGTCCTCGCCGCCGACGCGGGTGGTGCCGTACACGAAGCCGTCCGAGCCGAGCTCCTCGACGACGTTGACCGTCACGGCCAGGCCGTCCTTGCTCGTCGCGCTCTGCACGTCGAAGTGCTCGGGGCGGACGCCGACGGTCACGGTGGTGTCGCCGGCGGCGGAGGCGGCGGCGATGGCCTCACGGGTGACCGGGACGACGCTGTTGCCGAACTTCACGCCGCCGTCCGTGATCGGGACCTCGACCAGGTTCATCGCCGGGGAGCCGATGAAGCCGGCGACGAAGAGGTTGGCGGGCTTGTCGTACATGTTGCGCGGCGAGTCGACCTGCTGGAGCAGACCGTCCTTGAGGACGGCGACGCGGTCGCCCATCGTGAGCGCCTCGGTCTGGTCGTGCGTGACGTAGACCGTGGTGATGCCGAGGCGGCGCTGCAGACCGGCGATCTGCGTACGGGTGGAGACGCGGAGCTTGGCGTCGAGGTTCGACAGCGGCTCGTCCATGAGGAAGACCTGCGGCTCGCGCACGATGGCGCGGCCCATCGCGACGCGCTGGCGCTGACCGCCGGAGAGCGCCTTCGGCTTGCGGTCGAGGTACTCGGTGAGGTCGAGGATCTTCGCGGCCTCCTCGACCTTGGCGCGGATCTCCGACTTGTTGACACCGGCGATCTTGAGCGCGAAGCCCATGTTGTCGGCGACGGTCATGTGCGGGTACAGGGCGTAGTTCTGGAACACCATCGCGATGTCCCGGTCCTTCGGCGGCAGGTGCGTGACGTCGCGGTCGCCGATCCGGATCGCGCCGGCGTTGACGTCCTCGAGGCCCGCGAGCATGCGCAGGGAGGTCGACTTGCCGCAGCCGGAGGGGCCGACGAGAACGAGGAACTCGCCGTCCGCGATCTCGATGTCGAGCTGGTCGACGGAGGGCTTGGTGGCACCCGGGTAGATCCGGGTGGCCTTGTCGAACGTGACGGAAGCCATGGTGATGCGTCCCTTCACCGGCAGGAACGTGCCGGACGATCCGAGTAAAGGAAGGATTGAGGTCTAGTCCACCTGGGTGAACCGCAAGTGACGCTACCTGCCGGTGCCCGATCTGTCAGCAGTCACGGGGCCGTGAGATTTCCGACCGCCGCCGGGGCCGGGTTGGTTACACTTCACTCGCTGCCGCCTTAGCTCAGTTGGCTAGAGCGCTTGACTTGTAATCTTGAGGTCGTCGGTTCGATTCCGACAGGCGGCTCTTGTGGAGGGCCCCGGACGCTTCGTGCGTCCGGGGCCCTCCGTCGTGTCCGGGGCTTCGTGCGGGGGCTCCGTGTCCGGGCTTTCCCTGTGAAGGGGCTCCGTGGTCCGGGACACTGGTGGGTCACGGGGGAGTGCAGGTGATCGGGGTCATTGGGGAGGGGTGTGCGGATGAGTCGGCGTTCCGGTGGGCTGATCGGGGTGTGGGCCGAGCAGCAGCGGGTGGCGCAGCGGCAGCGGGAGGGGCAGCACCAGGCGGCGCTGCGGCAGCAGCGTGAGGCCGAGCGGGCGCAGCGGGCGTACGAGCGGGACGTGGCCCGGATGCAGCGGGAGCAGCGGGTCGCCTATCGGCAGCAGCGGGACGCGGACGCGCTGCGGCGGACGCAGGAGCTCGATCAGCGGGTCGCGCTCCTCGAGTCGCTGCTGGCGACGGGGTGCCGGGCTCCGGCCTTCGCCGTGGAGTCGCTGCGGCGGGAGGAGGACGTCGAGCCGTTCTCCCCGGGGCCGCTGGGGGAGCCGGTCGCGATGCCGGATCAGCGGTTCTACCAGCCGCAGGGGGCGTGGACGGCGTCCGGGCGTGCGCAGGCCGAGCGGGACGCGCGGGCCAGGTTCGAGCACGACTGGTACGCGGCGCAGGCGGCGGAGGCGCGGCGGGCGGAGCAGCTGGCGGCGTACCGGCGGGAGTACGACGCGTGGGCCGCCGCCCGCATCGCCGAGGTCCGTGCCCACAACGCGGGGGTCGACGGGACGGTCGCGGCGCTGCGGGCGGGGGAGCCCGACACGGTCGTCGAGTTCTTCTCGGCGGTGCTGTTCGCGTCGACGGCCTGGCCCGAGGGGTTTCCGCGGGAGGTGTCGGCGGCGTACGACCGGGCCGGGCGGGGGCTGGTGCTCGACTGGGACCTGCCCGGGTACGAGGTCGTTCCCGGGGCGAAGGGCGTCAAGTACCTGCCGAGCACCGACCAGGAGAAGGAGGTCGCGCGGCCGGTCACGCAGCGGCGGGCGCTGTACCGGGACGTGCTGGCGCAGAGCGCGCTGCTCGCGGTGCGGGAGCTGTTCGCGGCGGACCGGTTCGGGGCGCTCGAAGGGGTGGCGCTGAACGGGTACGTGGGCGGGGTCGATCCCGCCACCGGGCTCGCCTCGCGGGTGTGCGTGGCCTCGGTCGTGGTGGAGCGGCCGGCGTTCGACCGGCTGAACCTGGAACTCGTCGGTGCCGTGGAGTGTCTGACCGGTGCCCTCGGCGGGCGGCTCTCCGCCAAGCCCGACGAGCGGGTGGCGGTCGTGCCGCTGCGGGAGCCCGACCAGGTGGGTTCCGACGTGGTGGTGCAGGGGGACGGCGAGGAGCCCGATCTGCTCACCATGGACCCGATCGCCTTCGAGGGCCTCGTCGCCGAGCTGTTCCGGGCGCGGGGGCTCCAGGCGGTGACCACGCAGCGGTCGGGTGACGGCGGGGTGGACGTCAAGGCGCTCGATCCCGATCCGATCAGCGGCGGGTCGATCGCGGTGCAGGTGAAGCGGTACCGGAACACGGTGCCGCCGAGTGCGGTACGGGATCTGTACGGGACGGTGCAGGACGTCGGGGCCAACAAGGGGGTCCTCGTCACGACCTCGAAGTTCGGGCCCGGTTCGTACACCTTCGCCAACGGGAAGCCGCTGACGCTGATCTCGGGGACGGAGCTGGTGGATCTGCTGCACCAGCACGGGCTGCGGGGGCGGCTGGGGGGACCCGCGCCGGAGGCGGCTCCCGTCGCCGCGTCGGCCTCCGCGCCCGCCGAGGCCGCCGAGGACTTCAACCTGCTCGGAATGGTGTGGTCGGGCTCCGCCGCCCTCGACGTCTGCGCGCTGGTCTGTGCGGGGAGCCGGGTGCTCGGCGACGAGTGGTTCGTGTTCTTCAACAACCCCGCGACGCCCGACGGTTCGGTGGCCATGGTGGCGGCGGCGCCCGGTGACCGGGCGGCCGTGCGGGTCGGTTTCGACGCGCTGCCCGCGCGGGCGGACCGGTTGGTCCTCGTGGCGGCCGTGGACCCGGAGGTGAACCCGGACGCGGATCTGGGCGGGTTCACGGAGGCCGGGATCCGGCTGCGGGACGACGCGGGGGCCGAGCTGGACCGCCTGGAGGTGTCGGACGGGCGGCCGGGGGAGACGGCGCTCGTGCTCGGGTCGTTCCGGCGGCGGGCCGGCGGGGACTGGGACTTCGTCCTCGGCGGGAAGGGCTACCGGGGCGGTCTCGAGGAGCTGGTGGGGGACTTCGGGATCGAGGTGGAGTAGTCCCACCGGGGCCCGCCCGATGGGACTACCGGGGCGTCAGCGGCCGCTGAGGCGGTTCGCCAGGACCGCCACGCGGTCCGTCGCGGCCGTGTGGGCGGTGGCCTCGCGGTGGTCGGCGCCCCGGAAGGCGGCGTACATGGTCTGGACGCCGAGCCAGCGCAGGGGTTCGGGTTCCCACTTGCGGACCTTGTGGTTGACCCAGGGCAGGGCCGTGAGGTCGGTGGGGCCCGACTGGCCGGAGTCCTGCTGGATCAGGTCGCGGAGGGTGCGGGCGGCGAGGTTGGTGGTGGCGACGCCGGAGCCGACGTAGCCGCCGGCCCAGCCGAGGCCGGTGGAGCGGTCGAGGGTGACGGTGGCGCACCAGTCGCGGGGGACGCCGAGGACGCCGGACCAGGCGTGGTCGATCCGTACGCCCGCGAGCTGCGGGAAGAAGCGGACCAGGATCTCGTGGAGGGCGTCGATCGTCTGGGGCTGGGTGCGGCCGTCGTTGTCGGTCTTCGAGCCGAAGCGGTACGGGACGCCCCGGCCGCCGAGCGCGATGCGGCCGTCGGCGGTGCGCTGGGCGTACATGTAGGCGTGGGCCATGTCGCCGAGGGTCTCGCGGCCGTCCCAGCCGATGGACTCCCACTGGGCGTCGGTGAGGGGCTCGGTGGCGATCATCGAGGAGTTCATGGGGAGCCAGGTGCGGCGCTGGCCGGCGAGGGAGGCGGTGAAGCCCTCGGTGCAGCGCAGGACGTACGGGGCGCGGACGGTGCCGTACGGGGTGATCGCGTGCTTCGGCTTGATCTCGGTGACGGGCGTCGACTCGTGGATCGTGACGCCGAGGGCCTCGACGGCCGCCGCGAGGCCCTTGACCAGCTTGACCGGGTGCAGGCGGGCGCCGTGCGGGGTCCAGGAGGAGCCGACGGCCCCGGCGACGCGGATCCGTTCCGCCGTCTCGCGCGCGCCGTACAGCTCCCGGTCGGTCTCGCCGAAGGCGGCCTCGGCGGCGTGGAAGGCCTTGAGCCGGGCGAGCTGCGCGGGGGAGAGGGCCACCTCCAGGACGCCGCCCCGGTGCTGGTCGGCTTCGATCTTCTCCGTCTCGCAGACGTCGAGGACCTCGTCGACGGTGGCGTTCATGGCCTGCTGGAGGCGGACGGCGGCCTCGTGCCCGTGGAGCTTCGCGTACCGGTCGCGGCCCGCGATGCCGTTGTAGAGCCAGCCACCGTTGCGCCCGGAGGCTCCGTAGCCGCAGAACTTGGCCTCCAGGACGGTGATGTTGAGGAACGGGACCGCCTTCTTGAGGTAGTAGGCGGTCCACAGTCCCGTGTATCCGCCGCCGACGATGCAGACGTCGGCGGTGGTGTCGCCGGGGAGCGGTTCGCGGGGCGCGGGGGCGCCCTCCTGCGCGTACCAGAACGATATTCCGCCGTTGACCGTGCTCATGTGTATCCCTCTTCCGGGTGCGTGGGCGGGAGGTTACCCGTGGTCGTGGGCTTGTGGATACGGCTCCTTCCGCTTGGGCGGCGGGAAAACCCGGAAGCGGTGCGGGGGCGTGGTGCCTAGGGTCGTCGGGTGATTCACGTACCGGAGGAACTGGCCCGATCGCAGGCGAAATACAACGGTGAGGCGGGGCGGGCGTTCGTCGCTGGACTGCCGGAGCGGGCCGAGGAGTTCATCGGCCGGTGGGGGCTGCGGGTCACCGGGCCCTCGATGTACGGGGTGGCCTCGCTGGTGCTGCCGGTGGAGCGGGGCGCGGACGGTTCGCGCGCCGCCCTGAAGATGCAGCTGCTCGATGAGGAGACCGAGGGGGAACCCGTCGGGCTGCGCGTCTGGGACGGGGCCGGCGCCGTACGGCTGCTCGACCACGACGCCGCGACCGGCACCATGCTCCTGGAGCGGCTCGACGAGGCCCGGCCGCTCACCTCCGTCGCGGACACCCGCGAGGCGTACGGGATCGTCGCGGACCTCCTTGCCCGCCTGGTCGCCGTCCCCGCGCCGGAGGGGCTGCGGACGCTCGGGGACATCGCGGCCGGGATGCTGGCGGAGGTGCCGGAGGCCGCGGCGCGGCTCGGCGCGGACGACGCGGCGGTGCTGCGGGACTGCGCGGCGGCCGTACGGGAGGTGGCGGGCGAGCCGGGGGACCGGCTGCTGCACTGGGACCTGCACTTCGGGAACGTCCTGGCGGGCGAGAGGGAACCCTGGCTGGCGATCGACCCGAAGCCGCTGGCCGGGGACCCGGGCTTCGAACTGCTGCCGGCGCTGATGGACCGCTTCGATGCGGCGGAGGTGGCGTGGCGGTTCGATCTGCTCGCCGAGGTCGTCGGGGACCGGCGCCGTGCGGCGGCCTGGACGCTGGGCCGGGTCCTGCAGAACGGGCTGTGGGACGTCGAGGACGGCGAGCCCGCGCTCGACGCCGGGCAGGTGGCCCTCGCGCGGTTCCTGCTGGCCAGGAGGGTCTGAGCCGGGGCAGGCTGGGGGCATGATCCGTACTGCCACGCCTGCCGACGTCCCCGTCGTCCACGCCCTGATCCGTGACCTCGCCGCGTACGAGAAGGCCCTCCACGAGGTCCGGGCGACCCCCGAGATGCTGCACGAGGCCCTGTTCGGCGAGCGTCCCGCCGCCTTCGCCCACATCGCCGAGGACGAGACGGGCGAGCCGGTGGGCTTCGCGCTCTGGTTCCTCAACTTCTCGACCTGGCGCGGTGTCCACGGCATCTACCTGGAGGACCTGTACGTCCGCCCGGAGGCCCGGGGCGGTGGTCACGGCAAGGCGCTGCTGCGCGAGTTGGCCCGGATCTGCGTGGAGCGCGGGTATGAGCGCCTGGAGTGGTCCGTGCTGAACTGGAACCAGCCGTCGATCGACTTCTACGAGTCGCTGGGGGCCCGTCCGCAGGACGAGTGGTCGGTGTACCGGCTGACGGACGGGGCCCTGGCGGAGCTGGGGGCGGCGACGGTGTAGGAAGGGGGCATGGATACGGACATTGAGCAGCGGTTCCAGCGGATCACGGCGTTCATCGAGGCACGTCTCACGCCCCTCTTCGACCCCGAGAACGGGAGCGACCACGGGTTCGGCATGGACGACACCTCGCGGGCGCTGCGGGCCCTGCGCTACACGGTGCAGGCCGCGTCGCAGGTGAACGGGCTCGTGGAGAAGCGGGAGACGGCGCCGGAGCTGCGGCAGGTCGTGGACCAGGCGCTGGAGCACAACTGGGACGTGCTGCGTTCCATCGCCCGGATGTGGGAGGACCACGCGGACTTCACGAAGGAGTTCAAGGCGCACTCCTGGGACGTCCTGGGCGTCTGACCGTCCGGGCCCTCAGGGGATGAGCACCACCTTGCCCGTCGTGCCCCGGTTCTCCAGGGCGCGGTGGGCTCGTGCCGCGTCCGCGAGGGGGAAGCGGTGGAGCGCCGGGCGGAGGGCGCCGGTGGAGGCCGCGTCGAGGGCGGCGAGTTCGAGCGTACGGATGTCGCCGCCCGCCTTCCGGATCATGACGGGGCCGAGGACGGACTCCGAGGTGATCCCGCGCGCGGTGAGCTCCTCCTCGGTGAAGGTGAGCGGTTCGCCGTCGTGGAGTCCGGCGCCGGACCAGCCGAAGACCAGGTGCTGTCCGCCCCTGCCGAGGAGGTCGACGGCGGCGCGGCCGGTGTCGCCGCCGACCGAGTCGAAGACGACGGTCGCGGAGCGGTTCCCCAGGTACGCGCGGACCTTCTCCGGCCAGTCGGATTCCTTGTAGTCGACGGCCAGGTCGGCGCCGTTCGCCTCGACGAGGGCGGTCTTGGCGGGGCCGCCGGCGAGGCCGATGACGGTGGCGCCGGCGTTCTTGGCGTACTGGACGAGCAGGGTGCCGATGCCGCCGGCGGCGGCCGGGACGATCGCGACCGAGTCGGGGCCGAGCGTGGTGAAGCCCAGGATGCCGAGGGTCGTGCGGCCGGTGCCGATCATGGCGACGGCCTCCGCCTCGCCGAGGTGGCCGGGCAGGGCGTGCAGGCGGGCGGCGTCGGTGACGGCGAGTTCGGCGTAGCCGCCGGGGTTCATGCCGAGGTGGGCGACGACCCGTCGGCCGAGCCAGGCGGGGTCGGTGCCCTCGCCGAGGGCGTCGACGGTGCCGGCGACCTCGCGGCCGGGGATCGTGGGGAGCGCGGTGGGTGCGGGGAAGGGGCCCGTGGCGCCCTCGCGGAGGGCGGTGTCGAGGAGGTGCACGCCGGCCGCCGCGACCCGGACGCGGACCTGGCCGGGGCCCGGGACGGGGTCGGGCGTCTCCTCGTAGGTGAGGTTCTCGGCGGGGCCGAAGGCGTGGAGGCGGACGGCGTGCATGACGGTTCCCCTGTCGTCGTACGGGTGGCTCTACGGATCTATGGGGTCACCCTCCGACCTCAAGCGCGCTTGAGGTCAAGGCCGTGCTTGTGGTGGCGGTCCACGAGGTCCGCGCGCAGGGCCAGCGACACCGCCTCGACCGCGCTCGTGAACGACACCTCCGACAGCACGCCCGGCGCCGCCACCTGGTCGCCCACCAGGTACACCCCGTCGCCCCGGTCGACGGCCGGCCGGTCGCGCCAGGTGGTGCCCGGGCGGTCCACCGCGCCCGTACGGCCCTGGGAGACGGACTCCCGCCGCCACACCGTCCGCTCGCGCCAGCCGGGGAAGCCGAGGTCGAGCAGCCGCTCGCCGTGGGCCACGCCGTCCGCCTTCGACGCGTCGGGGCCGATGGGCAGCTGTGCCTGGATCAGCTGCTGCCCGGCCGGGGCCAGCAAGGGGTCCTGCGCCGTGAACCGCTCGACCCAGCCGGGCGCGTCCAGGTCGGAGACCACGAACGGGTCGCCCTTCCGGGTCCGCAGCGCCAGGTCGAACAGGACCGTACGGCCGCTCTCCCAGGTCAGCGACGGGTCGCCGAGGAGCCGGGCGGCGGCGGGCAGGGCGGTCGCGACGATCACCGGTCCTCCGCCGAGCGGCAGGGCGTCGATCCCGTCGATCCGGGAGGAGGTTTCGATCCGTACGCCGAGCTCACGCGCGCGCGTGGCCATCCGCTCGATCAGCTCGCCCCAGCCGCCCCGGACGTAGTGCGCCTCGGGCGGCACGGCGGCGGCCCGGTGGAGGCGTTCCTGCACGAAGCGGGCGGAGAGGGCGCCGGGGTCGTGGTGGAAGAGCGCGACCCCGCTGTACGCGGCGGCCACGCGCGCGGTGCGCTCGCCCGCGAGGCCCGTGACCCAGGTGCGGAAGTCGAGGTCGACGGGGGCCTCCTCGGGGGCACGGCGGGCCTGGCGGAACAGGCCGAGCGGCGGGGTGCGGCGCAGGACGCCGTCGCGGTGGACGCGGAACCGGAGGGCCTCGGCGGGCGGCAGCGCGGCGAGCGGGCCGAGGAGCCCCCGCTGCTTGAGCCAGGTCCAGTGGGGGCCGCCGTCGTACAGGGCGTGCGGGCCCTCGTTGGTGCGGTACGGGCCCTCGGCCGTGCGGCCCCGGCCGCCGAGCGTCCGGTGCGCCTCGTGGACGGTCACCTCGGTGCCGGCCTCGGCGGCCGTGATGGCGGCGGTCAGTCCGGCGAAACCGCCGCCGATGATGGTGAGCTTCCGCATGTCCGTCTCCCTCGTGTCGGTCTCGTACGGGGGACGGCGGGCGGGGCCGCGGATGTGACATCCGGGGCGTTGTCAGTGGCGTACATCACCATGGGGGCATGGCGACGAGTACGAATCGGAATCGGCAGAAGAAGGTGGCGGGGGCGCGGCGGCCGGAGCTGCGGCTGCCTCCCCTGGAGGCGTACGGGGGCGGGCTCGAACCGGACGGGGACTACGACGGCCTCGAACTGTCCGGGCTCGACCTGACGGGCCAGTCGGGCGAGGGGGCCCGCTTCCTGGACTGCGCGCTGCGCGAGTGCGGGCTCGACGGGGCGCGCCTCACGGGGGCGCGGTTCCTCGACTCGGTCCTCACGGGGGTACGGGGCGTGGGCACGGACCTCGCCGGGGCGCAGCTGCGGGACGTGGAGGTCGTGGAGGCGCGGCTCGGCGGGACCCAGCTGCACGGGGCGGTCCTGGAGAGGACCGTCGTCCGGGGCGGCAAGATCGACTACCTGAACCTGCGCGCGGCGAAGCTCAAGGACGTCGTCTTCGAGGGCTGCGTCCTGACCGAGCCCGACTTCGGGGGCGCGGTCCTCCAGCGCGTCGAGTTCGTCGACTGCATGCTCACGGGAGCGGACTTCACCGGCGCCCGGCTCACGGACGTCGACCTGCGCGGTGTCCAGCGCCTGGAGATCACCGGGGGCGTGGAGTCGCTGTCCGGCGCGGTGATCTCCTCGATGCAGCTCCTGGACCTGGCGCCGGTGCTGGCGGCGCGGCTGGGGGTGCGGGTGGAGGACTGAGGGGGCCGAGGGGCGGTGGCCCGGGCGCAGGGGGGCGCCCAGGTCCTTCCGCGGCCAGGGCTGCGGCTACGGCACGCGGGGGAAGCGGGACTGGAGGGTCCAGATCGCGGGGTTGTCGGCCAGGCCCTCGTGCATGTCCGTGAGGTCCGCGATCAGGTCGTGCAGGAAGTCCCGCGCCTCGCGCCGCAGTTCCGCGTGGTTGAAGGTCACCGGCGGTTCGTCGCCCGGCATCCAGTCGGCCTCGACGTCCACCCAGCCGAAGCGGCGCTCGAAGAGCATCCGGTCCGTGGACTCGGTGAAGTCGAGCTCCGCGTACTGCGGCTGCGCCGCACGGCTGCCCCGCGGGTCCTGGTCGAGCTGCTCGACGATGTCGCACAGCGCCCACGCGAAGTCGAGCACCGGCACCCATCCCCAGGCCGTGGACACCTCGCGGTCCGCCTCGGTGTCGGCGAGGTACACGTCCCCGCAGAACAGGTCGTGGCGCAGGGCGTGGACGTCCGCACGCCGGTAGTCGGTCTGCGGAGGGTCGGGGAAGCGACGCGAGAGGGAGTAGCCGATGTCGAGCACGGGATCGATGGTGTCACGCCCCAGGACCCGTCCCGTACGCGCGGCGGCCGACGGTGTCGGGGCGCCGGGCCCGGTCCCGTACGCGAGGATCGCCGGCTGCGCCCGGTCGCGTGGGCTCCGCCGTACCGGGGACGTCCCGGGACGGCCGGGACGGGGGAGTGGCGGGTTGAGGCCCCTAGGTTCGGGTGGCGGACGGAGGTGTGCGGCCGCCCCCGGACGGGGGTCAGGGGCGGTCGCGCACGGACGGGGTCAGGAGCGGCCGTGCACGGCCCGCGCGACCCGGGGGCCGAGCCAGCGCTTGAGCTTCCGCAGCGGCTCCAGCTGTCCGGCGGCCCGGTCGATCCGGTAGTACAGCTGCGGCGGGACGTGCGGGAGCAGCGGCGAGTGGCGCTGGCCGAGGAGCGCGAACATCTTGGCCGGTTCCAGGCTCATGTACCGCGGCAGGTTCTCGTACCACTGGGCGCTGTAGCGGGCCGCGCTCTGCGCCGGGACGAGTTCGGCGCGGCGCCGCTTGCCGTACGCGGTGAGGGCGGCGTCCAGGTCGCCGGGGGCGCGCAGGGCGTCCGCGAGGGCGAGCGCGTCCTCCAGGGCGAGGGTGGTGCCCGCGCCGATCGAGTAGTGCGTGGTGTGGGCGGCGTCGCCGAGGAGGACGAGGTTGCCCCGGTGCCAGACCCGGTTGGTGAGGGTGCGGAAGGTCAGCCACTGGGCGGCGCCGTCGGCGCGCTCGCGGCCGATCAGCTCGTGCCCGTCGAGGAGGTCGTGGAAGAGCTTCTCCAGGAGGTTCAGGCTGTCGGCCTCGCCGAGCGTGTCGAGACCGAGGCCGGTCCAGGTCTCCGGGGAGCACTCGACGACACAGGTGGACCGCTCGCCGCTGAACCCGTAGGCGTAGCACCAGATCCAGCCGTGCTCGGTCTCCTTGAAGGCGAAGCTGAACGAGTCGAAGACCTTGGTGGTGCCGAGCCAGATGTACTGGTTGCGGCCGCCGGTGATCTCGCTGCCGAAGTGTCCGGCGTGGGCCTCGCGGAGCACGCTGTGGACGCCGTCGGCGGCGACGACCAGGTCCGCGCCCTCCAGCTCGGGCGCGTCGGGACCCGGGATGTCGTGCTCGAACTCGACCCGCACGCCGAGCTCCTCGGCCCGGTCGGCGAGCAGTGCGAGCATCCGCCGCCGTCCGATGCCGAAGCCGGCGTCGCCGCGGTGGACGGTCCGCTCGTCGCGGACGATGGCGACCCCGTCGGTCCAGGTGACGGAGGCCTCGGCGACGGCCGCGGCGGACTCGGGGTCGCCGTCGCGCAGCTTGTCGAGGAGCCCGGCCCAGTACGTCACGCCCCAGCCGTACGTGGAGCCCTCGGGGTTCCGCTCGTACACGGCGATCTCGTGGGACGGGTCCTGCCGCTTCAGCAGGATCGAGAGGTAGAGGCCGGCGGGGCCGCCGCCGACGATCGCGAGCTTCACGTGCGCTCCCACTGAGACATGACACCGTGCGGTCGAGTGACGACGCAAAGTAGCAGGGGAGGGGGTCCGGTGCCGGGGAACGGCACCCAGGACCAGCCGTACGGGGTACCCCTAGGGCAGCAGTCGCCGCTCCTTCGCCACCGCCACCGCGCCCGCGCGGGTGTCGACGCCGAGCTTGGCGTAGATCCGGCCGAGGTGGGTCTTCACGGTCGCCTCGCTGATGAACAGGGCCCGTGCGATCTCCCGGTTGCCGAGGCCGCGCCCCAGCTGGCCGAGGATGTCCCGCTCGCGGTCGGTGAGGGAGGGGCCCGCCGCGCCGCGCATGCGGTCCATGACGCGGCTGGCGACCGGAGGGGAGAGGGCCGTGCGGCCCTGCGCGGCGGAGTGGATCGCGGCGAACAGCTCCTCGGGCCGCTCGGCCTTCAGGAGGTAGCCGGTGGCGCCCGCCTCGATGGCCCGGGTGATGTCCGCGTCCGTGTCGTACGTGGTGAGGACGAGGACGTGGACGCCGGTGGGCGCGATCCGCCGGGTCGCCTCGACGCCGTCGATGCCCGCGCCGAGCTGGAGGTCCATGAGGACGACGTCCGGCTTGAGCTTCGCGGCCATGGCGACGGCCTCCTCGCCGCTGCCCGCCTCGCCGACGACCTCGATGTCGGGGGTGCTGCCGAGCAGCGCGAGCAGACCGGCGCGGACGACGACGTGGTCGTCGCAGAGGAGGATCCGTACGGACATCAGGACTCCAGGGGGAGCGGGATCGCGGCGGAGAGCACCGTGCCCTCGCCCGGGGTGGACTCGACCGTCAGGGTGCCACCGAGCTGCTGGGCGCGCACCCGCATCGCGGGCAGCCCGTGGCCGCGCTCGGCCTGCTCGCGGGCGAGCGCCGGGTCGAAGCCGCGGCCGTCGTCGGCGATGTCCAGGACGACCTGGTCGTCGAGGTAGGTGAGGGTGAGGGCGGCGGAGTCGGCGCCGGCGTGCTCGCGGATGTTCGCCAGGGCGCCCTGCGCGATCCGCAGCAGCGCCGCCTGCACGCGCTCGGGCAGCGGCACCGGCGTCCCGTCGACCCGGAAGGCCGCCGACTCGCGGGCGGCGAGCCCCCGCAGGGCCTCCTCCAGGCCGCCGCCCCCGGCGAGGTCGGCGGGCGCGAGGTCCTGCACGAAGCGGCGGGCCTCGGCGAGGTTGCGCTCGGCGATGGATTCGGCGGTGCGGACGTGGCGGCGGGCCGTGCCCGGGTCGCTCTCCCAGGTGCGGTCGGCGGCCTGGAGCAGCATCTGCTGGCTGGACAGGCCCTGCGCGAGGGTGTCGTGGATCTCCATGGAGAGCCGCTGGCGCTCGGCGAGGGTGCCCTCGCGCCGCTCGATCGCGGCGAGTTCGCGCCGGGTGCGGATGAGGTCGTCGATCAGTGCCCGCTGCCGGGCGGCCTGCCGGTCGGCGTACACGAAGACGCCGGTGGCGAGGGCGGCGACGGCCGGCGGGGCGACGATCAGGTTCGGGTCCCAGCCGCCGTGCGACAGCTGGACCTGCGCGAAGACCACGAAGGCGGTGAGCAGGGCGACCAGGCCGAGGGCGGCGCGCGGCGGGAGGGTGCGCAGGCCCGTGAAGAAGAGCGGCACCGCGCACCAGGCGAAGCTGGGCGCGAGGACGACGAGGACGACCCAGACGGCGACGACCGTGCCCAGCCAGGCGATCCGGCGCGGGGTGGCGCGGGTGCCGAGCACCGGCCCGAGCAGGTAGAGGGAGGCGAGCGCGCCGGAGAGGGCGATGATCCAGGGGCTGCGGGCCTCCCAGTCGTGCCGCAGCAGGAAGCGGGCGAGGGAGGCGCCGAGCAGCAGGAAGAACGCGGTGTGCATGACGCGCGCGAGCCAGCGGGCGTCCGGGTCGTGTTCCGTGGGACGGGTCACCGTGCCGCCTCCCTGCCTTCCTGACCTGGGTGTACTCGTCCATGGTGGCCCGGTCGGACCAGCGGGACATCAACCGATCGGCTGACAGGCCCGTCGTCCGGTGTGCGCGCGGAGGGCAGCCGGACCGTGGACCGTCCGGCCCCGGTTCCGGGCGGAGGATCGATGCAGAGCGAAGGAACGAACCGCCGCTCGCCAGCTTCCCCCCTCCTTTCCTCCTCACCTCTACGGAGTCCCTGATGAAGAAGATCCTCTTCGGTGCCACCGCCGCCGCTGTCGTCGCCGCCGGTACCTTCGGCGTGGTCTCCGCGAACGCCGCCGCCCCGGCCGCCGCCCCCGCCGCCGTCATGGCCGACGCGGACAACGGCAACACCATGACGTCGACGCACCTGACGATCGAGGCGGCCACCAAGGCCGCGCAGGCGACCCTGGACGCCGCGGAGAAGGAGAACCAGCGGGTGTCCGTCGCGGTCGTCGACCGCAACGGCAACACGATCGTCACCCTGCGCGGCGACGGCGCGGGCCCGCAGTCCTACGAGTCGGCCGAGCGCAAGGCGTTCACCGCCGTGTCCTGGAACGCCCCGACCTCGGTCCTCGCCGGCCGCCTGGCCAACGCGCCGACCCTGAAGGACATCCCCGGCACCCTGTTCCTCGCCGGCGGCGCCCCGGTCACCGCCAAGGGCGCCCCGATCGCGGGCATCGGCGTCGCCGGCGCCCCCTCGGGCGACCTCGACGAGAAGTTCGCCCAGGCCGGCGTCGCCGCCCTCGCGGAGTGACACCCCTCGGCTGAGGGCGGTGTGACACCCCCTCAGCCGACGGTGGCGCAACGCCCCCAGCTGGTGGTGGCGCCCGGATCCCCCGCCGGGCGCCACCGCCTTTTCGTTTTTGACCGCTTAAGACCCTTAAGATTCGGTACGTGTCACAGCGCAGCCGGACCGGAGCCGTCGCCCTCGCCGCCCTCGTACTCCTGGTGGGCGGCTGCACCGATGCCGGCGGCGGTGTCCGCGGCACCCCCGGGGCCGCCGGACTGCGCGACCCGCTCTTCCCCAAGCTCGGCAACGGCGGCTACGACGTCAGCCACTACGGCCTGACCCTCGCCTACGACCCGGCCACCGGCCGCCTCGACGGCACCGCCGAGATCACCGCCCGCGCCACCCAGTACCTCAGCGCCTTCAACCTCGACCTCGCCGGCCTCACCGTGCGCGGCGCCACCGTCGACGGCGCCCCCGCCGCGTACAACCGGGCCGCGAACGAACTGACCCTCCGCCCGCGCGACGAGATCCCCGAGGGGACCACGTTCAAGGCCACCGTCACCTACACCGGCGTGCCCGAGCCGCTCACCGACGCCGACGGCTCGAAGGAGGGCTGGCTGCGCACGGCCGGCGGCGCGGTCGCGGTCGGCGAACCGGCCGGCTCCATGACCTGGTTCCCCGGCAACAACCACCCCTCCGACAAGGCCGCCTACGACATCGCGGTCACCGTCCCCGCCGGCCTCGACGCCCTCTCCAACGGCATCCGCACCGCGCGGCGCACGGAGAAGGACGGACGCGTCACCACCGTCTGGCACGAGGCCGCCCCGATGGCGAGCTACCTCGCGACCGTCGCGATCGGCCGGTACGAGACGGGCACGGCGACCGCCCTCGGCTCCGTACCCGTCCTGACCGCCGCCGAGAAGCCCGTCGCCGCGAGCAGCGCCGCCCTGCGGGCCGAGGTCCCCGGGATCCTCGCCCGCCAGGTGAAGCTCTTCGGCCCGTACCCCTTCGCCGCCACCGGGGCGATCGTCACCGCCGACGGGCCCCTCGACTACGCCCTGGAGACCCAGACCCGGCCCGTCTTCCCGGCCTCCTCCTTCGACCGGTCGACCCTCGTCCACGAGCAGTCCCACCAGTGGTACGGCGACTCCGTCACGCCCGCGAGCTGGAAGGACATCTGGCTGAACGAGGGCTTCGCCACGTACGGGGAGTGGCTGTACGGGGAGCGGTACGAGCACGTCCCGGCCCGGACCCGCTACGAGACGGCCTTCGCCCAGGACGCCAACTGGGCCTTCCCGCCCGCCTCCCCTCCCGCCGCCGAGAACCTCTTCGACCCGCCCGTGTACCAGCGGGGCGCGATGGTCCTCTACAAGCTGCGCGAGACCGTCGGCGACCGCGTCTTCGACGAGATCCTGCGCGGCTGGCCCGCGAAGTACCGCCACGCCACCGCCACCACGGACGACTTCACCGCCTACGCGGAGAGCGTGGCGGGCCGTGACCTCGACGACCTGTGGGACGTCTGGCTGTACGGCGACGAGAAGCCGTCCCGGCCCTAGCCCGGCCCAGGATCCTCCGCCCGGCGAAAAAAGACGCCCTCCGTGACATCCCCGCGTACGGCCCGCTCCGTCGCATGGGTCAGAGACGAACGGAGGGCACCCATTTGCGTACCGGGGACCTGGAGGAATTCCGCGGCTTCGCCGAGGCGCGCCTGCCGCACCTGCGGCGCACCGCCTACCTGATGTGCGGTGACTGGCACCACGCCGAGGACATCACACAGACGGCGCTGACGAAGCTGTACGCGGTCTGGGGCGGTCGGCGCAGGATACGGAACCTGGAGGCGTACGCCCACCGGGTGCTGACCCGGGCCTGCATCGACCACATGCGGCGGCGCTGGCGCCGTGAGCAGCCCGCCTCCGAGCTGCCCGACCGTGCCGAGCACACGGCCGACCAGGCACTCGGGATCCAGGTGCGCGCCGCGCTCGAGGAACTCCCGCCGCGGCAGCGTGCCGTGGTCGTGCTGCGGTACTGGGCCGACCTGGACATCCCCGCCACGGCCGCGGCCCTGGGCTGCACCACCGGCACGGTCAAGAGCCACACCGCGCGTGCGCTCGCCCGACTGCGCAGTCTCCTGGGCGACGAGAAGGGCTCCGAGGTGTTCGGGGAGCCCGGAACGTCCGCCCAGCCTGCCGAACAGACTCGCCAGACCCGAAGGAAGGCCACCATCCGATGAACGACCATGACATGAAGGACCTGCTGCAGGCCGGTCTCGACGACGAGCCGCCGCTGCACGTCGGCGTCGACGAGCTGGTCACGGCCGGCCGGCGTCGCCGCCTGCGCCGGCGGGGGGCGTTCGCCGTGACGGGCGTGACCGCCGGTGCGGCCGTGTTCGCCCTGGCCCTGACCGGTGCCGGTACCGCACCGGACGACCGGCCGGACCTGGCGCGCGCCGCCGACCCGCTCGCCGGCCCCCTCGTCCCCGCGGCGGCCGAGACCGCGGCCCAGCCGCTGCGGCCCGACGGCTTCGGGTCGGGAACCGAGCACCGGACGGAGTGGGACAGCCGGCGGCTCGCCGACACGCTCGTCGGCCTCCTCCCCCCGGGCCGGGCCATCACCCGCGAAGGCGACTTCCCCGGCCGCACCTACCGCGTCCAGTGGGACGGCGGCACCGGCCCGGTGCAGTTCGTGGGCGGCGCCGGGTACACCGACAAGGAGCCCGACGTACCGCTGTGCGCCCAGATCGCCATGCCGAAGGTGTCGCCCCGTCCCGGCGCGCCCGCGCCGGGCGCCGCCCCGACGGGCGACCGCTGCGAGGTGGTGCACCTGGCCGACGGCGCACGGGCGGAAGTGGTCACCGTGCGCGCGAACGGCAAGGGCCGGACGTCCTGGTACGTGCGGGTGCTGCGCCAGGACGGGCGGACGGTCACCCTTCAGGAGTGGCCGGGGCGCGACACGTCCCGACCGGAGCCCGCCGTGCCCACGGCCGAGCTCCTGAAGATCGCGAACGACCCGGCCTGGGCGTTCTGACGACGGGACTTCAGTCCGCCAGGCTCTTCCTCATCACGACGCACGGGCGGCCGTGCGCGAGGTCCGGGCGGCGGGCGATCTCCTCGTAACCGAGCGAGGTCCAGAAGGCCAGCGCCTTCGGGTTGTTCTCCAGGACGGCGAGCCTGAGCCCCGTACGGCCGTCGGCGCGGAAGCGGTCCTCGACGTACGCGGCGAGGCGGCGGCCGTGCCCGGCGCGGCGCGCGTCCGCGTGGACCATCAGCAGGCCGAGCCACGGATCGGTCTGTGCCGGGTCGGGATGGCGGCCCAGGGTCACGGCGACGGCGACGAGCCGGCCCTCGGAGCGGGCGAGCAGGACCTCGGCGGAGGGCTCGGCCAGTTCGTCGGCGAGAGAGGCGGCGACCTGCTCGGGCCGGATGTCGTCGGGGTCCGGGAAGTCGCCGCTGAGCTGCTGGAACTCCTGGTTCGACGCGTACAGCGCGGTGAGCTCGGTGAGCAGCGCGCCGGGGAGGGCGTGCGCTTCCGTGTGCGGGAGGGCTTCGACGATCACGGGAGGAAGGGTAGAGCCCCGGGCGGGAATCCCGGCCGGGGCTCTGGGCCTGTCGCGGCGACGGATCAGATGTTGACGCCGAAGTCGCGGGCGATGCCCTCCAGGCCCGAGGCGTAGCCCTGGCCGACGGCGCGGAACTTCCACTCGGCGCCGTTGCGGTACAGCTCGCCGAAGATCATGGCCGTCTCGACGGCGGCGTCCTCGGAGAGGTCGTAGCGGGCGATCTCGGCGCCGCCGGCCTGGTTCACGATGCGGATGTACGCGTTGCGCACCTGGCCGAAGTTCTGCGAGCGGGACACCGCGTCGTAGATGGAGACCGGGAAGACGATCTTGTCGACGTTCGGCGGGAGGGCCGCGAGGTTGACGTTGATCTGCTCGTCGTCGCCGCCGCCCTCGCCGGTGCGGTTGTCACCGGTGTGCACGATGGTCTGGTCCGGCGTCGACTTGTTGTTGAAGAAGACGAAGTGGGCGTCCGAGGCGACCCGCCCGGCCCCGTCCACGCCGATCGCCGAGGCGTCGAGGTCGAAGTCGGTGCCGGTGGTGGTGCGGACGTCCCAGCCGAGGCCCACGGTGACGGCGGTGAGGCCCGGGGCCTCCTTGGTCAGGGAGACGTTGCCGCCCTTGGACAGGCTCACAGCCATGGAAAGTCCCTTTCGTCGTGATGTCGTCGCTCGCCTGGAGAAACGCGTGTCGGCCGCCGGCGGTTCCCGGCCGCCTCCGAGGGAAAACAGGATGACTCCTTCGGCCCCCTGCGGGGAACATGGAAGGCATGTCCGGTCCGTATCCCATCCGCGGCTCCGTCTCGCTGCCCGAGGCCGAGCTCCAGTGGCGTTTCTCGCGGTCGTCGGGGCCGGGCGGTCAGCACGTCAACACCAGCGACTCGCAGGTGGAGCTCCGCTTCGACCTCGCGGCCACCGACGCCCTCCCCGAGGTCTGGAAGGCCCGCGCCCTGGAGCGCCTCGCCTCCCGCCTCGTCAACGGCGTCGTCACGGTCCGCGCCTCGGAGCACCGCTCCCAGTGGCGCAACCGCGAGACCGCCGCCGTCCGCCTCGCCGCCCTGCTCGCCGAGGCCACGGCCCCGCCCCCGAAGCCCCGCCGCCCGACGAAGATCCCGCGCGGCATCAACGAACGCCGGCTGCGCGAGAAGAAGCAGCGCTCCGAGACGAAGCGGACCCGCCAGTCCCGCGACTGGGGCTAGGGACGGTCTCCGGGATCCCGGGACTCCCGGGATCACGGAATGCGCGTACGGCGGTCCTCGGGGTTCGCCACGGTCCGG
Source organism: Streptomyces sp. NPDC004284 (assembly GCF_042874035.1). Taxonomy (NCBI): domain Bacteria; kingdom Bacillati; phylum Actinomycetota; class Actinomycetes; order Kitasatosporales; family Streptomycetaceae; genus Streptomyces; species Streptomyces sp. NPDC004284. The sequence continues at coordinate 129,948 of NZ_JBIAMJ010000011.1, read as the reverse complement.
GCACGTTCGTCGTCACGGTGACCTGCACGGCGCCGCTGAACGAGGTGGACCGCCGGCGACCGGCCCACGGCGACCGGCTGAACGAGCTCGTCTCCGAGCGGCTGCTCCTGGTGGCCGGGCGTCAGGCGCCCCTGGTCGGCGGTGTCTACCTCGCCCCCGGATGCCCGCCGAAGAACTCGACCGCCTCCTCGCCACCGATCCGCACGTCCTCAACGGCGTCGCCACGCACGGCGTCGTGGAGTTCACCCCGCTGCCGGTCGCGCCCGGTCTGGAGGACTTCGAGTCCCAGGGGTGAGCGGACCGTGCGCGGTCTCACCCGAGGTGCCGGTACTTCCCCTGGAAGTAGGTCAGGGGCCCGCCGCCCGACGTGGGCAGACCGACCGTCAGGACACGGCCCACCACGAGGGTGTGGTCGCCGGCCACGACGCGGCTCTCCGTGCGGCACTCCAGGACCGACAGGGCGCCGCCCACGAGGGGGGCGCCGCTCTCCTCGCCGCGCGTGTGCGGGAGGTCGGCGAAGAGGAGGCGGTCGCTGACGCGGTTCTTCATGGCGAAGCGCCCGGCGACGTGCCGCTGGTCCTCGGCGAGGACCGACACGGCCCAGACCGGGACGTCGGCGAGGAGGTCGTCCATGCGGGAGCCGTTGCGGAGGCTGACGAGGACCAGGGGCGGGTCGAGGGAGACGGACATGAAGGCGGTGGCGGTCATGCCGACGTCCTCGCCGCGCGGGCCGTCGTCGGGGTCGTGCGCCGTCACCAGGACCACGCCCGCCGCGAGGCGGGACATCGCGGCCCGGAACTCGTCGTTGCTCACCCCCTCAGCATGAGGGATGGCGAGATCGGAGACGGGAGGTGAGGGGGGAGTCTTCTGGAGCACGTGAAGAACGCTAGTCCCCGCCCTCCGCGCCCCGCATCGGGCCCGGGGACCAGCCGGTCACGTCCGCCGGACCTAGGTCCCGCCTCCTGCGGGAGTCGCCCGCGACCCGCCCTCGCCTGCTGTGACTTGAGTCACAGAGGACAGTATTTGTTGACCCTGTGTACCGGGTGCGCAGCTCGCTGTGATTCAGTGGCAGTGACAGTGCACACACGTAGCCGATCAGAACCCTGGAGTTGCTGTCGAGGTCTCGGGGAGAGCGAGCGATGGAGACCGAGTCGGAGCCGTACGTCCGTCTCTCGACCCTGCGGCAGCTGCATCAGGTCGTGACGGACCTCAACACTGCCCGCAGCCTGGCGGACACCCTGCAGACCGTCGCCGACGGCGTGGTCGCCGGTCTCAACTACGAGCTGGCCTGCGTCAACCTCGTCCGCCCCGACGGTGACCTCGTCGTCGCCGCCTTCGCCGGGAACTCCGCCGCCGAGGCCCTCATCACCGGCCGTGTCGGCTCCCGCTCCTCCTGGGAGCGCCGCCTCGCCATGGGCGTCCCCTGGGGGGACCTGCGGTTCATCCCGCACACCGAGGGCTGGGTCCTCATGGAGGACGACGTGCCCCAGTGGCACACCGACGGCCCCGCGCCCCGCTTCGAGGACGAGTGGCACCCGCACGACCGGCTCTACGCCCCGATGTACGCCTCCGGCTCCGGTCGTGAGCTCCTCGGCGTCATATCCGTCGACCGCCCGCGCAACGGCCGGCACCCCGGCCCCTGGGGTCAGGAGGCGCTCCAGATGTACGCCTCGCAGTCGGCCATCGCCATCAGCAACGCCCGCCTCCGCTCCAACATGCAGCGCGCCCTCGTCCGCCTGGAGCGCGAGCAGCAGGCCCTGCGGGCCTCCGAGGAGTCCTTCCGGCAGGCCTTCGAGTACGCCCCCTCCGGCATGGCCATCGCCGAGATGGGCGGCGACCAGCACGGCCGCCTCCTCCGCACCAACGACGCCCTGTGCCGGCTCCTCGGCCGCCCCGCCTCCGTCATGCGGCGCTACTCCTTCGCCGACCTCGTCCACCCCGAGGACATAGGCACCCTGCTCCGCACCTCCGCCGAGGGCGGCCGCGCCGAGCTGCGCCTCGGCCGCCGCGACGGCACCTACGTCTGGGTCTCCCTGCGGAACTCCGTCGTCGCCGACACCGCCGACGGCCCCCGCTTCCTCCTCACCCACGTCGAGGACATCGAGGAGCGCAAGCGGCACGAGCTCCAGCTCGCCCACCGCGCCTCGCACGACGCCCTCACCGGCCTCCCCAACAGCGCCGAGCTGCGCTCCCGGCTCTCCGCCCGGCTCTGCGAGCGTCCGGGCGCGCCGGGGAACGAGCCCGCGTACGGCGGCTACGACTCCGGTTACGAGCCGCAGCCCCAGCCGTACGAGCACGAGCACGAGCACGGCTTCGGTTTCGAGCCGGCGGGCGGCGGCGCGTACGACCACCACGTCCACATCGTGGCGCCCACGGGCGGCGAGGTCGACGACGGCACCAAGGGGCTCGCGGTCCTCTTCTGCGACCTCGACGGCTTCAAGTCGATCAACGACCGCTTCGGGCACCACACGGGCGACGCCGTCCTCATCGAGGTCGCGCGCCGCCTCACCACCGGCGTCCGGGACGGCGACACCGTCGCCCGGCTCGGCGGTGACGAGTTCGTCGTCCTCGCCGACGGCCTCGGTGCCGCCGACGCCGCCGACCTGGCCGTACGCCTCCGCAACGCGATCATCCCGCCGATCCGGGTGGACGGCCGGGCGGTCCGCGTCGGCGCGAGCTTCGGCATCGGCTGGGCCGAGTGCGGGATGACCGTGGAAGAGGTCCTGAACTCCGCCGACCAGCGGATGTACGTGGAGAAACGCTCCCGCGCCAAGGTCCATCGGCGGGCGGGCTGAGTCCGGAGTGGGCCATTCGAGGTAGGCTCGGCCGGTCGGCGACGGCTGGCGAGCATGGAGAGGATGACCCGGATGGCTGCCGGTAACGACGGCGCGAGCAAGCCCGAGGACGACGATCCGTTCGGCTACCTGTACGCGGACGGCCAGGCAGCGGGCGCCCAGCCCCCGCAGGGCGGCGGCTACGGCTACCCCGGCCCCGCCCCCGCGCAGCCAGGCGTGCCCCGCACCTCGTACAACCAGGTCCGGACGGTCGGCGAGCGCCAGTACGGCCACCACCAGCAGCAGCAGCAGCCACAGGCGTACGTCCCGCCGCAGCAGCAGCCCCCGTACGGCCAGCCCCAGCCCCAGTACGCGGCCCCCGAGACCTACGGCGCCCAGCCCGGCCCCCGCACGGCCCCGGTTCCGCCCCAGCGCGGCGGCTCCGGCCGCGGCCCCAACACCAAGGGCCTGCTGGTCGGCGCGGTCGCGGTCGTCGCGGTCGTCGTCATCGGCATCGCGGCGGCGGTCATCTCCAACTCGGGCAACGAGAAGGACAAGGGCGACCAGGCCGGCGGTACGCCGTCGAGCGCGCCGCCCGCCACGGTCTCCGAGCAGCCCAGCACCGAGCCGACCGCGGAGAAGACCCCGGAAGAGCTCCCGAAGCAGGACGCGGCGACGCTGACGCTGGGCGGTTCGGCCACGACCGAGAAGACCGTCGCGGGTGCCGAGGGCGTCGGCGGGGTGTACGTGTCGGGCTTCAACACGCCGGGCGCCTCGGTGACCTGGAAGGCGAACATGCCGTCGGGCGGCAAGTACCGCCTGACCGTCCGCTACGCCATCCCGGCGGTCGACGCCAACGCCACCCTGACGGTGAACGGCAAGGCGAACAGCCAGCCGATCGGGCTGAAGAACTTCATCGGTTCCTCGGACCCGAACCTGGAGAAGAACTGGCAGACCACCTGGGCGCCGGTCGACCTCCAGAAGGGCGACAACGAGATCAAGATCTCGTGCGAGGCCGGCAACCAGTGCAACGTGCTGCTCGACTGGCTGGAAGTCACGCCTGGTCAGTAGGGGGCTCGTTCGCCTTCTCTGCCGTGTCGTGACACGGGCGTCGCTCGCCCCGGCTCGATTGCGTCTGCGTCCTGAGGTGATCTCCCTGGCGGCCTCTCCCCCGGGGACGGTCCCGTCCTGCCGCGCGCCGCTGACAGCGGCACGCGGTGGACCGACGGCTACGGGGAGACCGGTTCCTCCGTCACCGTCACCCGTGTCAGCAGCCCCTCGTACGCCGACGCGTCGAACTCCCCGGCCACCGGGGAGAGGACCGTCGCCGCCGAGAGGGCGACCGCGCGGGTGAGGCGGTCGGGCCAGGGGGTGCCGTCGACGAGGCCCGAGAGGAGGCCCGCGACGGCGGAGTCGCCGGCGCCGGTGGGGTTGCCCTTGACGGCGGCGGGTGGGGTGGCGCGCCAGAGGCCTTCGGGGGTGGAGGCGAGCATGCCTTCGGGGCCGAGGGAGGAGATGACGGCGCGGGCGCCGCGGCGGCGGGCGTCGCTGGTGGCGCGGTGGGGTTCGCGGGCGCCGGTGAGTTGGGCGAGTTCGTCGGCGTTGGGCTTGACGAGGTCGGGGCGGGCGGCGATGCCGCGGCGGAGGGGTTCGCCGCTGGTGTCGAGGAGGACGGGGACGGAGGCCGCGCGCGCCAGGCGGATCAGTTCCGCGTACGCGCCGACGTGGATGCCCGGCGGGAGGCTGCCGCAGAGGGCGACCGCGCGGGCTCCGTCGAGGAGCGTCGTGAAGTGGGTGCGGAAGGCGGTCCATTCGGCGGGGGTGACGGCCGGGCCCGGTTCGTTGAGCTGGGTGGTGTCCCCGCTGGCGGTGTCGACGACGGCGACCGTGCGGCGGGTGGGTCCCGCGGTCTCGACGAGTTCGTCGCGGACCGGGGTCTCCGCGAGCAGGTCCCGCAGCATCGCGCCCGTCGCGCCGCCCGCGAAGCCGGTGGCGACCGTCTCGTATCCGAGGGCGGCGAGGACGCGGGCGACGTTGAGTCCCTTGCCGCCGGGCCGCTCGATGACCTGGGTGACCCGGTGGGAGGCGTGTGGGGTGAGGGCGGGGACCCGGTAGGTCAGATCCAGTGCCGTGTTGAGGGTGACCGTGAGGATCAAGACCCGTCCACCCCCCGTACTCCCTGTGAAGTCCTGTGGAACGTGCGTTCCGATCCGCACAGATCATGCCAAAGGAAAGGCGGTTGGCCCAGACCCCGGGCCGACCGCTCTTCCGTATGACTCCTGATCAGGCCCCTGCGGGGTGGACGATCCACTCGCCCTTGCGCATGACGCCCTTGAGCTCGAACTCGGCGTCCAGGACGACGATGTCGGCGTCCTTGCCGGGCTCCAGGGAGCCCACGCGGTCGTACACGCCGAGGAGGCGGGCCGGGTTGGCGGAGATGGCCTGGACGACCGATTCGACGGGGAGGCCGTCGACGGTCGCCGCGCGCTTGAAGGCGCGGTCCAGGGTGAGGGTGGAGCCGGCGATGGAGCCGCCCTCGACGAGGCGGGCGACGCTGTCCTTCACCTCGACGGCCAGCGGGCCGAGCATGTAGCTGCCGTCGCCGAAGCCGGCGGCGTCCATGGCGTCGGTGATGAAGGCGACGCGCTCGGGGCCGGCGTGGTGGAAGGCGAGCTCCAGGGCGGCGGGGTGGAGGTGGGTGCCGTCGTTGATGAGCTCGACGGTGATCCGCTCGTCCTCCAGGAGGGCGGCGATCGGGCCGGGCGCGCGGTGGCCGAGGGCGGGCATCGCGTTGTAGAGGTGCGTGGCGACGGTGGCGCCCGCGTCGATGGCGGCCTGCGTCTGCTCGTACGTGGCGTCGGTGTGGCCGATGGCGGCGATCACGCCGTGTTCGGCGAGGAGGCGGACGGAGTCGAGGCCGCCGGGCAGTTCGGTGGCGAGGGTGACCATCTTGGCCCGGCCGCGGGCGGCGTCGACGAGCTTGCGGACCTCGGCCGGGTCGGGGTCGCGGAGCAGCGTCTCGTCGTGGGCGCCCTTGCGGCAGGGGGAGATGAACGGGCCCTCGAAGTGGAGGCCGGCGATGTCGCCCTGCTCGGCGAGCTCGGAGAGGAGTCCGGCCCGCTGGGTGAGGAAGTCCATGTCGCCGGTGACGAAGGAGGCGACGACGGTGGTGGTGCCGTGCAGCCGGTGGGTGTGGACGCCCTTGAGGACGTCGTCGACGGTGCCGGAGGTGAAGGACGCGCCGCCGCCGCCGTGGTTGTGCATGTCGACGAAGCCGGGGACGATCCAGTGCCCGGTCAGGTCGAGGACGGGGGCGTTCTCGGGGGCGGAACCCGCGATGCGGCCGCCGTCGACGATCACGCGTCCGTTCTCGACCGTTCCGGTGGGCAGCACGACGTGTGCGCCGGCGAGAACCTGGTGATCGGCCATCAGGCGGAAACCTCCGAGTCGGTGGGGTGCTGTGCGGCGAGAAGGTCCCAGGCGAGGAGGCCCGCGCCCAGGCATCCGGCGGTGTCCCCGAGGGCTGCCGGGACGATGGCGGGCAGCTTCTGGAACGTGACGCGTTCCTCCACCGCGGCCCGGAGTGGTGTGAACAAGGTTTCCCCGGCCTCGGCGAGACCGCCACCGATGATGAGGGTGCGGGGGTCCAGCAGGGTGAGCGCGGTGACGAGGCCGTCGGCGAGGGCGTCGACGGCGTCCTGCCAGACCCGTACGGCCGTGGGGTCGCCGGACTCGACGGCCTTCGCGCAGTCGGCGGCGTCGGCGTCGGGGTCGCCGCCGGCCTCGGCCCAGGCGAGGGAGACGGCGGAGGCGGAGGCGTACCGCTCCAGGCAGCCGCGCTGGCCGCAGCCGCAGTCGGTGCCGCCGGGGCGGACGACGATGTGGCCGATCTCGCCGGCGTAGCCGTGGGCGCCGGCCTCGATGCGGTCGCCGATGCCGATGGCTCCGGCGATGCCGGTGCCGAGGGGCACGAAGAGGAAGCGGTCGGCGCCGTTGCCCGCGCCGATACGGCCTTCGGCGAGGCCGCCGGTGCGGACGTCGTGGCCGAGGGCGACGGGGACGCCGTCGAGGCGGCGGCTGAGGAGTTCGCGCATGGGAACGTCGCGCCAGCCGAGGTTGGCGGCGTAGACGGCGATGCCGTTCTCCGCGTCGACGATGCCGGGCACGGCGACTCCGGCGGCCGCGGCGGGCTCTCCGTACCGCTCCTGGCCGAGGGCGCGGAGCTCTTCGGCGAAGCCGAGGATGGTCTCCACGACGGCCTCGGGGCCGCGCTCGCGCCCGGTGGCGCGGCGGGCCTCGTGGAGGAGGGTGCCGTCCGTCCCGACGAGGGCGGCCTTCATACCGGTGCCGCCCACATCGAGGGCGATGACGTGTCTCACGGGGGACAGTCTGGCGCGGGACCACCCAAAAGGTCTAGTCCACTGAGCAGGATTGTTGCGCACGGATACAAATTCGAGACCGGCCATGGGCCCATGGTCCCGCCGCAGTTGCGGAAGTGATACCCAAGTGGTGTAGACCTCATGCCCGGGCGCGGGGCAGACTTACGGCCCTGAGAAGAGCAAACACGCAGCTCAGTGCAGCAGAACGACAGCTCGACGATGAGCAAAAGGTGGATGAAGCCGTGGAGCGGCGACGATTCCTTGGACTGACCGCGGCCGCCGCCGCCCTCGGACTGGCCACGACGGTCACCGGTTGCGGCTCCCTGGGCGGCGATGCCGGCGACGTGACCCTCAAGCTGGTCGCCGCCGACTACGACCTGACCGGTGGCGACACCACCAAGAAGTACTGGGCCGACCTCGTCGCCGCCTTCGAGGCGAAACACCCCGGGGTCAAGGTCGAGGTCGAGGTCGTGTCCTGGGACGACGTCGACCGCAAGGTCGCCGAGATGGTCAAGGCCGGCCAGGCCCCCGACATCGCCCAGATCGGCGCCTACGCCGACTACGCGGCCGACGGCCAGCTCTACGCCGCCGACGAACTCCTCTCCATCCCCGTCCAGGCCAACTTCCTCGGCCCGCTCGTCGAGGCCGGCGAGTACAAGCGCACCCAGTACGGCATGCCGTTCGTCGCCTCCACCCGGCCGCTCTTCTACAACAAGGCCCTCTTCGAGAAGGCCGGCGCCAAGCCCCCCACCACCTGGGACGAGCTCGCCGAGGCCGCCGAGAAGCTCAAGGCCAAGGGCGTCCCCACCCCCTTCGCCCTGCCCCTCGGCCCCGAGGAGGCCCAGGCCGAGGCCCTCATGTGGCTGCTCAGCGGCGGTGGCGGCTGGACCGACACGGCCGACCGCTACGCCGTCGACTCCGAAGCCAACATCCGCACCTTCGAATGGCTCCGCACCCGGCTGGTCGGCAAGGGCCTCACCGGCCCCGTCGCCCCCGGCAGGCTCAACCGCAAGGCCGCCTTCGCCTCCTTCGCGAACGGCGAGGTCGGCATGCTCAACGGCCACCCCTCGCTCCTCAAGGAGGCCGCGAAGAAGGGCGTCGAGGTCGGGCAGGTCACCCTCCCCGGCGTCGACGGCCCGTCCAAGACCTCCATGGGCGTCGCCGACTGGATCATGGGCTTCAAGCAGAACGGCCACCGCAAGGAGATCGGCGACTTCCTGAACTTCCTCTTCAGCGACGAGAACGTCCTGAAGTTCGCCGGGGACAACGACCTGCTGCCGGTCACCGTCACCGCCGAGGTCCGCATGGAGAGCGACCCCGAGCACGCCAACCTCCAGGTCTTCCTCAAGGTCCTCCCCGAGGCGCAGCTCCCGCCCGTCGGCAAGACCTCCTGGGCCCAGGTCAGCGGGAACATCAAGCAGAACATCGGCAAGGCCGTCGCCCCCGGCGGCCGCCCCTCCGAGGTCCTCGGCCGCATAGGCCGGGCGGCGACGGCGGCGGAGAGTGCCGAGTAATCGGTTGGTCGTATGTTGGTCGTATGACCGAAGAGGCCGACAGCAGTGGACTCGGGGAGCGTGAGCAGGCGCTCCTCGCCGTCGAGCGCCGCTCCTGGCCCGGCCCCGGTGCCAAGGAACGGGCCGTCCGCGAACGGCTCGGCCTCTCCCCGACCCGCTACTACCAGCTCCTCAACGCGCTCCTCGACGACCCGCGCGCCCTGGCCCACGACCCGGTGACGGTCAACCGGCTGCGCCGGGTCCGCGAGGAGAAGCAGCGGCGACGGGAGGGGTGACCCCTTGAGGGGTGACCCCGGCCACGCTGACGGGACGGGCGTACCTCGGTAGGGTCGGAACCATGGTCAGTAGCCTTCCGCACCCGACCACACCCGCCGGCCGCGACGGCCTGGACGCGCTCCTCGCGCGCCCCTCGAAGGCCGTCGTCGCCCTCGACTTCGACGGCACCCTCGCCGAGATCGTCCCCGACCCCGAGCAGGCCCGCGCCCACCCCGGCGCCGTGGCCGCCCTCTCCGCCCTGGCCCCCCAGGTGGCCTCGGTCGCCGTCGTGACCGGCCGCCCCGCAGGGGTCGCCGTCCGCTACGGCGGCTTCGCCGGGGTCCCCGGCCTGGAGCACCTCGTCGTCCTCGGCCATTACGGCGCCGAGCGCTGGGACGCCGTCACCGGCACCGTCCGGGCCGCCGCCCTCCACCCCGGCGTGGCCTCCGTCCGCGCCGAGCTCCCCGGCTTCCTCGACCGGGCCGGGGCCTGGCCCGGCGTCTGGATCGAGGAGAAGGGCCGCGCGCTCGCCGTCCACACCCGCCGCGCCCGGGACCCGGAGGGCGCCTTCGAGGCCCTCAAGGACCCCCTCGGCGACCTGGCCGTCTCCCACGGCCTCGTCCTGGAGCCCGGCCGCATGGTCCTGGAGCTGCGGCCCCCGGGCATGGACAAGGGCGTGGCCCTCGCGAAGTACGTACAGGAGGTGGGCGCCGGGTCCGTGCTCTACGCGGGCGACGACCTGGGCGACCTGCCGGCCTTCGCGGCGGTCGAGAAGCTCCGCTCCGACGGCACCCCGGGCGTCCTGGTGTGCAGCGGCTCCACCGAGGTCCAGGAGCTGGCCGACCGCGCCGACCTGTCGGTGGCGGGCCCGCCGGGCGTGGTGGAGTTCCTGACGGAACTGGCGGGGGCGGTACGGGGGGCCTGAGGCGGCCCCGGAGACGGGACGGGGGCGGTACGGGGGGCCTGAGACGGCCCCGGAGACGGAACGGGGGCGGTACGGGGATCCCGTACCGCCCTCGTCCTCTCTCGTACGGATCAGTGCGCGGCCGGGTTGGCGACGCTGATCGTCAGGTCGTCGCCGCGGTCACCGGTGACCGTGACGCGCACGCCGTGGCCGGCGACCTTCACGCTGGCCTGGGGGGCCGTCGTGTCGTAGTACGCGTTCGGGTCGGTGTCGTCGAAGACAGGGATGCCCGGGACGGAGGGGGCGCAGGCCGCCAGCGTCTGGACGGTCTGGTTGCCGCCCTTGCCGGTCAGGACCTCCTTGTGGAGGCAGGTGGCGTCGGTGGCCTCCAGGCCGAAGGTCGCGTCGAAGGGCTGGCGCCGGTTGCTGGGCGCGGTCCCGTCGGCGTACCGGAAGGGGGCGGGACGGGCGTCGACGGCCATGGCCGAGCCGCCGCCGGGGTGGTTGCTGACGTTGTTGTCGTCGAAGGACCGGTCGACGTACCAGACGAGCATGCCGTTCTGGAACGTGAAGTACTCGACCCAGTCGGGCGCGGTGATGCCCTTGCTGAACTGGTACGGGCCCTCGGCGAGGAGCGCGTCGGAGCCGACGTACTCGCGGTTCTCCAGGAGGTAGTACCGCGGGGAGGTGGCCGTCTCGGTGCCGGTGGAGATCTTCCAGCGGCCCTGCGCGGTCCAGCCGCCCACGCCCTGCTCGGCGTCGTCCGCCGCGAGGGTCGTGCCGCCGGAGGTCAGCGCGATGTCGTCGAGGAACGCGCCGGCGAAGTGCACGCCGCCGTCGCTCTGGTGGCGGAAGCGGAAGAGGGACGGCTTGCCGGCGGAGTCGTACGTGAAGCGCAGCGTCGTCCACTTGCCGCCGGAGGAGCCGGTGACGGCATCGCCCGCGCGGGACCAGGTGGCGCCGTTGTCGAGGGAGTACTCGGCGAAGAGGTAGTCGAAGCCGGCCTCTAGCTCGTACCAGGCGCTCGCCTTGACGGTGACGCGCGGGGCGGCCGGGACGGAGCGGGTGAGGGACTGGTTGAGGCCGTCGGCGGAGCCGGTCCACCAGGCGTGGGTGCCCGAGGCGGGCGTCGTGTAGGTGGTGCTGCTCGTCTTGTCCGGGAGCGCGACGCGGACGGCCTGTGCCTTGCCCTTGACCTGCAGTGCGGCCGGGCTCAGCGTGTACGAGCCGGTGGCGCCGAGCGGGGCGTCGGCGTAGTCGAGCCAGCCGAGGAAGAGCTTCTCCTCGGCGCCCATGAGACCGGGGTGGGTGCCGATGCCGGCGTTGGCGGCGGCGCCGTGGCCGAGCCAGGAGCCGGAGCTCATCAGGGTCCAGAAGGCGGTGGAGTTCTCGCCGCCGTCGGTGTCGTAGTAGTCCGGCAGACCGAGGTCGTGGCCGAACTCGTGGCAGAAGACGCCGAGTCCGCCGTTCTCGCCCTCGGTGGTGTAGTCGCCGAGCCAGTACCTGGACTGGCCGATGCGGGCGCCGCCGGCCTTGTTCTGCGCACCGGAGACGTCCGGGCCGGTCAGCCCGAAGTCGTCCCCGTTCACGTACCAGCGGTGGGACCAGATGGCGTCCTCGCCCTGCGCGCCGCCGCCCGCGTCCTCGCCCATGCCGGCGTGCACGGCCTGGAAGTGGTCGATGTAGCCGTCGGGCTCGTCGAAGTTGCCGTCGTGGTCGTAGTCGTTGCGGTCCCAGACGTCGAACTGGGCGAGGTACGCGTCGATCTCGGCCGGGGTCTTGCCGGCGGCGATCTGCGCGTTCCACCAGGCGTCGCCGGTGTCCTGGATGAAGGCCCAGGAGCCGCCGTTGTCCTCGACGGCGTTGTCGCCGTAGGTGGAGGCGTTGCCGGGGACCTTGACCCAGTCCTCGACGGTGTTGGAGACCGAGTAACTGCCGCTGGACAGCTTCTCGTAGAAGGTCTTCATGGACTCGCCGGAGCCGTTGAAGAGGTCCTCGTAGTGGGCCTTGGAGAAGTCCGCGGTCCAGGCGTTGGAGTTGTCCGTGGTCCGGTCCGGCTGCGGTATCCGGTTGTGCAGCGGGCCGGGGACGGTGCCGAGCTTGCCGGAGCCCTGGTCACCGAACTCGGAGAGGATCGTGAAGATCTTCTCCTGGCGGGTGGCGCTGCTGGTCCTGGTCTCCGTGAACTTCCCGGGCGCGACCTCGACGACGCCCTTGGCGTTCGCCGTGGCCTTGCCCTTGGCGATCAGGTCGATCGCCTGCTCGCGCAGCTGGGTGCGCTGCCTCGTGAGCGGTCCGGGACGGTTGTCGGGCCGGTGCGCGTTCGCGCCCGCCGGTGCGGCGTCCCGGGCTTCCTGCGCGGCGGCGGGGGTGAGCCCCGCGGCGAGGAGTGCGGTGAGCGCGGACCCGAGGGTCATGCCCACGACAATCTTCTTCACGTGTGTCGCGATCCTTCCGCTTGCCTCATGTATCCGATGCGCTTCATGCGCTTCATGGGGAAAAACGGATCGCCTGGGGGAACGATCGCGCAGAGTCTGGCACTTGCCTCTACGGCTCGTACAGAGGGAGGAAGTGGATGACGGGCTCCTCGTACGGATGGGCCTCACGCACGGCCTCGAGCACGGCCCGCGCCTGCCCCTCGTCGCAGACGGACTCGATCCGGCACTCCTCGGCCCGCCGCGTGACGCCCACCTCGCCGTCGTAGGGCCGCGCGCCGGACAGCGGCTGCCAGGTGCCGGTCACCTGCCACGTACTGGAACACCGGGCGTACTCGCCGACCTGCCCCGCCCCGGCGGAGTGGAGAGCGCCGAGAACGGCCTCCAGATGGCTGCGGGGAACGGATGTCTCGACCTTCAGACGCGTCATGCGCGCGACCCTAGCGAAGGAGTAGATCGACTACTCCCGTCAGATCCTCCTCACCACTGCCCACGTCCAGCCGACGGCGCATCAACGCGAAGTAGGGCTCGATCAGTTCCGGGCTAACCCCCTGCCCCTCGGCCGTCGCCAGGAACGTCGGCGTCCCGGCCACCTGCATGGCGAGATTCGAGACCACACCCTCCGTGTAGTCGCCGCTCTTCAACTGGGCGGCGGTCCCATGAACCCCCTGCGCCATCGCGGCGAGCCAGTCGGCCAGCAGCGGCGCGAACGCCACCGGATCGATGTCCTCCCGCCGGATCAACGCGAAGGCGTGCGCCGCCCCGGCGAACATCCCGTACATCCCGCTCAACAGAGCCACGTCGTGCAGGGCGGCGAAACCGGCGTCCTCACCGACGTACCTGGTACCGGCCGGGACCGCGAGGGCGTCCCGATGAACCTCGAACAGCTCCCGCGACCCGCTGTAGAAGACGTACCCACCGGCCTCCGGGACCCCGATCATCGGCGGTACGGCCATGATCCCGCCGTCCAGATAACGCGCCCCCCGCCCCTCGGCCCACTCCGCCCGGGCCCGGGCCTGAGCGGGAGTCGTCGTGGTGAGGTTGACGAGGTCCTTGCCGGCCAGGTCGACGTCGGCGAGGGCGGCGCCGACGGACTCGTCGTCGAGCAGACAGACCACGACGAGCCCACTCGCCGCGACGGCCTCGTGAGCGCTGTCGGCGACCTTGGCCCCCGCCACGGCTTCGGCGCGGTCGGGCGTGCGGTTCCAGACGGTGAGCGGATACCCGGCGGCGAGCCAGGTACGGGCGAGTGCGGTGCCCATGGCGCCGAGGCCGAGAAGGGTGACGGGGGACTTCGACGTGCTGTTCCGTGTCATGCCCTCAAGGCTGCTCCAGGCCTCTGACCTGCTCAAGTACCCACTTCCAAGTGGGTGGTTACCCTGAGGTGAGCGAGGAGCTCAGAAGGGTCAGGAGGGGTGGAGGCATGGCGACACTGAACCGACCGGGCGCGCCCGACGGGCACGTCTGCGGGATCGACACCGCGATGGAAGTCATCGGCGGCAAATGGAAGGTCCTCATCCTCTGGGCCCTCCACGAACACCCCCACCGCCGCTTCGGCGAACTCCGCCGCCTGATCCCCGGCATCACGGAGAAGGTCCTCGCCTCCCACCTCCGCGAGCTGGAGGCCGACGGCATCGTCGACCGCGTCGCCTACGACGAGGTCCCGCCCCGCGTCGAGTACGCCCTCACGAAGTCCGGCATCCGCCTCAACGAGGCGCTTGAGCCGCTGGCGGCGTGGGGGAGGGAGCGGCGGGAGGCATCCTGAGGTCGCGTGCGTGACCCGAGACGGAACGCGGGGGGCGGCGGAACGCGAGGGGCGCGGATTGCCGAGGGTCGCGGCAGCACCCTTAAATCCTGCTCAGAACATCCTCTGTTGCGCGTGTATGTCCCCATCGATTCCCTAGAGTCGCCAGCGACCCGCCTCGTCAAGAGGCGTAGAAGCAGGGGGAATTCATGCACACCAAGCCGCAGCGGAGCCTCGCCGCCGCACCAGCGCTCCTCGCCTCCGGGCTGGCGCTCCTCGTCACCGGCTGCACGGCCGGCCCGCCGAAGCCGGTGCCCACGCCGTCCGCCTCCGCGTCATCGTCCACGGCGTCCAGGGCATCCACGACACCCACGGCAGATCCCCTCGCGGAACGCGCGAAGAGCGCCGTGTCAGGCGTCTCGATCGACGAGGACGCATTCGTCGCCTCCGGCGTGGCGCCGCTGCAGGACGGCACCCGCGACCTCTCCCCCCTCACGAAGGGCAAGAGGTACGAGGTCGTCGTGGCGTGCGCGGGCACCGGCGCCATCGACGTGACCATCGGCTCCACGCCCGCTCATACGCAGAACTGCGACGCGTACCCCGCCCCCGCCACCTACCGGATCCAGTCGGCGCCCGCGGAACTGACGTTCGTCATCAGGGGAAGGACCGGGGCAACCGGAGCCGCTGCCTGGCAGATCGACGAAGAACAAGGACCCTGACGTTTCTGCTTCGAGGGTCCGGGACGGCTGAAGGAGTACTGAGCGGGGCTGCGATGCTGATCCCCATGAGTGGGCATCGGGCGGTCGGCGTGGTGGGTCTCGGACGTATGGGCCTGGCCCTGGCGGCCGGCTTCGGCGAGGCGGTCGGGCCCGGTCGGCTGTTCGCGGCGGGGCGGTCACCGGCCGGCGTCGCGCGGTTCCGGGAGGCCGTGCCCGGCGCGGTGGTCCTGCCGTTGCCGGAGCTGCCCGGTCGGGCAGACCTGATCGTCCTGTGCGTGCGGAACGCGGATCTGCCGGCGGTCCTCGAAGAACTGCGGCCCCGGCTCACGGCCCGGCACGTCGTGATCACCATCAACAACGGCCTGCCGCTCCGGACGCTGGCGGAGGCCGTTCCCGGGCCGGTGGCCAAGCTGATCCCGAGCGTCGGCAACGACATAGGTGCCGGAGCGACGCTCCTGATGCCCGGTCCGCGCCTGACGGCACAGGACACCGAGGACCTGCTCGCCCTGCTCCGGTCCTTCTCGACCCCGTTCGTGATCGAGGAGGACCAGGGGCGGGCGGCGACCGACCTCGCGTCCTGCGGCCCGGCCCTGGTGGCCGGTGCCGCCAAGGCGATGATCGAAGCCCAGCAGGAACGCGGCGCCCCGCTGTCGCGCGACCTGGCGGAACAGCTCGTCGCGCAGAGCCTGCACGCCCTGAGCCGCCTGGTCGGTCAAGGCGCCCGCCTGGACGACATCGTGGACCGCGTCGCGGTTCCCGGGGGCAACACCGCTGCTGCTCTCGACGCCGCCGGGAACGACCTCGCCGCCGCATGGCGCGCCGCGTTCCGGGCGACGACGGACAACGAACGCTCAAAACCCGCAACGCAGTTGGGGGCGGATCGGGCGTGACCTGGCCCCTGCGTCACCGGGCACCCGGCTGACGCCTGCCGCCGGTGGGCCTGGATCGGATTCACCGCCGCAGCCAGCTCAGCAGGGTCGTCGCCGTGAACACCGCGCCCGAGGCCAGGCAGACCGCGCGCGGGGTCAGCCACCCGGGGCCTTTCAGGGGCTGGGGCTGCGGGACCGGAGCCAGTAGCGCGTCGGCGAAGGCCTGGGCGGTCGGTGGTCGGTCCGCGGGCTCGACGGACATCGCGGCCCGGAGAAGCAGGGCGATGTTCGGGGGGAGGTCCACTCCGGCCGGGAGGGCCGGCAGGGTCGAGGCGGTCGGTTGGTCGGTCATGAGGGCTGTGGCGCGCCCGCCCGGGCCGAAGGGCTTCTGTCCGGTCAGCAGTTCGTAGGCCATGACGGCCAGCGCGTACACGTCGGCCCTTCCGTCGAACCCGCCGGTCTGGAAGGCCTGTTCCGGTGCCATGTACGCGGGCGTGCCCGTGGTCACCGTCAGCCCGGAGGCGTCGGCCAGTTGCTTCGCGCTGCCCAGGTCCGCCACCAGCACCGCGGCGGGCGCGGGGCCGGTGGCGAGCAGCATGTTGGACGGTTTGACGTCGCGGTGCACGACACCCGCCTCGTGCAGGACCTGGACGGCGTAGCCCGCTTCCGCGGCCAGCCGCAGTGCCTCCTGCGGGTCGCACCGGCCGACCCGGTCCTCCAGGGTGCCGCCGCGTACGTAGTCCATGACGAAGTAGGGCCGGTCCTCCTGCACCCCGACGTCGTGCACGCGGACCACCCGCGGGCTGGCGATCCGGCGCAGCAGCCTCGCCTCCGCCAGGAACCGCTCGCGCACATCGGCGTTGGCGGCCCAGTTGTCGGCCAGCACCTTCACCGCGACCTCGGTGTCGAGCTCCGGGTCGTAGGCCTTCCAGACCGTCGCGAAGGAGCCGGCTCCGAGCCGGTCCAGGAGGAGGTAACGGCCGAGCTTGCGCATGTGGCAGCATTCTGCCGGAGTCGAGGGGGAGTGGCGAACTCCCGTTCGGCGGGCGGGATGCCAGGCGGGACGGAACGGGGATCAGGGTGTTCGAGGAAGGCGAGCTGGAGCAGCTCGTGGCGGCTGCCCAGGCGGGCGACCCGGGGGCGATGGAGTACCTGCTGGCCAAGCTGCGGCCGATGGTGCTGCGCCGCTGCTCGCGCTTCCTGCCCCACCACGCCGACGCGGAGGAGGCCGCGCAGGACGCCCTCCTGTCCATCAGCACGCACCTGGGCGAGTACGGCGGCCACGGCTCCTTCCTGGGCTGGGTGACGGTGATCGCCTCGAACGCCGCCCGGTCCACCTACCGCTCGATGCGCCGACGCGCCGAGGACAGCCACGCCGACCTGCCCGAGTCCGTCGACCCGCGCACCACCAGCGTCATCGCCGGGAGCCGGCTCGACCTGATGGAGGCGTTGGCCGCGCTGGAGCAGCGGCACCCCACCCTGGTGGAGTCCTTCGTGCTGCGCGACCTGGGCGACCTGACCTACGTCCAGGTGGCCGAGCAGCTGGACGCCCCGTTGGGCACGGTCAAGGACCGCATCCACCAGGCCCGCCGCTTCATGCGCGAGCGCCTGGTCACCGGTCCGTGAGCGGCGGTCCCGCGAGGGGCGGCGGCCACGCCGTCGTCCGGACCCGGTCCGCCGTCGCCGCCCTGGTGGCAGCCGCCGCGCTCGGTCTGGTGACCGGCCGATTCGTCCTGCCCTCGCCCTCGGGCGCCGACGCGCACCCGCCGGAGCGGTCGGTCGCCGCGGTCGGCGGGGCGTCCCGGGGCGCGTCCGCTCCCGCGACGCCCGGCGCGTCCGCCCCGACGCCCGCGCCCTCGGCCTCCGGCTCCGGCTCGCCGACCGGTGCGACCGGGCCGGTGACGAAGGCGAACCTTCTGGGACCCGCGGCGTTCGGCCCGGACGCCGGCATCGGGAAGATCCACGTCACCGACCGGTACGGCGACGGGCACTACGCCAACGCGGCCTGCACCGGGGAGAAGACCCTCACGGAGACCCTGGGCGGGCCCGGCGCCCACTTCCGCGGACTGATGACCAGCCCCCGCACCGACCCGAGCGACCCCACGCTGGCCTTCGACGGCGCCGACCAGGTCGCCCGCGAGTTCGCCGCCGAGGCCCGGAGCCCTTCCCTGGCGCAGAACTTCGCCGACCGCCTGCTGCTGGAACAGGTGCCCTGCCAGGAGGAAGCGCCGGGGCACTGGGTCTACGGAAGGACCGCGACGCTGCGGCTCGCCCCGGACGTCACCGCGAGCTGGATGGGCGTCTACCAGGGATCCCTCAACACCACCGGCACGGCGCCCGAGGGCGTGGAGCCCTGCGGCGGCATCGCCGTGCTGCGCAGCGGCACCCACTACGGGGTGCTGGAGGTCGACGCCTGCCTGGGGACGGCCGCGATGGACCGCGTCGTCAGGACCGCTCTGTCACAGCTGTGAAACAGCCGGTCAGAGCTCCAACTTTCCCTCCCCCGGCGGCATCTCCCCCGGTTGTACGAGGACGCAGCAGGCGTCCCGACCAGCAGGGGGACCAGATGACCGAGAACCAGACCGTCCAGCAGAAGTCCGTTCGCCGCAACCGCCTCGCCGCCGCGGCCTGCTTCGCCGCCGCACTGATCACGGCCACCGTCGTCGGCACCCAGTCGGCCACCGCCGACGGGGTCGCGCACCGCACCGCGGCCGCCGCCGCCCGCTCGGCCGCGGTCGCCGCGCCCGGACTCGGCTCCGCCCACCTCGTCCAGAGCGAGGACTACGTCCAGAAGGGCCTGAACCCGGTCGGCGCGACCGTCGCGCTGACCGGACGCCAGGCGCTGTCCGCGTGCTCCGGCGAGGAGACGATGCGCGACCTGACCAAGGGCGGCGCCACCGCGTACGCGTCCGTGAACTGGACCTTCGACACCGACGGCATGCTGACCGAGTCGGCCGCGAACGCCCCCACCGGGACCGCGGCCGCCACCTGGGAGAAGCAGCTCGTCGCGCTCGTCCAGGACTGCCAGGACGAGCCCGCCGGCCACTGGCGCTACGGTGCGGCCCACACCCTGACCACCACCGGCGGCACCGCCCGCTGGTACCCGGCCTACAACGGCGACGGCACCGCCACCGGCGGGGTCGCGGTCCTGCGCAGCGGCACCAAGGTCGCCGTCGTCGAGCTCACCAGCCGGCCCGGCTACGCCCCGGCCCACGTCGAAGGCATCGCCACCGCGGCACTGAACCGCCTCTCCTCCTGAACGGCAGCCTGAACGGCAGCCCCGCCCCGCCCGCGCCGTCGGGCGGAGCGGGGCTGCCGGCTCACCGCTCCCGCAGTGCCTCCAGCTGGTCCAGGAACCACCGCTGCGGCGGGTGCGCCGTGGCCGTCGCCGCCAGGCGTTTCGTGCGGTCCGCGCGTTCCGACGGGGGCATCGTGAGGGCCGTGTGGAGGGCCTCCGCCGTTTCCGAGACGTCGAAGGGGTTCACGGTCAGGGCGTCCTCGTGGAGTTCCTCGTACGCCCCCGCCTCCCGGGAGAGGACCAGCGCGCAGCCCGTCTCGGAGACGACCGGTATCTCCTTCGCGACCAGGTTCATGCCGTCGCGCACCGGGTTCACCAGGGCCACGTCCGCGAGGCGGTACGCCGCCAGGGAGCGGGTGAAGTCGTCCTTCACCGAGACCAGGACCGGCTGCCAGTCCGCCGTGCCGAATTCGGTGTTGATCTCCTCGGCCAGGTCGCTCACCGCCGTCGTGTACGACCTGTACGACTCCAGGTCCTGGCGCGAGGGGTACGCCGAGGCCAGGTGGACGACCCTGTCGCGCCATTCGGGGTGCGCGGTCAGGAGTTCGCGGTAGGCCTGGAGGCCTCGCAGGATGTTCTTCGAGAGTTCCGTGCGGTCCACCCGGACGATCGTCCTGCGGTCGCCGATCTCCGAGCGGAGCCGCGCCAGCCTCTCGTCCACCTCCGGGCGGTACGCCAGTGCCCGCAGTTCCTCGCCGTCCACGCCCAGCGGGTGCGCCGCGACCTCCGTGCGCCCCAGGTCGCCCGCGCCCTCCTCGAACGCCTTCGCCCAGGCCCGGGTGTGGAAGCCCAGCCGGTCCGCGCCCAGCATGCCCCGGAGGAGTTCCCCGCGGATGTCCGCCGGGAGCATGCCGAGGTACTCCGGGGACGCCCACGGCGTGTGCGTGAAGTGGGCGATGCGCAGGTCGGGGCGGAGGTCGCGGAGCTGCCCGGGCACCAGCGCCAGGTGGTAGTCCTGCACCAGGACCGCCGCCCCCTCCGCCGCCTCCGCCGCCAGCGCCTCCGCGAAGGCGCGGTTGTACGTGCGGTACGACTCCCAGCGGCGGCGGAACCCCGTGTCGAAGACCGGCTCCCGCGGGATGTCGTACAGGTGGTGGTGGAGGAACCACAGCACCGAGTTCGCGATGCCGTTGTACGCGTCGGCGTACACGTCCGGGGCGATGTCCAGCATCCGTACGCCCTGCTCGGCGACGCCCCGCCGGACCGCTTCCCTGTCGCCCTCGCCGAGCGCCGCGCACACCCAGAGGCCCTCCCGGGCGTCGATGGTGCTCAGGGCCGAGACCAGGCCGCCGCCGCCCCGTCTGGTGTCGAGCGAGCCGTCCTCGGCGAGCACGTACGAGACCGGGCCCCGGTTGGATGCCACGAGCACAGTAGCCATGTGGCGAACCTAGCCCGTCCCGTAAATGCTCAAACGTACGTATACGAGACGAGCCGATCCGGCCACGCGGCGTCGTCGAGCGTCACGCCACGCGGCGTCGCGCGTACTCCGCGATCTCGGCGATCGGGGGCCGCTCCTCCGTGTCCACCGCGTACGTCCGGGGCTCGAAGCCCTGCTCGCCCCGCTCGAACTGCGTCAGCCGGGGCCGTACGAGATGGCCCCGGGACAGCCGCAGCTGCGCCGTCCGGTAGATCGCGGCCGCCATCCGGCCCAGCGCCTGCCCGTCCTGGTGGCGGTGCTTGCGCACGCCCACGTCCACCTGCGCGAGCGCGTCCAGACCCACCGTGTGCAGGGCGTCCACGAGCAGGCCCAGCTCCACTCCGTAACCGACGGGGAAGGGGAGCCGTTCGAGGAGGGAGCGGCGGGCCGCGTACTCGCCGCCCAGCGGCTGCACGAAGCCGGCCAGCTGCGGCCAGTGGAGGTTCAGGAGCGGGCGGGCCACCAGCTCCGTCACCCGGCCGCCCTGACCGGGGGTGTCTCCGAAGGGGCGGTCGTACATCGCCTTCACGAAGTCCACGTCCGGGTCCGTGAGCAGCGGGCCCACGATTCCCGTCACGAAGTCCGCCGAGAAGTCCCGCAGGTCCGCGTCCACGAAGCAGACCACGTCCCCGTTCGTCACCATCAGTGACCGCCAGAGCACCTCGCCCTTGCCGGGGACCGCCGGTATGCGGGGGAGGATCGCGTCCCGCGCGACGACCCGCGCGCCGGCCGCCGCCGCCACCTCCGCCGTACGGTCGGTGGAGCCCGAGTCGATCACCACCAGTTCGTCGACGAGGGGGACGGACTCGGTCATCAGATCGCGGCGGATCACGGAGACGATGTCCCCGACCGTCGCCTCCTCGTTCAGGGCGGGCAGGACGACGCTGACCGTCGTCCCCCGTTTGGCGGCGAGCACCCGGTCCAGCGGGCGGTCGGACACGGACCAGGACCGCCGGGCCAGCCAGCGCTCCACTTCCTCCAGCAACGTGATCTCCATCTCGCGGATCGGACGTCGGTCTCCACCTTCGAGGCCTTCGGTTACAGTCTTGAACAACGCGGATGCCCGATGCATGTCGGGGTGCCGCCCGCGTCTCACAATCGAATACCGCTCATCCAGAGGGGCAGAGGGAAACGGCCCGTTGAAGCCCCGGCAACCCTCCAGTCGGTTTGTCTCGCACAGCGAGGTCCCCGGCTAGGGAAGGTGCCAAATCCGTCTCATGGCGAAAAATTCGTCATGGGAAAGATGAGGAGAAAGGGCCTCGCCTCCATGGCTGTACAGACCGCTACCCCCGCAACCTCCGTCGACCTCGGTCCCGCTTCCGGGCTCTCCTGTCGCGAATGCGGTGAAGTCTTCCCCCTCGGCCCGATCTTCGCCTGCGAACTCTGTTTCGGACCGCTCGAAGTCGCGTACGACCTTCCCACCGGCGACCCCGAGGCGCTGCGCAAGCGGATCGAGGCCGGCCCCGCCAACATCTGGCGCTACGCCCCGCTGCTGCCCGTCCCCGCCGACGTCGCCGAGAAGCCGAACCTGAACCCCGGCTGGACCCCGCTCGTCAAGGCCGACAACCTGGCCCGCGAGCTCGGCGTCGCCCCCGGCAAGCTCTTCGTCAAGGACGACTCCGGCAACCCGACCCACTCCTTCAAGGACCGGGTCGTCGCCCAGGCGCTCGAAGCCGCCCGCGCCTTCGGCTTCACCACCCTCTCCTGCTCCTCCACCGGCAACCTGGCCGGAGCCGTCGGCGCCGCCGCCGCCCGCGCCGGCTTCCGCTCCTGCGTGTTCATCCCGCACGACCTGGAGCAGGGCAAGGTCGTCATGGCCGGTGTCTACGGCGGTGACCTCGTCGCCATCGAGGGCAACTACGACGACGTCAACCGCTTCTGCTCGGAGCTCATCGGCGACCCGCTCGGCGAGGGCTGGGGCTTCGTGAACGTCAACCTCCGTCCGTACTACGGCGAGGGCTCCAAGACGCTCGCGTACGAGATCTGCGAGCAGCTCGGCTGGGTCCTCCCCGACCAGCTCGTCATCCCGATCGCCTCCGGCTCCCAGCTCACGAAGATCGACAAGGGTCTCCAGGAGCTCATCAAGCTCGGCCTCGTCGAGGACAAGCCGTACAAGATCTTCGGCGCCCAGGCCGAGGGCTGCTCCCCGGTGTCGGCGGCCTTCAAGGCCGGCCACGACGTCGTACGGCCCCAGAAGCCGAACACCATCGCCAAGTCGCTCGCCATCGGCAACCCGGCCGACGGCCCGTACGTCCTCGACATCGCCCGCCGCACCGGCGGCGCCGTGGAGGACGTGAACGACGAGCAGGTCGTCGACGCCATCAAGCTCCTCGCGCGGACCGAGGGCGTCTTCGCCGAGACCGCGGGCGGCGTGACCGTCGGCGTCACCAAGAAGCTCGTCGAGGCCGGTCTCATCGACCCGAACCTCACCACCGTCGTCCTCAACACCGGCGACGGACTCAAGACCCTGGACGCGGTGGCCGACACCTCTCAGGCGACCGCCACCATCCGCCCGAGCCTGGACGCGTTCCGCGACGCCGGCCTGGCGCTCTGAGCCGGCCCGCCCTCCTGGCCCACTGAAAGGTTACGAAGACATGGCCGTGAACGTCCGCATCCCCACCATCCTCCGCACCTACACGGGCGGGCAGTCCGAGGTCCAGGCCGAGGGCGCGACCCTCGCCGAGGTCATCGCGGACCTGGAGAAGAACCACACGGGCATCGCCGCCCGCGTCCTGGACGACCAGGGCAAGCTGCGCCGCTTCGTCAACGTGTACGTCAACGACGACGACGTGCGCTTCGAGCAGGGCCTGGAGACCGCCACCCCGGCGGGCGCGGGCGTCTCGATCATCCCGGCCGTCGCCGGAGGCTGACCATTCGGCACGGAGTGCCGGCTGCTGCTGATTCTTTACCGATCCTTACCGGTCAGTACGAGTTGCCCCTTCCGCGCTATAAGCGGAAGGGGCAATTCTGCATGGTTGAGCGCGATAGAGTTGGGGAAGTCCCCTCCGCTGCTCGTGCCAAACGCATATGAGAATGCGTCCGCACCTGACAAGAAGCAGCCAAAGTGCCGGTGCGTTGTGTACGTTCTGCGCGCTTTGCCGGGCCCGACTTGCCCCGTCATCCAGGGGATTCTCCCCAATTCCCCTTTCCGGGACGCCCAGAATTCTCGGTCGAATGACCTGTTGCAGAGGGCAGTTGGGCAGATACATTCAGCGGCGGTCGACGCGTTCCGGCGCAGGGTCTGACCCGGGTCCGCGAGGTGCGGTCCCGCGCAAGGGCCAGTAATAGGGGAGTTAGGCATGGCTCAGGGCACCGTCAAGTGGTTCAACGCGGAGAAGGGCTACGGCTTCATCGCGGTCGACGGTGGTGCGGATGTTTTCGTCCACTACAGCGCGATCCAGATGGATGGCTACCGCAGCCTCGAAGAGGGACAGCGAGTCGAGTTCGAGATCTCGCAGGGCCAGAAGGGTCCGCAGGCGGACATGGTCAAGCTCGCCGTCTGAGCGCGGCGCGATCGGCCACCGACGCACGCCGTCGAGGGGTCCGCATCCCTGAGGGGATGCGGACCCCTCGTGCGTTCCTCGGGGCCGTCTTGATCCGCCTCCCGAAACACGAGAGTCGCTTGCACTCTCCTAGGGCGAGTGCTAATCATTGGCGTTAGCACTCGGAAGGTGAGAGTGCTTACGAGGATCGGGCAGACGAGGCCCGCGGGCAGGTGGGGCAAGGAACCACCGGGCACGCAGGCCGTCCGTCGCGGGCGTCGGCGCGGTCCTGGAGCGTTATCCACCCCATGTCCGGGAGGACCACTTCACATGGCCAAGATCATCGCGTTCGACGAGGAGGCCCGGCGCGGTCTCGAGCGCGGCATGAACCAGCTCGCTGACGCCGTCAAGGTCACCCTCGGCCCCAAGGGCCGCAACGTCGTCCTCGAGAAGAAGTGGGGCGCCCCCACGATCACCAACGATGGTGTCTCCATCGCCAAGGAGATCGAGCTCGAGGACCCGTACGAGAAGATCGGCGCCGAGCTGGTCAAGGAAGTCGCCAAGAAGACGGACGACGTCGCCGGCGACGGTACGACCACCGCCACCGTCCTCGCCCAGGCGCTCGTCCGCGAGGGTCTCCGCAACGTCGCCGCCGGTGCCAACCCGATGGCCCTCAAGCGCGGCATCGAGAAGGCCGTCGAGGCCGTCTCCGGCGCCCTCCTCGAGCAGGCGAAGGATGTCGAGACCAAGGAGCAGATCGCTTCCACGGCCTCCATCTCCGCCGCCGACACCCAGATCGGCGAGCTCATCGCCGAGGCGATGGACAAGGTCGGCAAGGAAGGCGTCATCACCGTCGAGGAGTCGCAGACCTTCGGTCTGGAGCTCGAGCTCACCGAGGGCATGCGCTTCGACAAGGGCTACATCTCGGCGTACTTCGCCACCGACATGGAGCGCATGGAGGCGTCGCTCGACGACCCGTACCTCCTGATCGTCAACTCGAAGATCTCCTCCGTGAAGGACCTCCTTCCGCTCCTGGAGAAGGTCATGCAGTCGGGCAAGCCGCTGCTGATCATCGCCGAGGACGTCGAGGGCGAGGCCCTGTCGACCCTGGTCGTCAACAAGATCCGCGGCACCTTCAAGTCCGTTGCC
Organism: Streptomyces sp. NPDC004284; assembly: GCF_042874035.1. NCBI lineage: Bacteria > Bacillati > Actinomycetota > Actinomycetes > Kitasatosporales > Streptomycetaceae > Streptomyces > Streptomyces sp. NPDC004284. The sequence continues at coordinate 105,009 of NZ_JBIAMJ010000011.1, read as the reverse complement.
GTCAAGGCCCCGGGCTTCGGCGACCGCCGCAAGGCCATGCTGAACGACATCGCCATCCTCACGGGCGGCACGGTCATCTCCGAGGAGGTCGGCCTCAAGCTCGAGAACGCGGGCCTGGACCTGCTCGGCCGCGCCCGCAAGGTCGTCATCACCAAGGACGAGACCACCATCGTCGACGGTGCCGGTGACAGCGACCAGGTCGCCGGTCGCGTGAACCAGATCCGCGCCGAGATCGAGAACTCCGACTCGGACTACGACCGCGAGAAGCTCCAGGAGCGCCTCGCGAAGCTGGCCGGCGGCGTGGCCGTCATCAAGGCCGGTGCCGCGACCGAGGTCGAGCTCAAGGAGCGCAAGCACCGCATCGAGGACGCCGTTCGCAACGCGAAGGCGGCCGTCGAGGAGGGCATCGTCGCCGGCGGTGGCGTGGCCCTGCTCCAGGCCTCCAACGTCTTCGAGAAGCTCGAGGGCGACCTGACGGGCGACGAGGCCACCGGTGCCAACATCGTCAAGCTGGCCCTTGAGGCCCCGCTGAAGCAGATCGCCGTCAACGCCGGTCTCGAGGGCGGCGTCGTGGCGGAGAAGGTCCGCAACCTGCCCGTCGGCCACGGCCTGAACGCCGCGACCAACGAGTACGTCGACCTCATCGCCGAGGGCATCATCGACCCGGCCAAGGTCACGCGCTCCGCGCTGCAGAACGCCGCGTCGATCGCCGCGCTGTTCCTCACCACCGAGGCCGTCATCGCCGACAAGCCGGAGAAGGCCGCCGCGCCGGCCGGCGGCGGCATGCCGGGCGGTGACATGGACTTCTGATCCTGACGGATCGGTGGTTCATCGCTGAACGCGAACGAGGGCGGCACCCCCTGGTGGGGGTGCCGCCCTCGGGCGTTCCTGCCTCGGCAGAGGTGATCAGCGCACGTCGACGTAGTCCCCGCCGGCCGACGGCGGGGAGTTGAAGTGCCGGTAGTCGCCGTAGCAGTAGATCCGCCAGCTGCCGTCGGCGCTCGCCCTCGCCTTCAGGGAGACCTTGCCGGTGGAGCTGGAGCGGCCGGACACCACGGTCTTCCAGGTCGTCGAGCCCCTGGCCTGGAACTGCAGGACCACCGGGGCGTTCCCGTACGCCCGCCAGGCGCCGTCCCAGTAGTGCTGGAGCGTGCCGGTCGTGGTCACGTACCCGCCCTTGGCGACCGGCTCGGGGCCGGCGTTCAGGGAGACGATCCGGGCGTCGTTGCGGACGAGCCGGAAGGAGGACGAGGTGGCCCCGGCGAGCTGGTCGGTCGTCAGGTGACGGACCCGGAACCAGCCGCCCCGGCTGCCCGCCACGAGCGTGATGCTGTCCCAGGAGAAGGAGGCCTCCCGGAGGGGGACGCGCTTCCAGCCGCCGTCGACGGACTGCTCCAGCTGCACGTTCTGATCCGACATGTACGCGTCCGGCATGTACAGCGCGCGGAGGTGGACGGACACCGTGAGGGTGCCGTAGGCGGACAGCGAGGCGCCGAGGAGGTCGAGGCGGGACTCCAGGGGGACGGCGAGCGGGCCCGAGAGCCGGTCGAAGCTCAGGAACGGGTCCCCGGAGGTGACCTCCCACTCGTACTGGCCGGAGCCGGCGTAGGCGGGGAGCTTCGCGGTGAACCGGCCGTCCGCGTCCGTGCGCACGTTCGCGACCTGCGGGCCGAAGGCCACGCGGACGGGCTGGTCGGCGAGCGGCGCGCCCGCGGCGGCCGGGTCGGTCAGCCGTCCGCCGATGGTGACGGTCTCGCCGTTGAGCGCCCGCTTCCTGTCGGCGGTGGCGGTGGCCGTCGCGCGGAGCGGCTTGTAGGTCTCCCGGACCTCGCGTGAGGCGCTCGCGCTGCCGTGCACCTCGGCGCTGTCCTCGGTGAACGAGGCCGTGAAGGTGTCGCCGGGGCCGGCGACGGCGTACGGCTCGCCGGTGAAGTCGCCGGTGGCGGAGGTGACGAGGGTCCGGGGGGTCTCGTCGGTCGCGTCGCCGTGCCGGACGGTGACCGTGCGGTCCGGGAGCGGCACGATGTCGCCGGAGCCGGGCTGGACGCCGCTCAGGTTGCCCTGGGGGCGGGCGTTGCGGTCGTCCCAGGCGGGGACGCCCACGCCGAAGGAGACGAGCTCCGGCCGCAGCCGGAAGTCGAGCCGGCCCGCGTCGGCGCGGGTGAGCTTGTTGCCGAGCGAGTCGGTGGCGGTGACGTCGATGGCGTACGTCCCGAGGGACGGGAGGGTGCCGCCGTCCTCGACCAGCTTCAGCGTCGCCTCGGCGGGCAGCCGGAAGGTGTGGGCGAGCCCGGGGTCCCCGGAGTCTCCGGGGACGAGCGCCGGGATGTCGGCGAGGACGGTGTCGCCCTGCCGGATCCGGGCCGAGACGGTGGTGACCTCGGCCTGCGGGGCGTCGGTCCAGGCGGTCACCTGGAAGGTGCCGCGCTGGGCGTCGTCGGTGACGGCGCGGCCGATGCCGACGAGCGGGCTGCCCGCCGGGGTCTCCTCGGCGAGGGCGGGGGCGGTCGACGCGGCCAGGGCCACGGCCGCGACGGCGGCTGTCAGGGAGAGGCGGAGGTCAGCGCGCATCGATGTACTTCGCATTCGTCTCGCTGTAGAAGTAGCTGCCCGTGGTGTTGAGGTAGAGCGCCCAGGAGCCGTCGCCGTAGGCGGTGGCGCGGTAGCTGAAGTTGCCGCTGGTGTTGGTGGTGATGCTCTGGGTCACCCAGTACCACTGGTTCTCGCCCTTGGGCTTGTAGACCAGGGTCAGCTTGACTCCGCCGAGCGGCTTCCAGACGCCGCCGATCTTGCGCTGGACGGTGCCGGAGACGGTCATCTTGCCGTTCACCACGGGCCGGGTGGGGCTGATGGTGAAGGCGGAGAAGCGGGTGGGCGTGCGGCCCCGCTTCAGGCTCGGGCCGGTCTTGGCGACGAGCTGGTTCGTCTCCGGGTGCTGCACCCGGTAGAGCGCGGACTCGTAGCCCCGGAGCGTGAAGTTGTACTGGCAGCTCGTGTCGGTCCGCCCGGAGCGGAGGGTGGACCAGCTGCGTCCGCCGTCCAGGGACGCCTGGAGCGTCACGGGCTGGGTCTCGTAGCAGGCCAGGCTGCTGCTGAGGCCGCCCGCGACGACGAGCTTGCCGTACTCGTCGAGGGTGGCGGTGTACGGCGAGAAGGTGAACTGCTGCGGGACGACGACGTCGATCTTGTCGTAGGGCCGGGGGTCGTCCGCGAAGTACGGGGAGGGCCGCAGCGAGGCGTAGACGTAGTCGGTCGCGTACTGGACCCGCGCGGGGAGCGAGAAGGTGCCGGTCGCCGAGGAGGTGCCCGAGCCGAGCACGTTGACCGCGCCCGTCTCGTACCACCCGGGCTGGGTCCCGGTGGCGACGACGGGCGCATCGGCGAAGGGCTTCCAGCCGTCGGCCGTGAGCCGTTCGACGAGTCCGGTGACGCGGAGGTCCGTGCCGGCGCGGACGCGGTACTTGTCGCCGTCGGCGGTGATCCGGTACCGCGTCTGCTCGATGGGCACGTCCGGCACGTCGCGGTTCGGCTCGTCCGGGTCGATGCCGGGGCTCGGGGCGATGGTCGCCGAGCCGCCGGTGAGCCGGCCCTGGGGCGTGACCGCCACGGAGAAGGTGCCGTCGGCGCGGACGGTCGCGGTGCCCGTGCGGTCGACGTATCCGGAGGTGCCGTAGGTCTGGAACCAGAACTGCACCCGGGTGCCCTCGGGCGCGGTGGAGCGCTCGCCGGTGGCCGGGTTCCAGCTGGTCGTGGTGCCGGAGAGGACGACCTGGGGATGCTCGTAGCTGGTGGTCGCGCGGTCGGCGGTGATCCTGCCGACGCCGACGTGCGGCTTGTGGCTGTAGGCGGCGCCCGCCCGGTACGTGGTGGTGCCGCCGGGCCGCCGGTAGTCGATGCGGACCGGGTAGTCCCCGAGGGCGGTCCCCTCGGGGAGGGTGAGGCGCGCGTCGGTGGTCCAGTACCCGTTGAGCAGGGTCAGTTCCTCCGTGGAGGCGAGCACCGGGGCGTCCGGGGCGGTGGAGGCCAGCACGCTGACCTTGACCCAGAACGCGTCGCCGAGCAGCCCGACGCGGTAGCGCCCGTCGTCGAGCGTGGTGTCGGCGGTGTTCGTCACGTCCGCGTGCGCGGCCGGGGCGTGGATGACGGCGGGCGTGAGGACGCCCGCGGAGAGAGCGAAGACGGCGGCCGCACGGACGAAGGCGTGCGGAAGCCTGCGCGTTGAGCGCGGCAAAGGGACCCCCCACAGGTCTGAGATCGCGGCCACGCCCTCAGCCGGGCGGCCGCGTGGGCAGAACTTTAGCGCTCACCTGTTGAACATGTTCATTCGCTTTACGGGGATGCCGGAGCGGGGTGCCGGGGTGATCCTGGAATGGCCCCTTCGTGAAGGGATTCGGAGCGATGGTCACCCTTCTGACGACGCCGGCCGACCGCGAACTGGTCATCACCCGCACCTTCGACGCCCCGCCGGACCGCGTCTGGGAGGCCTGGACGCGACCCGAGCACGTGCGGGAGTGGTACGGGTCGGACGGGCTGACGACCTCCGTCGTCGACATCGACCTGCGGGCGGGCGGGGTCTGGCGCTGGGGCCAGACCGGGCCCGACGGCCAGCAGATCGTCTTCTCCGGGAGGTACGAGGACGTCGTCCCGGTGGAACGGCTCGACTACACGGAGGTCTTCGAGCAGATGCCGGACGCCGAGCCGGTCCGCGTGACCCTCACCTTCGACGCGACCCCCGACGGTGGCACGGCCCTGACCAGCACTTCCCTCTGGCCTTCGAACGAGGTGAGGGACCAGGCGCTGGCGGCGGGCATGGAGGCGGGGGTGAGGGAGCAGTACGACCGGCTGGCGGAGCATCTGGACGGCATGCGCCGAGAAGGCATGCCCTGAGGGGGCATGCCTTGAGCCGGTGGCGTGGCGTCAGCGGCGGAAGAGGCCCGTCCAGAGGAAGGACTCGCCGAAGGTGGGCGAGTCGGCGGACTGGTCGTGCATGCGGCGGAGCTCGATCTCCGTCAGGTCGGCGAAGATCGCGCGGAACGAGGTGTCCGTGTACGCGAGCCCGCCGTGCAGCTTGCCCTCCCGGTAGAAGTCGGCGTCCGGGAGCTCGGAGCCCATGCCGCCCTCGCCGGCCGCGAACGAGGTGAGGGCGAAGTGGCCGCCGGGGGCGAGGACGCGGTCGAGGAGCGCGAGGTAGCTGATCCGGCGGTGCGGGGGCAGGTGGTGGAAGCAGCCGGAGTCGTAGACCAGGTCGTACGGCCCGTCGAGCGCGGCCGTGAAGGCGTCGCCGCACAGGAACCGGACGTTCTCCGCGCCCTTTTCGCGGGCGCGCTCCTCCGCCCAGGCGACGGCCGTGGGCGAGAGGTCGACGCCGGTCACCTCGTAACCGGCCGACGCGAGGTACAGGGCGTTCCGGCCGGGCCCGCAGCCGAGGTCGAGGACCTTGCCGCCGGCCGGGAGCAGGCCCTGCTCGACGTACGAGACGAGGTTCTCGTCGGGCTTCGCGACGAAGAACGGCACGGGCTTGTCCCGGTCCGCGTAGAACCCGTCCCACCAGTCGGCGCCGCCCTTCGTCCAGCGGTCGGCGCCGGGTGAGAACAGGCCGTCGAGCAGGGTGAGTACGTCGTCGATCGTGCGGATGCTGCGGTTCGTGGCGTCCATGTGGATCTCCCCTCCGAGTCCCCTCAAGATTAGGGGAGTTGAGGGTAAAAGCCCAGGTCAGGGGCGGTGCGGTGATCCGCTGGGCGGGGCGTGGGCGGGCTCGTGGGCGGCCCGTGGGGCCGGGGTGGGGCGAGGGGGTGCCAGTGGCCGGGAGGGGCTCTCCAGGGCCGGGGAAGGGGTGTTCCCGGCAGTCGCCGGAAGGGTTTTTCTGCCGAGTCCCGGAAGAGAAGTTGAACGGGTTCGAAAATCCTCCCGAGGCTGCTCCGTCCTCTGTTACTGTCTGGCTGCTCGCGGGGAAGGCGAGGCCTTCGGCCCCTTTCCCGCGCCGTATGCCCTGGGGAGGGATTTCCGCGTGAACGATCCGTTGGACAGACGGCCGCGCCGACGTGCGCTCGGCCGCATCGCACTCACCGTCACCCTCGCGGTGACGGCCGGTGCCGGCGCCACCGTGGGGGCGGTGGCGGCCGGCACGCCCACGGCGACGGCCGGCGAAGCCGTCGTCGTCAGCGCGGGAGCCCGCTACGTGCCCCGCGCCACCATCGTCCTGAACGCCGGCGAGACCGGTTTCCTCACCGCGCAGGAGGGCGACGACCGGCTCCGCTGGACCGACTACGCGACCGGCGCGACGACGGTCCTCGACCACCGCCTGCCGAAGCCGCTCTCGTACGACGTCGACGACTTCCGCTTCGGCGAGTACCCGGCCGACTTCGGGCACGGCTCCGACACCGTGGCCGTCTATGCGGAGACCCCGGCCCCGCACGTGACGCTCCAGCAGCGGGCCGGCGGCGGGGAGACGGTCACGGTCCCGATCCCGGAGGGCCAGACGTACGTCGCGACGTACGGCGACACCGTCATCACCCGCACGGGCACCGAGCGCGAGGTGACGGGCCTGCACCTCCTGCACCCGTCCGACGGCGGTGTGCGGGACCAGCAGGTGGAGGGCCTGCCCGAGGGCGGGAGCCTCACCGTCAGCGAGGGCGACGCGCGGTCGGTCGCCGTCCGCGGCATCGCCTGGAGCGGCTCCACGATGAGCCAGGGGTGGTGGGTCGTCGACCTCGCGACCGGGAAGGTCAAGACGCTTTCCGCCCAGGGCGAGAGCGTCTCCTTCGACAAGGACACCGTCCTCCAGCAGGGGGCCGAGTACGGCGTCGCCGAGGTGTACGACCGGAACGACCTCGACGCGGCCCCGACCCGCCTCGACGTGCGGGACATCGCGTACGACGACGTCGTGCGCAAGCTCGGCGACCACCTGCTCACCGTGACCCCGCCCAACCCCGGCAACAACGAGTACCGGGGCAACGCGCTCCGGCAGTTCGACGCCGGCACCGGCTACACCGCGTCCCTGCTCGACGTCTCCTCCACTTCCCTCCACCGCACCCCCGACGGCTCGCTGCTCGTCGCGGGCGCCGAGAAGCGCACGGACCGCGGGGCCCTCGACTGGGGGTACTACCTCTTCAGCCGGGCCGCGGACGGCACCGTCACCCGCAAGCGGGTCGCGGACATCGCGGACATGGAGGCCGAGCCCGCCGGCATCTCCCTCGGCAGCGGCATCCTCACCACGGCCGACGACTCCAACCTCTACATGCCCGGCACCTACATCGGCGGCTACCGGAGCACCTGGCTGAAGACCTCCGGACGGCCCGAGGAACTGCGCTCGACGGTCGACGGCCTCACGAACGGCCGGGACGACGACTGCGGAAACTCCGGCGAGTTCTACTGCGTCACCATGTTCGCGAGCGGCGACGGCCACCACGGCCGCAAGGCGGGCACCGAGCAGGACCTGACCATGCTCTTCCGGAACGGCTCCGACGCGTGGGGTCCGAGGCTGACGACCGGGGTCAGCAGCCCGCAGCTCGTCGACCTGTCCGGCCGCTTCGGCGTCGTCGACCAGGCCTCGGACGGCAATCAGGCCGTCGTCGAGTTCCGCGGCACCGACTCCGGCGCCGTGCTCCAGAAGCGCACCCCGGTCGCCTCGGCCGTCTGGGGCAACACGCTGTGGAGCGCCCTCGGCCGCGCGGACGGCAGCGGCAGCGTGCCGACCACCGTGGTCGCCAAGACCCTCCCGGCGGGGACCTCCACCGTTGGGTCCTTCGACGCGGGCTGCGTCCCCGGCGAGCTCCAGGCCGTGGGCCGCCTCGTGTACTGGAAGTGCACGAACTTCTGGGGCGACGACTTCAAGGGCGCGGGCCTGTACGACCAGGCCGACGGGCGCGTCCTGCGCCTCGGCAAGGACGACGTCCTCCTCGGCGACGGCTACTTCGTCTCCCGCTCGGACACCGACGGCCTCACCCTCTACGACGTCCACAACGGCCTCCCGGCGAGCGGAAACCCCGTCGACGCGCCCCACCGCGTCGTCGCCACCCCCGCCGACCTCGGCAAGAACACCACCCGCCGGGCCGGCTGGACCGTCGACCGCTTCGGCGGACACGTCGCCTACACCGGCGACGACCGCCACGTGCGGATCGTCCCGTCCGGCGTCCCGGCCTCCCGGATCGCCGTCATCGACACGGACGCGGCCGCTTCCGTCAACCTGAGGGCCGGTACCTGGAAGCCCCGCTGGTGGCTCTCCAAGCCCGCCGCCTCCTGGACGCTGACGCTCAAGCACAAGGCGACCGGCAAGGTCGTCCGCACCCTGACCGGGGGCGAGGCGCGCGGCATCGTCACCCCCGCCTGGGACGGGAAGGACACGGCGGGCCGCCTCGCCGTGAACGGCGCCTACACCTGGACCCTGACCGCGAAGGCCGCCGACGGCGTCCAGGCGGACCTGTCCTCCTCCGGGACGCTGTCGGTCTCCGGCGGCGCCGCCGTGTGGCGCGACCTCGCCGGCGACGACGGCTTCGGCGACCTCCTCGTGACGGACACCGCCGGGCTCGTGTCGATGTACCGGGGGACCGGTACGGGCGCGGTGTCGGCGCGGATCGCCGGGACGGGGACCACGTTCCCCACGGCCTCCGTGTTCGTGCCGACCGGCGACCTCGACGGCGACCGCTGCGCCGACGTCTACGCCCGCGTGGGCGACCAGCTGCGGGCCTACCGGCCGGGCTGCGGGAAGGTGGTCTCGGCCTCCTCGCCGTACACCCTCGTCGGCTCGGGCTGGGGGCAGTACGACGTCCTCACGTCCCCCGGTGACGTGAACGGCGACGGGTACGCCGACCTGGTCGTTCGTCAGGCGTCGACCGGTGACGTGTACTTCTACGGCGGCACCGCCGACCACCGGCTCAAGGCCCGGGTCCGGATCGGCACCGACTGGAAGCTGTACAAGAAGATCGTCGGTGCCGGCGACCTCAACGGCGACGGCCGCGGCGACCTCCTCGGCATGGACGCCTCCGGTGTCCTGTGGCGCTACTACGGCACCGCGACCGGCGGTGTCACCGCGCGCGTGAAGGTCGGCGGCGGCTGGGGCGTGTACTCCTCCCTCGTCGGCGTCGGCGACCTGTCCGGCGACGGACGCGCCGACCTCCTGGCCCGCGACACCGCCGGGAAGCTGTGGCGGTACAGCGGCACCGGGACCGGGGCGTACGGGGCCAGGGTGATGATCGGCGCCAGCGGGTGGAACGGCTTCAAGGGCCTTTACTGACCCGACCCGCAGGTGACCCCGAGGGTCCGGCCGCGCAGTGCGGCCGGACCCTCGGGTCTTTGTGGCTCTTCGTGGCGTCAATTACAGCTGTAGTAGCGGCTGTTCGGGGGAATGGGCCAGAGTGGGGCGACCGCTGCCGCTGGGGATGCGGCAGGGGAACGGGGAGTGGGCAGTGAGTGCAGAGGCTGGACGACTGATCGGCGACCGCTATCGGCTGAACCGTCTTCTCGGCTCCGGGGGGTTCGGCCAGGTCTGGGCCGCCGAGGACACCGCGCTCGGCGTCGACGTGGCGATCAAGCAGGTCCGCCTGGTGCAGGCCTCACCGGAGGAACGCGCGGATCTCCTGGTCCGCGCCATACGGGAGGCCCGGCACGCCGCCCGGCTGCGCGACCACCCGCACATCGTCACGGTGCACGACGTCATCGAGGTGGACGGCGCGCCCTGGATCGTCATGCAGCTGGTGGAAGGGCACTCCCTCGCCGACGAGATCAAGAAGAACGGCCCCCTTCCCGAGGGCACCGCACGCACCGTCGCCACCGCCCTCCTGCGGGCACTCGGCTCCGCGCAGGAGGCCGGGATCTTCCACCGTGACGTCAAGCCCGCGAACGTCATGCTCACGCCCCACGGCGACGTCCTCCTCACCGACTTCGGCATCGCGGTGGGCCACGCCGACACCCGTCTGACGCCGACCAACCTCGTCATCGGCACACCCGGCTACACCGCTCCCGAGCGGTGGCAGGGCGTCCCGCCCAGCGGTGCCTCGGACCTCTACTCGCTGGGCGTGACGCTCTACGAGGCCGTCGAGGGCGACCTGCCCTTCCCCCGCGAGAACCCGGTCGCCGCGCTGACCGAGACACCGAAGCCCGCCCAGCGCGCCGGCGGTCTGGCCCCGCTGCTGGCCGCCCTGCTGGAGAGGGACCCGGCGGCTCGGCCGACGGCGACGGAGGCGTTGGCGATGCTGACGGTGGAGCCGGGCGGGCCGAAGGGCCCGATGCGGAACGGTGAGGGGGGCGGGGGGAAGGACAGGGTGACGCTCACGGCCACGCGGGGGCAGATCGTGGCCGGGATCGTGTGGGGCGACCTCTGGGAGCCCGCGCTTCTTGGGCTGCTCCTGGGGGGCGTTGCCTGGTACGAGTATCGCTCCGTCACCGGCATCGGGTTCATCGTGTTCGGCGTGGTGCTGGCCTGCGGGCTGCTGAGCAGAGTGGTGCGCGGGTTGTACGCGAAATCACCCGTCGTGACCATGGACCACGACGGGCTCTCGGTGACCCACCCCGAGGGAGGCATGGAGAAGACCTTCACCCTTGGATGGCCCGCGGTCGAGCGCGTCACCCTGGGCGGACCGGACGCGGGCCGTACCGATGTCCGGCCGACCGAGGTGCGGGTCTGGTTCCGCGAGGGCGGAGCCCCGGCCGAGACGTGGCTGAACAAGCACGGGATCAGGGAACGGGAGGATGGAAGCTACGCGGTGTACGTCGAGTACAGAGCTGGAGCCCGGTGCATACCCCTGCGCAGCTTCCACGAGCCCCTGCGCACCTTCGCCGGCCCCCTGTACGACGCCCCCGAACCCACCGCCTGATCACGCCCCCGGCGCCACCAGCCCCTCCTCCTGCCCCGACCGCCGCAGCGACTCCGCGACGAACCCGTTCGCCTTCAGCTCCTCGACCGTGTCGCGGAGGAACGCGACGGTCTCGGGGCGGCGCCCGATCGTCGTCCCGACCGCCTGCCGGATCTCCATGAACCGGCCCTCGATCAGCCGCACGTCCGGGTGCGCGGCGGCGTACGCGGTGAGCGGCTGCCGGATGCCCGCGCCCACCTCGAGACCCTCGGCCCGGAAGACGTCGACGCCCTCCTCGCCCTGCACCACGGTCGCGTGGGCGAGGTTCCGCGACAGGAACAGGTCGTACGCGGAGCCCTTCTTGACCCCGATCCGGACGCCCGGCGCGTCCACGTCCTCGACGGTGCGGAGCGCCGAGTCGCGCGGTACGGCGTAGACGCCCTCGATGACGACGTACGGGGCGGTGAAGGCGACCTCCGTCTCGCGCGCGGGGTCCACGGCGAGGAAGCAGAGGTCGGCGCGGCCGTCCGCCATCGCGTCGAAGGACTTCCGGGCCGCGTCGAAGCAGAGGAGTTCGACGCCGACGCCGAGCCGGGCCGCGATCTCTCGCGCGAGGTCCACGGTGATCCCGGCCGGGGCCTCGGGCGTGCCCTGCGCGAGCACGGGGTTCCCGAGGTTGATGGAGGCGCGGAGGACCCCGGTGGGGGCGAGGTCGGCGGCGACGGCGGTGAGCGCTGTGGTGGTCATGGGCGGAGTCTAGGCACAGGGTGTGGTGCCGGTGGTCTTCCCGTCGTGAAGCCCTCGCCGTCCTGGAACTCGATCAGGATTCCGCTGTCCGTGAGGAAGAACCAGCAGGTGGGGCCCTGGTCGAGGAGCGCGGCGGCGTGCCGGGAGGCCCGGGCGGCCGTGAGGGCGATCGAGGGGACCGCGAGGTTGTCCCAGAAGACGATCACCAGCTCGTCGGGGCCCGCGTGCGTGTGGAGGAGGGCGGCCAGCGCCTCTCCGTCGAACTCCTCTTTCCGCTCGACGACTTCGGCACCCCGCCAGTCCACCCGGGCCGAGCCGATGGCCTCGAACCGGTTCAGGCTCGCCTCGGCGTACGTGCGCTGCTCCTCGTACGAGAGGAGCAGCGCGTCCCCGCCCAGGAGGTCCAGGACGGCGGAGATGTACTCCGGGTGGGTCCCGTACGACTCGCGTGCGTCACGTGCGCTCATGGGGTGAGTCAAGCACCCGCGGAAGTCCGGGGGTTGGCCCCACCCCGGACCCGCCTGTCTGCCGGATGGGGGCGGGAGGCCAGGTCCGAGAGGCTGTGCGCATGACAACGAACCGTGGACGCAAGGCCCTGATGCTCGCCCTCTCCGTCGCCGCCGTGGCGGGCGTCGGACTCGTCGGAGGCGGGGCCGCCCCCGCCACCGCCGCGACCGGGCTGGTGTGGGGCGACTGCGACCCCGCCGTGAAGCCGCTGCCGGGGCAGCAGTGCGCCACGCTCTCCGTACCCCTCGACTACGCCGACCCGGAGGGCGAGCGGATCGGGCTCGCGGTCGCCCGGCTGCGCAGCACCCGGCCCGAGGCGCGGCGCGGGACGCTCATGGTGATCCCGGGCGGCCCGGGGAGCTCCGGGGTGCAGCGGCTCGGGCAGAAGGGGGCCGCGCTGGCGAAGGAGACGAACGGCGCGTACGACCTCGTCGCCTTCGACCCGCGCGGGGTCGGCGGCTCCGCGAAGGCCCGGTGCGGCTTCGACGCGGACGACCGGCGCCTGGTGACCCTGCGGTCCTGGCCCGCCGCCGACGGCGGCATCGGCGAGAACGCCGCCCGCTCCCGCCGGATGGCCGAGGACTGCGCCCGGAACGGTGGCGCGATGGTGCGGAGCCTCACGACCGCCAACCAGGCACGGGACCTCGACCGGCTGCGGCAGGCGCTCGGCGAGCGGAAGCTGTCGGCGTGGGCCGTCTCGTACGGGACGTACGTGGCCGCCGTCTACGCCCAGAAGTTCCCGGAGCGCACCGACCGCTGGGTCCTCGACAGCAGCGCCGACCCCGACCCGAAGCACGTCGCGCAGGGCTGGCTCGCGGGCATGGCGCGCGGCGCCGAGGACCGCTTCCCGGACTTCGCGGCCTGGGCCGCCCGCGACGGGCAGCTCGCCGAACGCCCCGAGGACGTACGGCCGTTGTTCCTCGACCTCGCCGCCCGCCTCGACCGCGCGCCGCGCGCGACGACGACCCCCGGTGTGCCGCTGACGGGCACGGTCCTGCGGCAGGCGCTCCAGCAGGCGCTGTACTCCGACGCCTCCTTCCCGGCCTTCGCCCGCCTCATGTCCCAGGCCCTCGACCCGGCCGGCGTGCCCGTCCTGCCGCCGGAGCTGGCCGGGCCGATGCCCGACGAGGCGGCGACCGTCAGCGTGGCCGTGATCTGCAACGACGTGGACTGGCCCGCGTCCGTCCCGGCGTACGAGCGGGCCGTCGCCGCCGACCGCGCGCGCCACCCGCTGACCGCCGGCATGCCCGCGAACATCACGCCCTGCGCCTTCTGGAAGGGCGGCGCCGTGGAGAAGCCGACCCGCATCACCGACCGCGGCCCGTCCAACGTCCTCATGATCCAGAACCTGCGCGACCCGTCGACCCCGCACTCCGCCGGCCTCAAGATGCGGGAGGCCTTCGGCGACCGGGCGCGCCTCGTCTCGGTCGACAAGGGCGGCCACGCGGTCTACCTCGGCAACGGGAACGCGTGCGGCGACCGGGCGGTGACCCGCTTCCTGACGGAGGGGGTGCGGCCGGAGGCGGACGTTCTCTGCCGGTGACGTTCTCTGCCGGTGACGTTCTCTGTCGGTGGGGACGAGGAAGGGCCCGGTCGGATCTCTCCGGCCGGGCCCTCTCCCGTACCTCTCAGACCTTCACCGGAGACGGGGCCGGGTCCGTGTCCGTGTCCGTGGACTCCGGTCGTACCTCGGCTTCCGTCTCCACGTCGAACTCCGCCAGGAGTTCCTTGCTGAAGCCCCAGAAGTACGTCGCCACGAAGCCGGCCAGATAGCCGACGACGAGCCCGCCCGCGTAGATCGCGATCGTCGCGCCGAGGCCCTTGTTGCCGTCGAGCAGCGGGAAGAGGGCCCAGCCGGAGGGGCCGATCGCGGTCGAGCCGACCTTGTCGCCCAGCATGTTGAGGAGGCCGACGAAGCCGCCGCCGAACGCGCCGCCCACGCAGGCCGTGACGAACGGGCGGCCCAGGGGCAGCGAGACGCCGTAGATCAGGGGTTCGCCGACGCCCAGGAAGCCGGCCGGGAGGGCGGAGCGGATGGTGCGGCGGAGGGAGCCGTTGCGGGGGAGCTTCAGGTAGACGGCCATGGCCGCGCCGACCTGGCCGGCGCCCGCCATCGCGAGGATGGGGAGGAGGACCGTGTACCCCTGCTGCTCGATGAGGGTGGTGTGGATCGGGATGAGCGCCTGGTGCAGGCCCAGCATGACGAGGGGGAGGAAGAGCCCGCCGAGGAGGAGGCCGGCGCCGGCGCCGGCGTTCGCGAGGAGCCGGTCGGCGGCCTCGCCGATGGCCCGCGAGATCTCACCGGCCACGTACATCAGGCCGAAGACCGTGACGAGGCCCGAGACCAGGACGGTCAGGGTCGGGGTGACGAGGACGTCGAGGGACTCCGGCACCCGGCGGCGGCACCACTTCTCCACGTACACGGCGAGGACGGCCGCGCCCAGTGCGCCGAGGACACCGCCCTGGCCGGGGGAGAGCGTCCGGCCGAACGCGTCGACCTTCGCGACGCCGGGGAAGACGATGATCGCGGCGACCGCGCCGCCGAGGATCGCCGTACCGCCGAACTCCTTGGCCGTGTTGTAGCCGACGAAGACCGCGATGAGGGCCATGAAGCCGCTGGCGACGGCGGCGAGGGCGGGGGTGACGCCGGGCAGCCAGCCCAGGTTGACGAGGAGGCCGTTGAGGCCGGCGATGATGCCGCAGCCGATGAGGGCGGGGATCAGCGGGACGAAGACGTTCGCGATCCGGCGGAGGAACAGTTTGAACGGGGTCGCGTTCCTCGCCTTCCGGGCCGCCCTGAGGGCCGCGCCCCGGTCCGCCAGGTCCTCGGCGGTGCGGTGCGGGGCCGCTTCGGCGACGAGGGCCTCGAACTCCGGTGTCACGCGGGCGACCGCCCCCGGCCCGAGGACGATCTGGTACGTGTCGTCCTCCACCACTCCCATGACGGACGGCAGGGCCCTGAGGGCTTCGTCCTGGACGAGCGAGCGGTCGCGCAGGCCCAGGCGGAGGCGGGTCATGCAGTGGGCGACGGAGCTGATGTTCCCGGCGCCGCCGACGAGGGGGAGGATCGCGGCGGCGGTGGCGCGGTTCTTGTCGTCTGTGCTCATGGTGCGGTGGCGCCTTGCTGTGAGGGGGTGCGCGGTGGCCCGGTCGCGTGCGGCCGGGTTACTCGGTGGGCCCGGTCGCGTGCAGCGCCGCACGCAGATGGCCCCGGGACGCGGTCAGCCGCGCGGCGGCGGTGGGGGCGTCGACGTCGGCGAGGAGCATGAGGATGGCGTTCTTCACCTCGCCGTCGGCGGCGGCGAGCGCGGTCTCGATCTGTTCGTCCGGT
Source organism: Streptomyces sp. NPDC004284 (assembly GCF_042874035.1). Lineage (NCBI taxonomy): Bacteria > Bacillati > Actinomycetota > Actinomycetes > Kitasatosporales > Streptomycetaceae > Streptomyces > Streptomyces sp. NPDC004284. The sequence goes on along the minus strand of NZ_JBIAMJ010000011.1, from coordinate 89,634 downwards.
GCGCCGGTGGCCAGGGCGACGATGCGCCGGGAGCGGGCCTGGAGCTTGTCGTTGGAGGCGCGGACGTCGACCATCAGGTTTCCGTAGGTCTTGCCGAGACGGATCATCGTGATGGTCGAGATCATGTTGAGGACGAGCTTCTGCGCGGTGCCGGCCTTGAGGCGGGTGGAGCCGGTGAGGAGCTCGGGCCCGGGGACGACCTCGATGCCGTGCTCGGCGGCGGCGGCGAGCGCGCTGTCCGCGTTGCAGGAGAGGCCGATGGTGAGGGCGCCGCGGGCGCGGGCGTGCTCGACGGCGCCGACGGCGTACGGGGTGCGGCCGGAGGCGGAGATGCCGACGACGGTGTCGTCGGCGGTGAGGCCGAGGGCGTCCAGGTCGGCGGCGGCCAGCTCGCGCGAGTCCTCGGCGCCTTCGACGGCCTTGACCATGGCGGTCGGGCCGCCCGCGATGAGGCCGACGACCTGCGAGGGGTCGGTGTTGAAGGTGGGCGGGCATTCGCTGGCGTCGAGGACGCCGAGGCGGCCCGCGGTGCCGGCGCCCATGTAGACGAGGCGTCCGCCGCGGGCCATCCGCTCGGCGGTGGCGTCGATCGCGGCGGCGATCGCGGGGAGCTGCCGGGCGACGGCCTCGGGGACGGTCCGGTCCTCGCCGTTCATGGTGCGGGCGATGTCCAGGGTGGGGAGCCGGTCGATCTCGGCGAGCTCGGGGCGGAAGGCCTCGGTGGTGAGGGTGGCCAGCTGGGCGCGGAGTTCGGAGTACGAGGTGGACACGGGGACTCTTTCGGTACGGCGGCGTCGTCGGCGCCGGTTCTCGGCGGGTTCGGTCAGCGGGTTCGGGGGGAGTGGCGGTGGGCGAGGGCCTCGTACGAGGCGGCGAGGGCCGGGGCCGCCGTCTCGTACGTGCGCTGCGTGACGCAGGTGAACAGGCAGTCCACGACCAGGAGTTGGCTGGTGCGGGACGACATGGCCGCGGGGCGCAGTTCGCTCTCGCGGGCGGTGGAGGTGGTGAGGACGTGGTCGGCGTACTGGGTGACGGGCCCGTCCGGGCGGCCGGTGATGGCGACCGTGGTGGCGCCGTGGTCGAAGGCGACGCGGAGCGGTTCTATGACGTCGCCGGTGGAGCCGGAGTGGGTGATGGCGATGGCGACGTCGCCGGAGCGGAGCTGCACGGCGTTGGTGACGGCGAGGTGCGGGTCGCTGTGGGCGTGCGCGATCAGGCCGATCCGGAGCAGCTTCTGGCCGAGGTCCTGGGCGACGAGGCCGGAGGCGCCGATGCCGTAGATGTCGATGCGGCGGGCGGCGGCGAGGGCGGCGACGGCGGCGCCGAGCTGGACGGTGTCGAGTGCGGCGGCGGTGTCGGCGAGGGTCTGCTGCTCGTCGTAGGCCAGCTTGGCGACGACGTCGGCCACGGGGTCGTCGACGGCGATGTCGGCGGTGACGGCCGGGGCGCGGCCGGACTGCTGCTGGGCGGCGAGGCCGGCGAGGGCGAGCCGCAGGTCGCGGTAGCCGGGGTAGCCGAGGAGCCGGGCGGTGCGGACGACGGTCGCCTCGCTGGTGCCGGTGAGCTCGGCGAGACCGGTGACCGTGAGCGCGGCGCAGCCGGCCGGGTCTCCGGCGACGGCCTCGGCGACCCGCTGCATGGAGCGGGTCATGGACGGTGCGAGGGTGCGCACCTTGGCCGCGAGGGCGGCGGGGGCGGGCGGCGCGTCGCTGGTGAAACTTTCCTTCACGTCATTGGTCACATGTGAAAGATACTTTCGGCCGCGGGGGGCGACAAGACCCCGTCGGTCCTCTTCGGAGCCGGATCCGCGCGGTCCCCTCCGGCGCCGGATCCGGAGGGGACCTTCGCCCTTTCCCCTGCTCGGGTGACAATGAGTCCATGGACGACATCGACCCCGTGGAGCAGGCGCTGCATGCCGCCCGTGCGCTGGTTCTGGCCGACCTGGTGGCCCGGGAGGTCGCCGCCGCAGAGGTCGTGTCGATGGTGGAGGACGCGGTGACCCACCGGCGCTGGTGGGTCGAGCAGTGGCCCGAGGGGGTGTCGTACGTCGCCGGGCTCGTCGCCCAGGACGTGCAGGACGCGCTGCTCGAACGGTACGGACGCTGGCCGCTCTGCCCGGTCTGCGCCTCGGGGGACCCGCACGCCCTCGACGTGGAGCCGGAGCTCGGGCCCGACCCGCACTGGGTCTGCGGCAAGCAGGGCGTGGTGGTGGCCCCGGTGGGCGGCCTGAAGTGAGCGGAGACCTCGGGTGAGCCTGTACATCGACCCGCCGACCTGGCCGGGCCACGGCCGCATGTGGTCGCACCTGGTCAGCGACGTCTCCTTCGAGGAGCTGCACGCCTTCGCCGCGTCGATCGGCGCGCCGCCGCGCGCCTTCGAGCGGGACCACTACGACATCCCCTCCGACCGGTACGCGGACGCGGTGGCGGCGGGCGCGATCGAGGTCGGCTCGAAGGAGCTGCTCGGTCACCTCACCCGGGCGGGCCTGCGGCGCCCGAAGGGCCGCCCGGTCGCCTGAGGCGCGTCAGCCCAGCCGGGCGGCGATGGCGCGGGCGCATTCCAGGGACTCGGCGCGGGTCGTGTCGACCTCGACGTCGTACGTCACGCCCTCGTGCACGCTGAGGGCCTGCTGTGCGGCCATTCCGGTGGTCCGGTCCCCGCGGGCGATCTCCCGGCCTTCGGCGACCGTGCTCTCGCACCGGACGCCGACCCACAGCACGGGCAGGTCGCCGAGGGCCTCGCGCCAGCGCTGCTGAGAGGCGGCGCCGCCGAGGAAGACGTCGTCGACGACGATCCGCGCGCCTGCCCGGGCCATCGCCACGAGCCCGCCGGCCCAGGCGGCCTCGAGGGCCCGGAAGCCGTCGCCGACGCTGACGCCGCCGTCGGCGCCGAAGGAGATCCCGGCGTCGTCGTCCTGCATCTTCGCCGGCAGGGAGTCGATGAAGGAGTCGACGCCGAACGCCAGCCAGGGGTCCGGCAGTACGGCCTGCAGGCACCGCACGATGCCGGACTTCCCCGAGCTGGAACCACCGTTGAGGATGATCATCCGTGTCGTCACGGGCGTCACCCTAGGCGGGTCAGCGGACGACGTCGAACACGTTCTTCTGCAGGCCGTTGGCGTAGGCCTCGTGCTCGACGAGCTTCAGCTTCTGCGTGTCCTTGTCGGTGGTGCTGAAGAGGCGCTTGCCCGCGCCGAGCAGGAGCGGGAAGACGAGCAGGTGGTAGCGGTCGATCAGGCCCGCGTCCGACAGGGCCTGGTTCAGGGAGGCGCTGCCGTGGACGATGATCGGGCCGCCCTCGGTCTCCTTCAGGGCGGCGACCTCGTCGAGGGAGCGCAGGATCGTCGTCTCGCCCCAGTTGTCGACGAGGTCGTCCTCCGTGAGGGTCGTGGAGACGACGTACTTCGGCATGGCCTTGTAGTCGGCGAACTCCTCCATGTCGGGCCACACGGCGCTGAACGCCTCGTAGCTGGTCCGGCCCATGAGCATCGCGGCCGCTTCCTTCTGCTCGCGGCCCTTGATCTCGAACGCCTCGGGGAGGAACTCGACGTCCTTGAAGGTCCACCCGGAGTTCCGGTAGCCGGGCTCGCCGCCCGGGGCCTCCACGACGCCGTCGAGCGAGATGAAGGCGGTGCTGATCAGGGTGCGCATGGTCGGTTCCTCTGCTTCTCGTGTCCCGGTCGGTTCATGAGCTCTGACTGTCGATCATGGTGGAACTCATCGCCCGTGGCGGGATTTTCTTCGAACGGCCGGTCAGCAGGGCGCGTCGGCCCTCTGCTCCTGCTGCTGGGGCGTGCCCGACGCGACCACGCGGGAGGTGGACCTGTGCAGTTTGAGGGCCACCGCGGCCGTCGCCAGGCCCACGGCCGTCATCGCGGCGCCGGCCCAGGCGGTGGAGGCGTAGCCGAGGTCGGCGTCGATGACGGTGCCGCCGAGCCAGGGGCCGCCGGTGTTGCCGAGGTTGAAGGCGGCGGTGGTGGTGGCGCCGGCGAGGGTGGGGGCGGCGCCGGCGACGTTGAACATGCGGGCGTTGAGGGCCGGGGCGGTGTAGAAGGCCGAGACGCCGAGGAGGAAGGTCAGGAGGACCGTCGCGACCGGGTTCGGGGCGAGGAGGGCCAGGGCCACCAGGAAGACCGTGGACGCGGCGATGCCGCTGAGCAGTACTCCGAAGAGGTGGGCGTCCGCGACCCGGCCGCCGATCGTCGTGCCGACCAGGGCGCCGACGCCGAAGAGGCCGAGGACCGCCGAGACCCAGCTCTCGTCGAGGCCGGAGACGTCGGTGAGGAGCGGGGCGAGGTAGGAGAAGGCGCAGAAGACGCCGCCGGCGGCGAGGGCGGTGATCACGACGGCCAGGAGGACCTGCCGGTCGCGGTAGATGGTGAGCTCGCGCTTGAGGCGGGGCTTGGTCTCCGGGAGCGGGATGTGCGGGATGCGGGTCACCACGCCCACGAGGGCGATCGCGGAGGCCGCGCCGACCGCCCAGAACGCCGAGCGCCAGCCGAGGTGCTCGCCGAGGAACGCGCCGGCCGGGACGCCGAGGACGTTGGCGATCGACAGGCCGCCGATCATGACCGCCATCGCCTTCGCGCGCGAGCCGACCGGCACCATCGCGATGGCGACGGCCGCGCCGACCGCCCAGAAGCCCGCGCAGGCGAACGCGCTGACGATCCGGGACGCGAAGAGGACCGTGTAGTTCGGGGCCAGCGCGCCCGCGATCTGCCCGAGGCCGAAGACGGTGATGAGCGCGACCAGCGTCGTCTTGCGGGGGAGGCGGAGCGTCGCCACGGCCAGGAGCGGCGCCCCGACGACCATGCCGATCGCGAACGCGGAGATGAGCAGTCCGGCACGCGGGATGGAGACGTTCATGTCCTCCGCGATGGGCGGCAGGAGCCCGGAGAGCATGAACTCGCTGGTGCCGAGTGCGAAGACGGACAGGCCGAGGATGTAGACGGCCAGGGGCATGCGGGCGGTGGGAGAGGCGGGCGGGGTCGTGGGAGGCGCGGCGGCGGACGCGGACGACGAAGACGGCATGACATGGGCAACCCGGGGTTCGGGACTGTCATTCCTCCGAGGGCGAACATCTCGCGATACGGGATGCCGGGCCGGGGCGGGCGGCGCACCCGCGAACCGGCCGTGGCCCGGGGGCGGGCGGCCCGGGTGGAACCGGCCACGTTCCCGTGGGCGCGCGGACACCCCGTACCTCCCGGTTCCGGCACTCAGACCCGCAGCGGATGGGGCGAACCGCCCGTTCCGGCACGGTCCGGAACGGGCTGCTGCACGTTGCCCGTGGCGCGGTCCGCGGGGCAGACTCCCGGACCGTGTCGCCAGGGGGGTCCTGCGGTGTCGGCGCCGTCGCGTGGTCGGCGGCGGGCCGTGTCGCCGGAGGCGTCCCCCGGCCGCATGAACGTTTCCGATCCGTCAAGTGAAAGGGAACAACGTGCGCAGAAAGTCGATCATCGCGGCGCTCGCCCTGTCGGGCGCGGCGCTCTTCGCCGGAGTCGCTCCCGCGCAGGCGGGCGAGGCGGGGACCACCGCCACCTACGTGGGCGGAATCCAGTACTGGGACTCCGGTTACGGCGGTTCGACCTACACCGTCACCACCAGCGGCACCTGCGACGACTCGTTGGACACGGACTACTCCCTGTCCCAGGTCGCCAGCGCGTGGAACGACGGGATCTCCTCGTTCCGCGGCTACTCGAACTGCGGCGAGACGCTCTACGAGCACGGCGGCTTCGGCGGTGCGACGTACGGCATCTACACGTCGTCCAGCTACGTCGGCGACGCCATGAACGACCGGGCGAGCTCGATCACCTTCCACTGAGCGACGTCCGCCGGGCGACGTCCACCGACCGAAGCCCGCTGACCGGATTCCGCTGATCGAGTCCGTACGGCGGTTCCCGTCCCTCCCGGGCGGGAACCGTCCGTCCGACCGGCCCTCTCCTGCCGGTCCGCCGAACCCGACGACAAGGAGGCCCCGTGGCCCGCGTGCGCAACCTCGGTGCGGTGACCGCCTCTTCGGTGATCGCCGTGTCCCTGCTGGCGTCCTGCTCCGGCGGCGGTGGTGACGGCGCGGACGGCGGGCCCCCCGCCCTCGGGGACGTACCGAGGATCAACCGGAGTGCCGACATCCCCGGCCTCCCCATGGACGCGTACACCCTCACCAAGGACCAGTTCATCACCTTCATGGCCGCGCAGCGGATCGCGGCCCGCACCTGCATGGCCCGCTTCGGCTTCGACTACAAGGCGCTCGACTCCACCATCGACCCGGCCAAGGCGCCGCCGCTCCAGCCGGAGAAGCCCAGCTACTTCGGCATCATCGACGAGGACCGCGCCGCCCGCTTCGGCTACCAGTCGCCCGATCTGCCGCCCGGCATGAACAAGCGCCCGACCGGCGGGGCGAACACCACCGAGGCCGAACAGGCCGTCTACACCGGCAAGGCGGCGAACCAGCAGGTCGGCGGGGAGACCGTCCCCGAAGGCGGCTGCGCCAAGGAGTCCGGCGTCGCCGTCCAGACCGGCGCCGTCGACGGCATCAACATCCTCGCCACCGGCAACGAGCGCATCGACGCCCACGAACGGGCCCTCGTCGACGACCGGATGAAGAAGGTCCACGCCGACTGGAGCGCCTGCATGAAGAAGGCCGGCTACGACTACGCCACCCCCAAACAGGCCGTGGACGACGAGAAGTGGCACCATGCCGGGCCGCGCCGCCCCGACGAGATCGCCACCGCCAAGGCCGACGTCGCGTGCAAGCGGCGGACCAACGTGGTCGGCACCTGGTGGGCGCTGACGGAGGCGTACGAACGGCGGTACGTCGAGAACAACGCCGAGCACCTGGCGGACGTGAAGAAGAGCATGGACGTCATCCTGCGGAACTCCGCCCGGGTCATCGAGAAGGGCGACTGATCCTTGACCGCACCCGCGCGGGACTCCGAAGAGACCGCCTCCCCCGCCGATGTGGGCGACACCGGGTTACGGCGGCGCCGCCGCGTGCTCATGGCCGTCGTGGCGGGCGCCGTCCTGCTGTCGGCGGCCGGAGTCGGCGCCGCCACCCTGGTGAAGTCGCCCCAGGAGGTGGCCGCTTCGGCCGGCCCGCCCGCCCCCGACGTACTGACCGCGACGGTCGAGCGCCGGGTCCTGAAGGACTCGGTGGTGCTGCGCGGGACCGTGGCCGCCGCCCAGTCGGTCGACGTCACCGCGCTCGCCGGCGGCGCCGACACGGCGCGGGCGGTCGTCACCAAGACCCCGCTGGCCGTCGGCCGCGCCTTCGGCGCCGGGAAGGTGCTCCTGGAGGTGTCCGGGCGGCCGGTGTTCGCCCTGCCGGGGGCGCTGCCCGTCTACCGGGACCTCAAGCCGGGATCCGAGGGGCAGGACGTGCGCCAGCTCCAGCGGGCGCTGGCCGGCCTCGGCCACGCCACGGGCGGCGACGAGGCAGGCACGTTCGGACCGGGCACCCAGGAGGCGCTCAGCTCCTTCTACACCTCCATCGGGTACGACGCGCCGCCCGCGACCGCGGACGGGGGCGCCGCGCTCACCGCGGCCGAGGACGCGGTCCGGGCCGCCCGCCGCGCCCGGGAGGACGCCCGGCGTGCCGAGGGCCCGGACGCGGCCTGGCAGCGCGACCGTGCCCAGGAGGACCTGGACCTGGCGAAGGAGCGGCTCGCGGAGGCGCGGATCGCGTCGGGGCCGATGCTGCCCGCCGCCGAGGTGGTCTACCTCCGGGGCTTCCCCGGGCGGGTCGACGCCCTGGACGTCGCGGTGGGCTCCCAGCCCACCGCGAAGCTGATGACGGTCTCCGCCGGCGAGCTCGTGGTCACCGGACTGCTCGACCCGGCCCAGAAGGGTCTGATACGGGCCGGGCAGAAGGTGCGGATCCTCGCCGAGGCGACCGGTGCCGAGGCCTCCGCGACGGTCGCCTCGGTCTCCGACACCGCGGTCCAGACGGGCGGGGGCGCGGGCGGCGACGACGGCTCGGGCTCCGAGGCGGGCGAGGCCGTCGGCAAGCACCGCATGGTGGTCCGGCCCGACAAGGCCCTGCCGACGGCGCTCGCCGGCCAGGACGTACGGCTGACGGTGGAGGCCGCGTCCTCGGCGGGGCCGGTCCTCGTCGTACCGGACTCGGCGGTGTCCGCGGGAGCGGACGGCCGCACCACGGTCACGGTCCTCGGCCCCGCGGACCGCAGGACCCGCATCGAGGTCCGTACCGGAACGTCCGGCGACGGATACGTGCAGGTGACCCCGGTGGGCGGGGGGCCGGGCCTGCGGGCGGGCGACCGGGTGGTGATCGGAGTGCGGACGGGGGCCGCCGGCGGCGGTCCGGCGGCCGGGTCCGGGAGCGGGCCGGGGTCAGGGGCGTCGGCCGGGTCGACGGCCGGGTCCGGCTCCGAGACGACGGCGAACTGACCGATGGGGCGCGCCGACCGGGGGAGAGGGGACGGGACCGTGAGGACCGCGGCACCGGACGTGCCGGACACGCCCGGGACGCCCGCCGCACGGGGCGGCACGGCGGACGGGCACGACGAGACCGGCGCACCCGTCATCGAGTTCCGGGACGTGTCCCTGACCTATCCCGGACCGCCCCCGGTCACGGCACTGCACCCCTGCGACCTGCTGGTGCGCCGCGGCGAGTACGTCACCGTCGTGGGGCCCTCCGGCTCCGGGAAGTCCACCTTCCTCAACATCGCCGGCCTGCTCGACAGGCCGACCGGGGGCACGTACCTCCTGGACGGCACCGACACCGGGGCCCTCGGGGACTCCGGCCGGACCGCGCTGCGGGGCAGCCGGATCGGCTTCGTGTTCCAGGCCTTCCATCTGCTCCCGCACCGCAGCGCCCTGGAGAACGTGATGCTCGCGATGGTCTACAACCGGATCGCCCGGGGCGAGCGGCGCCCCCGCGCCCGGGAGGCCCTGGACCGGGTCGGGCTCGGCCACCGGGCGAACGCCCTGCCCACCCGGCTCTCCGGCGGTGAGCGGCAGCGCGTCGCGATCGCCCGCGCCCTGGTGGCCCGCCCGTCGCTGCTGCTGTGCGACGAGCCGACCGGCAACCTGGACTCGGCGACCGCGGGTTCCGTGCTCGCCCTCCTCGACGAACTGCACGCCGACGGGATCACCATGGTCGTGATCACCCACGACCCCGCGGTCGCGGCCCGCGGCATGCGGACCGTCGCGATCCGCGACGGCGTGCTGAGCGAGCGGGCGGCGGTGCCCGATGGCGCGTGAGCGGGACGTCGTACCCTCCCGGCTCTCCTGGCGGGACCTCCTCGCCGAGGCGTCGGCGGGCATGCTCCAGCGCCCGGCCCGTTCCGCGCTGACCGCGCTCGGCACGATCCTCGGGGTGGGCTCCTTCGTGGCGATCCTCGGGCTGACCGCGACCGCCTCCGCGCAGATCGACGCGCGGTTCAGCGTGCTCAGCGCGACCGAGGTGACCGTGGAGGACACGGGCGGCGACGACGCGGACGTGGTCCCGCTGGCCTTCCCGGCCGACGCGGACCGCCGGGTCGAGCGGCTGCACGGCGTGGAGCACGCGGGGGTGTACTGGACGGTCCCGCTGCGCGCGGGCGAGGCCGTACGGGGCGCGCCGGTGCACGACGCCCGGGGCGGCGCCGAACGCGTGCCGGTGGTCGCCGCCACCCCGGGCGCGCTGGAGGCCGCGATGCCGACCCTGGCCCAGGGCAGGCTCTACGACGCGTACCACGAGCGCTCGGGCCGGCAGGTCGCCGTCATCGGTTCGGCGCTCGCCGCCCGTCTGGGCATCACCACGCTGGAGACCGCGCCCGCCGTCTTCATCGGGGAGCAGCCGTTCACCGTGATCGGGATCATCGACGACGTGGGGCGCAAGGCGGACCTGCTCCTCTCGGTCGTGGTGCCGCGCACGGCGGCCGAGCGGATCTGGGGGCCGCCGGACAGCCGGGCGCGCATGCTCGTCGCGACCCGCCTGGGCGCGGCCCGCCAGGTGGCGGCGAGCGTCCCGCTCGCGCTGCGCGCGGACCACCCCGAGTACTTCCGTTCCCTGCCGCCGCCGGATCCGAAGGCGCTGCGCGGCGAGGTCACCTCGGACCTGGGCCGGCTCTTCCTGCTGCTCGCGGGCATCTCGCTGGTCATCGGTGCGGTGGGCATCGCCAACACCACGCTCGTGGCCGTCCTGGAGAGGACCGGGGAGATCGGGCTGCGCCGGGCGCTCGGCGCGCGCGGCCGGCACATCACGCTCCAGTTCCTGGCGGAGTCGGCGGCGCTCGGCACGATCGGCGGCCTGGTGGGCACGGCCCTCGGGGTGCTCACCGTGCTCGGGGTCGCGCTGGCCCGGGACTGGACGGCGGTGATCCATCCGGCGACGGTCGCCGCGGCGCCGGCGGCCGGTCTGGCGACGGGCCTGCTCGCGGGGATCTACCCGGCGTGGCGGGCGGCGAGGATCGAGCCCGCGGAGGCGCTCAGACGCTGAAGCCCCCTCTTCCCGGCCACGTACCGAACGACCCGAAGGAGCCCCCTGCATGAGGAACGACCGCGCCCGGCGCCGGGCCGCCGCCCTGCTGGCCACCGCGCTCGCCGTGACGGCCGCGCTGCTGCTGACCGGCTGCGAGGACGACGACGACCGCGCCCCCGCCCCCTCCCTCTCCGGCACCGCCGAACCCGGCGGCGGCCCCAGCACCACCGGCACCCCGGCCCCGAAGCCGTAGGTCCACAGGCACGCGACGGGCCCGGTCAGCCTTCGGCGGCCGGGCCCGTCAGTTGCGCCAGTTCCCTCTCCAGGTTCTCCCGGGCCCGTTCCTCCCAGACCGCCGCCCCGTAGGGGGTGCGGAAGAGGCGGGGGAGGGCGAGGAGCTGGCGGAGGACGGCGGCGCGGCCTTCGCGGAAGGCGGGTTCCGGGACGAAGGCGTACTCCTCGCGGACCGCCGCCGCATACCCCCCGTACGTATGCGGGGGCGTGGCCAGGATCGCCAGGTCCGCATCGCAGAGGGTCTCGCCGTTGAGGTCGCCCGCGGCCGGGTCGTGCGTGGTCGTGAGGCGGACCAGGCGGGCCACCTCGGTGACCTCGTGCGCGGTGAGGCCCGCTTCGGCGAGGGCCTTCTCGGCCAGGGCCGCCGAGCGTTCCTCGTTCTCCGAGCGGTCCGGGCGGTAGACGGCGTCGTGGAACCAGGCGGCGAGCCGTACGAGCTCCAGCTCGCCGCCCTCCCCGCCCTGGTCGGCGAGCTCGTCGATGCGGTCCAGGACCGCCTTGAGGTGGTCGACCGTGTGGTAGCGGCGCTGCGGTTCGGCCCAGCGGGACAGCAGGTTCCGGCCGTACGGGGCGGGGTCGGGGCCCTCGCGGCCGGCGCGGGCGGCGAGCAGGGTGGTGTTCCAGCGCCTGAGCAGGTCCCGGTCGCGCTCGCGCTCTTCCTCTGCGGTCATACGGGCATTCTGCCCGGCCCGGGGTGCGGAGGGCGTGCTTCCCACGCGTCCCCGTCCGCGCCTTCCTCTCACTCTTACATACCCCCCATGGGTATGCTACGGTGCTCCGCACAGGTACCCCCTAGGGGTATGTGGCAGCGAGTGAAGGGTCAGGGCAATGTCAACCGTCAATCCCCGGCGCTGGTGGGCACTTGTCGTGCTCGCCGCCGCTCAGTTCATGGTCATCATGGACACCTCGATCATCGGGGTCGCGCTCCCCGAGATGCAGAAGGACCTGGGCTTCTCGCAGAGCGAGCTCCAGTGGATCTTCAACGCGTACGTGATCGTCTTCGGCGGCCTGCTGCTCCTCGGAGGGCGCCTCTCCGACCTCGTCGGAGCCCGCAGGATCTTCGTCTCCGGCTGGGTCGTCATGATCGCCGGCTCGGTCGTGGCCGCGGCCGCGCAGACCGCCTGGGTCGAGATCGTCGGCCGCGCCGTCCAGGGCGTCGGCGGCGCGCTCATCGCGCCCTCCGCCATGACCCTGCTCATGATGCTCTTCATGCACGACCCGAAGGAGCTCGGCAAGGCGATGGCGCTCTACGGCGCCGCGGCCCCCGCCGGCGGCACCGCGGGCGTCTTCCTCGGTGGTGTCTTCACCGAATGGGTGAGCTGGCAGTGGGTCTTCATCATCTACATCCCGATCGGCCTCGCGACCCTCGCCGCCACCAAGCTCCTCCCGGACGTCGAGTCCCGCCGCGGCTCCGTCGACATCCTCGGCGCCGTCGCCGTCACCGCCGGCCTCGCGCTCGCCGTCTTCGCCGTCGTCCGTGCCCCCGAGGTCGGCTGGGGCGCCACCGCCACGATCCTGGAGCTGGCCGGCGCCGCCGTCCTCCTGATCCTCTTCCTCGTCGTCCAGAAGAGCATCCGCGAGCCCCTCATGCCGCTCAGCGTCTGGCGGGTCCCGCGCCTCGGCTCGGCCAACCTGGCCATGACGCTGCTCGGCGCCGCGTGGATCCCGATGTGGTACTTCCTCAACCTGTACCTGCAGCAGGTCCTCGGCTACGGCGCCTTCGAGTCCGGTGCCGCGCTCCTCCCGATGACCGTGCTCCTCATGATCTTCATGACGGCCATCACGGCCCGGCTCATGATGAAGGTCGGCGCCAAGCCGCTCATCGCGGGCGGTCTGCTCGTCCTCGCCGCCGGTCTGGTCTGGCTCGCCGCCGTCGAGCCCACCGGCACCTTCCTCGTCGACGTCCTGCCGGCCTCGCTGGTCGCCGCGCTCGGCATGTCCCTCGCCTACATCCCGACGATGATGAGCGCGATGGCCAACGCCCCGCAGGAGCAGGCCGGTCTCGCCTCCGGCATCGTCAACACCACCTACAACGTCGGCTCCGCGCTCGGCCTCGCCGCGCTCACCGCCGTCGCCATGTCCCAGGGCGCCGACCAGCTCGGCAACCTGCCGAAGCTGACCGACGGCTTCTCCTCCGCCTTCGTCGGCGCCGCGGTCATCGCCGCCGTCGGCGGTGTCGTCACCCTCCTCGTCATGAAGGGCGACAAGGCGGTCGCGGCCGAGGCCGCCGCCCCCGCCCCGCAGGGCGAGAAGGTCTCCGCCTGAACCGAAGAGGTCTCCGCCCGAACCGAAGACCAGAGGGGCCGCCCGATGTCCGTTCCACCGGACGTCGGGCGGCCCCTTTCCCGTACCCAGGAAGGAACGTCGTGGAGCTCCACACCCGTGCCGTGCACATCGTCAACGAGCCTTTTCCGGGCGGCAGCTGGCCGCTGTCCGTGCCCCTCGTCCAGTCCTCCGCCTTCGCCTTCGACTCCGCCGCCGAGCTCGCCGGGGCGATGGCCGACCCCGACGGCCGGTACGTCTACAGCCGTCGCGGCAACCCGACCGTCCGGGCCCTGGAGCAGACCCTCGCCGGCCTGGAGGGAGGGGAGGGGGCCATCGCCTTCGCCTCCGGCATGGGCGCCATCAGCGGGGTGCTCCTCGCCCTCCTGCGGCCCGGCGACCGGGTGGTCGCCCAGCGCTGCCTGTACGGGGGGACGCACGCGGTCCTGTCGGACCTGGCCGGGCGGTACGGGGTCGAGGTCGTACGGATATCCGGCGACGACCCGGCCGAGTTCGAGACCGCCGCCGCGCACCCCGCCACCCGGCTCCTCGTCCTGGAGACGATCGCCAACCCCACCGGCCAGGTCCCCGACCTCCCCGGCCTCCTCGCCGCCGCCCGCACCCTCGGGGTGACGAGCCTGGTCGACAACTCGCTCGCCTCGCCCGTGCTGTGCCGCCCCCTGGAGCTCGGCGCCGACGTCGTCGTGCACTCCACCACCAAGTACCTCTCCGGCCACTCCGACGTCCTCGGCGGCGCCGCCGTCTTCGCGGACGGCGCGCTGCGTCGCCGGGTGTGGCCCCGCACGGTCGAACTCGGCGCCTGCGCGGACCCGTTCGCGGCCTGGCTCACCCTGCGCGGGATCCCCACGCTGCCGCTGCGGATGCGCGAGCACTGCGCCAACGCCGCGGCCCTCGCCGAACTCCTGGCGGCCCGCCCCGGCGTCACGGCCGTCCACTACCCCCGGCGTCCCGGCCACCCCTCGTACGACACCGCCCGCAAGGTCCTCGCGGGCGGCGGCGGGCTGCTCTCCTTCGAGCTCGCCGGGGGCCGGGAGGCGGGCCGGGCCTTCATCGAGCGCGTACGGCTCGCGAAGCTCGCGCTCTCGCTCGGCGGCGTGGAGACGCTGGTGGCCCATCCGGCGTCCACCTCCCACCGCGAGCTGGGCGAGGGCGAGTTGGCCGCCGCGGGGATCGCGCCCGGTCTCGTGCGGATGTCGGTGGGCATCGAGGACGTCGAGGACCTCTGGTCCGACATCGAACAGGCGATGTCGTGAGCCTTCTTTTGGGTTGACAAAATAAATGGTCGATTCGTAGATTGGGTGATGCCAGGAAACGTTGACTCCTAGGTCAAGGGGGGCGCGCGATGCGCTACTTCGAGGACTTCCGGCCCGGCGACGTCCACGAGCTGGGCACCGTCACCGTCACGGCGGAAGAGGTGCTGGAGTTCGGCAGGCGCTTCGACCCGCAGCCCTTCCACACGGACCCCGAGCTCGCGAAGGACTCCCCGTTCGGGGGGCTGATCGCCAGCGGGTTCCACACGCAGTCGATGTTCATGCGGCGCTACGTCGACGGACTGCTCGCCTACAGCGCCTGTACGGGCTCGCCCGGCATCGACGAGGTCCGCTATCTGCGGCCCGTCCGCCCGGGCGACGTCCTCACCGCCCGCGTCGAGATCCTCGGCGCGACCCCGTCGCCGTTCAACCCCGCCACCGGCACCGTCAAGCCGCGGTGCACGCTCGTGGCCCCCGACGGGACGGCCGTGTTCAGCATGATCCTGCACAGCATCTTCCGCCGGCGCCCCGCCGGATCCGAGGCCGGCCATCCGTCGTCGATGCCGGCGGCCGAGGACCCCGTCGCCTGTGTGCGACCGGCCAAGACCTGTGTCCCGGTCATGAGCGCCTGACGAACCGCCCTTCGCCAGGCCCCTGAACACGGCCGTCCGTACTTCCCGAAACCCGACCGAAGGGGGGACCTCCTGTGGAGGCCGTATCCCGCACCGCCCAGTGGACCGCCGCCGCGCGCGCCCTGGAGACCGAGCGCGAGGACCGGCTGTTCGCCGATCCCTACGCGCGCACCGTCGCCGACGAGACCGGCTTCGAACTGCTCGCGCGCTACGACGGCGGCGGCATCGTGCCGTTCCTCGCCATCCGCACCACCTACCTCGACCGGGCCGTCGTCAAGGCGGTGGAGGAGCGCGGCATCCGCCAGGTCGTCCTCCTCGCCGCCGGCATGGACACCCGCTTCTTCCGGCTGCCCTGGCCCGACGGCGTCACCGTCTACGAGCTCGACCGCCCGGCCCTCCTGGAGGCCAAGGCCGAGATGCTCAAGGACGAGCCGCAGCCCGCCGGACGCACCAGGATCACCGTCCCCGTCGACCTCACCCAGGACTGGACCGGCCCCCTCAAGGAGGCCGGCTGGAAGAGCGACGAGCCCGTCCTGTGGGTGGTCGAGGGCCTGCTGTTCTTCCTGCCCGAGCAGGCCGTACGGACCCTCATCTCACTGCTCGCCGCGCACGCCGCGCCCGGTTCCGTCCTGCTCGGCGACGTCATCTCGAAGTCCGCCCTGGAGAACCCGCTCGCCCGGAGCTTCATGAAGGCCCTGGAGGAGGACGGCAACCCGTGGCTCTTCGGCACCGAGGAGCCCGAGGCACTGCTCGCCGACTGCGGCTGGGCCGTACGGGAGGTCAAGCAGCCCGGCGAGGACGGCGCCGCCTTCGACCGCTGGCCCTACCCCGTACCGGCCCGCTCCGTGCCGCGCGTCCCCCGCTCCTTCCTCTTCACCTGCGACACGCCGACGTACGAGGAGGAGAAGGCCGCATGAGCGCCCACGACTTCCACCAGAAGGTCATCACCGACGCCGGCGCGGCCGTCCGCGGCCTGACCGTCGCCCTCGGCGAACGCCTCGGCCTCTACAAGGCCCTCGCCGCCGAAGGCCCCCTGACCGCCGCCCAGTTGGCGTCAGCGACCGGCACGAACGAGCGCTACGTCGAGGAGTGGCTGCACGCCCAGCTCTCCGCCGGATACGTCGAGCGGCACCCCAGCTCCCTCACGTACGCGCTCCCCGCCGACCACGTCGAGGTCCTCGCCGACCCGAAGGCCGTCACCTACGCCGCCGGGTTCTTCACCGCCCTCAAGGCGCTGTACGCCACCGAGGACCTGCTCGTCGACGCGTACCGCACCGGCGACGGCGTCGGCTGGGCCGAGCACGACGCGGCCCTCGACACCGGCATGGGCTCCTTCTTCCAGCCCACGTACGAGCACAAGCTCGTCCCGGACTGGCTGCCCGCCCTCCACGAGGTCACCGGCAAGCTGGCGAACGGCGGCACCGTCGCCGACGTCGGCTGCGGCGTCGGCCACACCACCCTCCTCATCGCGAAGGCCTTCCCGAACGCCACCGTCCACGGCTTCGACTACTCCGAGGAGGCCATCTCGATCGCCCGCGGGCTCGCCGAGGAGGCCGGCCTCTCCGACCGCGTCGTCTTCGAGGTCGCCTCCGCCGACGACTACCCCGGCTCCGGCTACGACCTGGTGTGCTTCTTCAACGCCCTGCACGACATGGGCGACCCGGTCGCCGCCGCCCAGCACGTCCACAAGTCCCTGGACGCGGACGGCACCTGGATGCTCGTCGAGTCCAACGTCTCCCCGCAGGACATCGACACCCAGACCCCCGCCGCCCGCATGTTCATGGCCCTGTCCGCCGTGATGTGCCTGCCCGTCGCCGTCGCCCAGCGCGGCCCGCACGCCCTCGGCAACCACTCCGGCGAGAAGGCCTTCCGCGCCATCGCCGAGGAGGCCGGCTTCACCCGCTGGCGGCGCGCCACCGAGACCCCCGTGAACGCCGTGTACGAGGTCCGGCCGTAACCCCACCCCGAGGAGCCGCATCATGGGCGTCGCCGCCCTGCCCGTCACCGACCGCTTCATGGAGGTCCTCAGCCGCCTCAGCGAGCGCTCGGTCGAGGACTACTACAACCCGTACCAGACCTTCCAGTGGCCCGAGACGCTGGAGGAGGACCGCTTCTGGATGACGCCGGAGCTGCTCACCGTCCACGGCACCGAGCACTACGACACCCTCGGTGAGGAAACGCTTCGGCGCCTGTCGAAGTGGGAGTCGATCAACTTCTACAGCCTCAACGTGCACGGCATCCGCGAACTCCTCATCGAGGTCGTCGGTCGCATCCACATGCCGGGCTTCGAAGTCCCCTCGGACTTCTTCCACCACTTCATCGGCGAGGAGAACGAACACATGTGGTTCTTCTCCGAGTTCTGCCGGCGCTACGGCCACAAGATCTACGGCTCCACCGCCATGCGCGCCGACGCCGCCTGGGAGCCCGAGGTCGAGAACTTCCTCGTCTTCACCCGCATCCTCTTCTTCGAGGAGCTCGTCGACCACTACAACTCCCGGATGGCGAAGGACGCCTCCCTCTGCCACACCATCCGCGAGGTCAACCGCATCCACCACCAGGACGAGTCCCGCCACATCGCCTTCGGACGCGAGCTGGTCTCCCTGCTGTACCAGCGGATGTGCCAGGCCGTGGGCGCCGAGCGGGTCCGCGAGGTCGAGGCGTACCTGAAGCGGTACGTCGTCTACAGCGTCAACTCCCTCTACAACCCGCACGTGTACAAGGACGCCGGCATCGCCGACCCGCTCGCCCTGCGCAACGCGCTGATCGCCGACGAGTCCCGCCGCGCCCACGAGCGCAAGGCGATCCGCAAGCCGCTCGCCTTCTTCCTGAAGACCGGGATCTTCTCCGACGACACGCTGCCCGTCCTCTGAACGACCGCCCGTCCGTCCGTCCGTACGACACCCTCACCCGAGAGGTGCACCGACCATGACCTTGACGACTCCCGAGAAAGGCGTCGGGTCCGCCACGGGCCTGCCCTCCCTCGGCCCGGAGGGGACCCGCCTGCTGCGGCTCCTCGACGACACCTTCGAGGGCTGGGGGGTGGCCGCGGGCGCCCGGTCCATGACCATGCCCCCGCTCCTCCCCGCCGCCGACCTGGCCAAGCTCGACTACTACGACAACTTCCCCCACCAGGCCGTCGTCGCCGCCCCGCTCGACCTGGAGCGCCGCGCGACCACGCCCTTCGACCCCCGCGCCGGCCGCTTCCCGAGCGAAGCGCTCGAACCCGCCGCGCTCGGCCTGCCCTCGGCGTCCTGCTACGCCGTCTACCTGACCCACCAGGGCACCCGGGTCGCCGACGACACCCTCGTCACGATCTGCTCCTGGTGCTTCCGCAAGGAGACCCACTACGAGGGCATGCGGCGACAGCTCGGCTTCCGCATGCGGGAGATCGTCGCCCTCGGCAGCCGCGAGCACGCCGAGAACCACCTCGCCGAGTTCACCACCCGCATCCAGTCCTTCGCGGCGGCGCTCGACCTCCCGCTGCGCAGGGAGGCCGCCTGCGACCCCTTCTTCGACAAGGGCAGCTCCAAGGCGGTCCTCCAGCGGCTCACGCCGGTGAAGCACGAGTTCCTGTACGAGGACCTGGCGATCGCCTCGGTCAACACGCACCGCAACTTCTTCGGCGACCGCTGCGACATCGCCCTGGAGTCGACCGGAGGACCGGCCTTCACCAGCTGTGTCGCCTTCGGCCTGGAGCGGTGGCTGTCGGCGCTGACCCGCCGCCACGGCGGCTGGGAGGCGGCGACCCGGGCGGTCCTGAACGTGGTCGGGCCGGTGATCTGACGTGCCGGCCCGTCCCGCCGCCCCGCCGGCGGGCGGCCTGGGGTGGGCGAACCTCGGCATGGACATCGTGTCCGTCAACCGTGTCCGCAGGCTCCTCGCCCAGTACGGGGAGCGGTTCTTCGAGCGGATGCTCACTCCCGGCGAGCTCGCCGACTGCCGCACCTCCTCGGGGCTCGACGTCCTGAGCCTGTGCGGGCGGATCGCCGCCAAGGAAGCGGCGTTCAAGACCTTACGGGTCCGAGGCAGGTTCCTGCCGTGGCCGGACATCGTCGTGCGGCGCTCCGAGGGCGGCTGGCCGCTCGTGGAGCTGCACCGGTCGGCCGCCGAGATGGCCGCCGCGTCCGGCATCACCGAGATCACCGTGTCCATCAGCCACGACGTGGACTACGCGGTCGCGGTCGCCGCCCCGATCATCGCCCCCACCCCTTCCTCATCGAACAGCTGACAAGGAGAACAACCATGGCCGACGGCCTGCAGACGGTGAAGAACTGGATCCTGGAGCGTCACCCCGAGCGCGAGGACATCGCCGCCGACCTCGACCTGATCGAGAACCGGCTCATCGACTCGCTGTCCTTCGTCGAGTTCGTCTTCCTCCTGGAGCAGGAGAGCGGCACCGCCATCCAGATGGAGACCCTGGAGGTCGACTCCATCCGCTCCCTCGCCGCCATCGAGCGGCACTTCTTCAAGGCCCCGGCGGAGGTCCAGGCATGAGCCGTCGCCTCTTCACCTCGGAGTCCGTGACCGAGGGACACCCCGACAAGATCGCCGACCGGATCAGCGACACCGTCCTCGACGCGCTCCTCGCCGAGGACCCGGCCTCCCGCGTGGCCGTGGAGACCCTGATCACCACCGGCCAGGTCCACATCGCCGGCGAGGTCACCACCACCGCGTACGCGCCGATAGCCCAGCTGGTCCGCGAGGCCGTCCTCGACATCGGCTACGACTCCTCCGGGAAGGGCTTCGACGGCGCCTCCTGCGGCGTGTCGGTGTCGATCGGCGCCCAGTCGCCGGACATCGCGCAGGGCGTCGACACCGCCCACGAAGCCCGCGTCGAGGGCGCGGAGGACGAGCTCGCCTCCCAGGGCGCCGGCGACCAGGGCCTGATGTTCGGCTACGCCTGCGACGACACGGCCGAGCTGATGCCGCTGCCGATCGCGCTCGCCCACCGCCTCTCCCGGCGGCTCACCGAGGTCCGCAAGGACGGCACCGTGCCGTACCTGCGGCCGGACGGCAAGACGCAGGTCACCATCGAGTACGACGGCGACAGGCCCGTCCGCCTCGACACGGTCGTCGTCTCCTCCCAGCACGCCGCCGACATCTCCGTCGAGGGCCTGCTCACGCCGGACATCCGCGAGTACGTCGTCGAGCACGTCCTCAAGCAGCTCGTCGAGGAGGGCGTCAGCCTGGAGTCCGACGGCTACCGGCTCCTGGTCAACCCGACCGGCCGCTTCGAGGTCGGCGGCCCGATGGGCGACGCCGGACTCACCGGCCGGAAGATCATCATCGACACGTACGGCGGCATGGCCCGCCACGGCGGCGGCGCCTTCTCCGGCAAGGACCCCTCGAAGGTGGACCGCTCGGCGGCCTACGCCATGCGCTGGGTCGCGAAGAACGTCGTCGCGGCCGGTCTGGCCAAGCGCTGCGAGGTGCAGGTCGCGTACGCCATCGGCAAGGCCGAGCCCGTCGGCCTCTTCGTCGAGACCTTCGGCACGGGCACGCTCCCGGACGAGAGGATCCAGGAGGCCGTCGGCGCGGTCTTCGACCTGCGCCCGGCCGCGATCATCCGCGACCTGGACCTCAAGCGGCCCATCTACGCGGCCACGGCGGCGTACGGCCACTTCGGCCGCGAACTCCCCGAGTTCACCTGGGAGCGCACCGACCGGGTGGAGGCCCTCAAGACGGCGGCGGGGGTCTGAGGGAGATGCGCATCGCTGTCACGGGATCCATCGCGACCGACCATCTGATGACCTTCCCCGGCTGGTTCAGCGAGCAGCTGCTCGCCGACCGGCTCGACCGGGTCTCCCTGTCGTTCCTCGCCGACAACCTGGAGGTCAGGCGCGGCGGAGTGGCAGCGAACATCGCCTTCGGACTCGGCGTCCTCGGCCTGCGGCCCGTCCTCGTGGGCGCGGTCGGCGCCGACTTCGAGCCGTACCGGGTCTGGCTCAAGGACCACGGCGTGGACACCGACTCCGTGCACGTCTCCGCGGAACGGCACACCGCCCGCTTCGTCTGTACCACCGACCGGGCCCAGAACCAGATCGCCACCTTCTACGCGGGGGCGATGGCCGAGGCGCGCGAGATCGACCTCCGCGAGGTCGCCGCGCGCACCGGCCGCCTGGAACTGGTCCTGGTCTCCCCGGACGACCCCGAGGCCATGCTCCGGCACACCCGCACCTGCCGTGACCTGGGGATCCCCTTCGCCGCCGATCCGTCGCAGCAGCTGGCGCGGCTCGACGGGGGAGAGGTGCGGGAGCTGGTAGACGGGGCCCGGTTCCTGTTCACCAACGAGTACGAGACCGCCCTCCTCCTGGAGAGGACCGGCTGGCCGGAGGCGGAGGTCCTCCGCCGCGTCGGCACCTGGGTCACCACCCACGGCGAGGCCGGCGTCCGCATCCACGGCGAGGACCGGGCCACGCTCGCCGTGCCCGCGGTGGAGGCCGCCGGGGTCGTCGACCCGACCGGCGTCGGCGACGCCTTCCGGGCCGGATTCCTCGCGGCGACCCTGTGGGGCGTGCCGGAGCGGTGCGCGGCGCAGCTGGGCTGCGCGGTCGCGGCGACCGTCCTCGACTACGTGGGGACGCAGGAGTACCGGCTGCACCGGGACTCCCTCCTGGACCGGATCAGGACGACGTACGGGGTGGGCTGCACGGCCACCCTCGTCACCCACCTGAGGGGGCTGACATGAGGCGTTCCCTACGGGACGAGTTCGCGACGCGGGTGGTGGTGGCCGACGGCGCGATGGGCACCATGCTCCAGGCCGCCGACCCGTCGATGGACGACTTCACCGGCCTCGAAGGCTGCAACGAGATCCTCAACCTCACCCGCCCCGACATCGTCGCCTCCGTCCACGACGCCTACTTCTCGGTCGGCGTCGACTGCGTCGAGACCAACACCTTCGGGGCGAACCTCGCCGCGCTCGCCGAGTACGGCATCGAGGACCGGGTGTACGAGCTGTCCGAGGCCGGCGCCCGGATCGCCCGCGCCTCCGCCGACGCCCACACGGCCCTCGACGGCCGCCCCCGCTGGGTCCTCGGCTCCATGGGACCCGGTACGAAACTGCCGACCCTGGGCCACGTCACGTACGAGCCCCTCCGTGAGGCCTTCCGGCAGAACGCCGAGGGCCTCATCCGGGGCGGCGCCGACGCCCTGCTCATCGAGACCTCGCAGGACCTCCTCCAGACGAAGGCGGCCGTCATCGGCGCCCGCCGGGCCCTGGACTGGGTCGGCGTGGACCTCCCGGTCATCGTGCAGGTCACGGTGGAGACCACCGGCACCATGCTGCTCGGCTCCGAGATCGGCGCCGCGCTCACCGCCCTGGAGCCGCTCGGCATCGACATGATCGGCCTCAACTGCGCCACCGGCCCGGCGGAGATGACCGAGCACCTCCGCCATCTGTCGAGGCACGCCCGCGTCCCGATCTCCGTCATGCCCAACGCGGGCCTTCCGGTCCTGACCTCGGAGGGCGCCCACTACCCCCTCTCCCCCTCCGAACTGGCCGACGCGCACGAACAGTTCGTACGCGATTACGGCCCCTCTCTGGTGGGAGGCTGCTGCGGTACGACCCCGGAGCACCTGCGGGAGATCGTGGAGCGGGTGCGGGGCGCCGCCGTACTCGACCGGCACCCGGCGCCGGAACCGGGCGCGTCCTCCCTCTACAGCCACGTCCCCTTCCGGCAGGACACCGCGTACCTGGCGATCGGCGAGCGGACCAACGCCAACGGCTCGAAGAAGTTCCGCGAGGCCATGCTCGAAGGCCGCTGGGACGACTGCGTGGAGATGGCCCGCGACCAGATCCGCGAGGGCGCGCACATGCTCGACCTGTGCGTGGACTACGTGGGCCGCGACGGCGTCGCCGACATGGAGGAGCTCGCCGGCCGTTTCGCGACCGCCTCCACCCTGCCGATCGTCCTCGACTCCACCGAGGTGGACGTCCTGCGGGCCGGCCTGGAGAAGCTCGGCGGCCGGGCCGTCATCAACTCGGTCAACTACGAGGACGGCGACGGACCCGAATCACGGTTCGCGCAGGTCACAGCGCTCGCGAAGGAGCACGGCGCGGCGCTGATGGCGCTGACCATCGACGAGGAGGGGCAGGCCCGGACGGCCGGGCACAAGGTCGCGATCGCCGAGCGGCTCATCGCCGACCTGACGGGAAAGTGGGGCATCCACGAGTCGGACATCCTCATCGACGCCCTGACCTTCACGATCTGCACGGGGCAGGAGGAGTCGCGGAAGGACGGCATCGCCACGATCGAGGCGATCCGCGAGCTGAAGCGCCGCCACCCGGACGTCCAGACGACGCTGGGCCTGTCCAACATCTCCTTCGGCCTCAACCCGGCCGCCCGCATCGTCCTCAACTCGGTCTTCCTCGACGAGTGCGTCAAGGCGGGCCTGGACTCGGCGATCGTCCACGCCTCGAAGATCCTCCCGATCGCCCGCCTGGAGCCGGAGCAGGTCGAGGTGGCACTCGACCTGATCTACGACCGGCGCCGGGAGGGCTACGACCCGCTCCAGCGGCTGCTTGAGCTCTTCGAGGGGGCGACGGCGAAGTCCCTGAAGGCGGGGAAGGCGGAGGAGCTCCTCGCCCTGCCGCTGGAGGAGCGCCTCAAGCGCCGGATCGTCGACGGCGAGAAGAACGGCCTGGAGCCGGATCTCGACGAGGCCCTGGAGACCCGCCCGGCCCTCGACATCGTCAACGAGACCCTCCTCGACGGCATGAAGACGGTCGGCGAGCTGTTCGGCTCCGGTCAGATGCAGCTGCCGTTCGTGCTCCAGTCCGCCGAGGTCATGAAGGCGGCCGTCGCCCACCTCGAACCGCACATGGAGAAGTCCGACGCCGAGGGCAAGGGCACGATCGTCCTCGCCACCGTCCGCGGCGACGTCCACGACATCGGCAAGAACCTCGTCGACATCATCCTCTCCAACAACGGCTACAACGTCGTCAACATCGGCATCAAGCAGCCGGTCTCCGCGATCCTGGAGGCCGCCGAGGAGCACGTGGCCGACGTCATCGGCATGTCGGGCCTCCTGGTGAAGTCCACCGTGATCATGAAGGAGAACCTGGAGGAGCTGAACGGCCGCGGACTCGCGTCTCGCTTTCCCGTGATCCTGGGTGGCGCCGCCCTGACCAGGGCGTACGTCGAGCAGGACCTCCACGAGCTGTACGAGGGCGAGGTCCGCTACGCCCGCGACGCCTTCGAGGGCCTGCGCCTCATGGACGCGCTGATGGGAGTGAAGCGGGGCGTCCCCGGAGCCGTACTGCCGGAACTGAAGAAGCGGCGGGTGGCCCGGCGGCCGGTGGTGCTTCCGGAGGTACGGGAGCCGGAGCGGGCCGGCCGCTCCGACGTCGCCGCCGACAACCCCGTACCCGAGCCCCCCTTCCTCGGGACGAAGGTCGTCACCGGCATCCCGCTCGCCGACTACGCCCCCTGGCTCGACGAGACCGCCCTCTTCAAGGGCCAGTGGGGCCTCAAGGACGCCGGGACCGTCGAGGCGGAAGGCCGGCCGCGCCTGCGGGCGCTGCTCGACCGGATCGAACGCGAGGGCCTGGTCGAAGCGGCCGTCGTCTACGGCTGGTTCCCCTGTGTGTCCAAGGGCGACGACCTGATCGTCCTGGACGAGGACGGAGGCGAGCGGACCCGCTTCTCCTTCCCCCGCCAGCAGCGGGGCCGCCGCCTCTGCCTGGCCGACTTCCACCGCGCCGAGGACTCCGGCGAGGTCGACGCGGTCGCCCTCCAGGTCGTCACCGTCGGATCGAGGATCGGGGAGGAGACGGCCCGGCTCTTCGCCGCCGACTCCTACCGCGACTACCTCGAACTCCACGGCTTGTCGGTGCAGTTGGCGGAGGCGCTGGCCGAGTACTGGCACGCGCGGGTGCGGGAGGAGTGGGGAATCTCCGGGGGTGACCCGTCCGGCATGGAGGGCATGTTCCGCACCGAGTACCAGGGCTGCCGCTACTCCCTCGGCTATCCGGCCTGCCCCGACCTGGAGGACCGCGCGAAGATCGCCGCGCTGCTGCGGCCGGAGCGGATCGGGGTCGAGCTGTCGGAGGAGTACCAACTGCACCCCGAGCAGTCGACGGACGCGATCGTCGTCCACCACCCGGAGGCGAGCTACTTCAACGCGGGAGGAAGACGTTGACCCCCACCTTCTCCTTCGAGTTCTTCCCGCCGAAGACCGACAAGGGCGAGCAGACCCTCTGGGACGCGATCCGCCGCGTCGAGGCACTCGGGCCGGACTTCGTGTCGGTCACGTACGGCGCGGGCGGCTCGTCCCGCGACCGGACCATCGACGTCACGAAGCGGATCGTGACGGAGACGACGCTGCGGCCGGTCGCGCACCTGACGGCCGTCGGGCACTCGGTCGCCGAGCTGCGGGCCATCATCGGCGCGTACGCGGACGCCGGCGTACGGGACGTGCTCGTGCTGCGCGGCGACCCGCCGGGCGATCCGCGCGGCGCGTGGACCCCGCACCCGCAGGGCTTCACGTACGCGTACGAACTCGTCGAACTGGTCCGCTCCCTGGGCGAGTTCCGGATCGGCGTGGCGGCGTTCCCGGAAGGGCATCCGAGGTCCTTCGACTCCGCGACCGACCTCGCGCACTTCGTCGCCAAGTGCCGTGCGGGCGCCGACTACGCCATCACGCAGATGTTCTTCGACCCCGAGGACTACCTGCGGCTGCGGGACCGCGTCGCCGCCGCCGGCTGCGACACCCCGATCATCCCGGAGATCATGCCGGCCACCGACGTGCGCCAGATCCGGCGCTTCGCCGAGCTGTCGGACGCCGCCTTCCCCGAGGACCTCGCGCACCGCCTGGAGGCGGCGAAGGACGACCCGGCGGCCTCCTACCGCATCGGGGTCGAGCACGCCACGCAGATGGGCCTGCGGCTGCTCGACGAAGGCGCGCCGGGCCTGCACTACATCACGCTCAACAAGTCGACGGCGGCCCTGGAAATCCACCGAACCATCCTGAGTGCAAGGAGAGTTGCAGCGCATGTCTGATTTCACCGACTTCAAGGTCGCCGACATCTCGCTGGCCGCGTTCGGCCGCAAGGAGATCACCCTCGCCGAGCACGAGATGCCGGGCCTGATGGCGATCCGCCGCGAGTACGCGGAGGCGCAGCCGCTGGCGGGAGCCCGTATCACCGGCTCGCTGCACATGACGGTGCAGACGGCCGTCCTCATCGAGACCCTCGTGGCGCTCGGCGCCGAGGTCCGCTGGGTGTCCTGCAACATCTACTCGACCCAGGACCACGCGGCCGCCGCGATCGCCGCCGCCGGGATCCCGGTCTTCGCCTGGAAGGGCGAGACCCTGGAGGAGTACTGGTGGTGCACCGAGCAGGCCCTGACCTGGCCGGGCGCCGACGGCCCCAACATGATCCTGGACGACGGCGGCGACGCGACCCTCCTCGTCCACAAGGGTGTGGAGCACCAGAAGACGGGCTCTCTGCCGGAGGCCTCCAACGAGGAGCTGGCGGTCGTCCGCGCCCTCCTGGAGAAGACCGCCCTGGACTGGTCGGCGATCGCCGCCGGCATCCGGGGCGTGACGGAGGAGACCACGACGGGCGTCCACCGCCTGTACGAGATGCACCGCGAGGGCGAGCTCCTCTTCCCGGCGATCAACGTGAACGACGCCGTGACGAAGTCGAAGTTCGACAACAAGTACGGCTGCCGCCACTCGCTCGTCGACGGCATCAACCGGGCGACGGACGTGCTGATCGGCGGGAAGACGGCCGTGATCTGCGGCTACGGTGACGTCGGCAAGGGTTCGGCGGAGTCCCTCCGCGGCCAGGGCGCCCGCGTCATCGTCACGGAGATCGACCCGATCTGCGCCCTCCAGGCGGCGATGGACGGCTACCAGGTCGCCACCCTGGAGGACGTCGTGGAGACGGCCGACATCTTCATCACCACGACGGGCAACAAGGACATCATCATGGCGTCCGACATCGCCCGCATGAAGCACCAGGCGATCGTCGGCAACATCGGCCACTTCGACAACGAGATCGACATGGCGGGTCTCGCGCGGATCCCCGGGATCGTGAAGGACGAGGTCAAGCCGCAGGTCCACACCTGGACGTTCCCCGACGGCAAGGTCGTCATCGTCCTGTCCGAGGGCCGGCTCCTGAACCTCGGCAACGCGACCGGCCACCCCTCCTTCGTGATGTCGAACTCCTTCGCGGACCAGACGCTGGCGCAGATCGAACTGTTCACGAAGACGGAGGAGTACCCGGTGGGCGTGTACACGCTCCCCAAGCACCTGGACGAGAAGGTCGCCCGCCTCCACCTCGACGCGCTCGGCGTCCGCCTGACGACGCTCCGCCCCGAGCAGGCGTCGTACATCGGGGTCCCGGTGGAGGGCCCGTACAAGCCCGACCACTACCGCTACTGATGATGTGTACCGAACGTGACCCCTGGCTCCCCGACCGTCTCCTCCGCACGGAACGGGACCTGCTGATGCCCCTCCTCCGGCGCACCCCGGAGGAGGCCTACGAGCTCCGCACCGCCTGCCCCGGCTGGACCGCCCGGCAGGTCCTCGCCCACTGCGGGGCGGCGCTCGTCCGGATCGTCGAGGACCGCCTGGAGGAAGGCGTCTTCCTCCCGGAGGCCAACGCCTGCGACGTCGCCGAACGCGAGGACTGGCCCGTCGCCCGCATCCTCGACGAACTCGAACGCGGCCTGACCGAGGCCGGCCCCGTCATCGCCTCCCGCGAGGACGGCCGCCTCGACGCCGTCGCCCTCGGCGAATGGGTCCACGCCGGCGACGTCCGCGAAGCCCTCGGGGAACCGGGCGCCTACTGCGGCGCCGCCCTGGACCTCGCCCTCCCGCTCCTGTCGGTGACCAGCCGCCGCCGCGAGACCCCCCGCCTCGTCGGCGTCCTGGAAGGCCGGGAGGACCACCCGGTGGCCCTCGGCAACGAGATCGAGGGCCGCCCGGAGGCGCGCTTCCACGGCGACGCGGCGACCCTGATCCGGATCTATTCGGGCCGCCCGCTGGTCAGGACGCGTTACGAGCTGACGGGCGCGACGGAGCACGAACTGCTCATCTACCGCTGACCGTCACGGGCGCCGCGCGAGCCGGCGTGGCGCCCGTGACGGGTCGGTGTGGTGCCCCTGTAGCGGGGCGATGTGGCGCCCGTGACGGGTCGGTGTGGTGCCCCTGTAGCGGGGCGATGTGGCGCCCGTGACGGGTCGGTGTGGTGCCCCTGTAGCGGGGCGATGTGGCGCCCGTGACGGGTCGGTGTGGTGCCCCCGTAGCGGGTCGGTGCGGGCGCCCGTGACTGGTCAGTCGGTACCGCCCGCAGCCGGCGGCTTCGTGTGCAGGATCGCCCGGGCCTGCTCGGCGGCCTTCGCCGTGCTCTCCGACACGAAGTCGAGGAAGCGCGCCACGTTCTCCAGGCGATTCCCGGCCGGGGTGGCGGAGCCGAGGACGGTGACGCCCTCCCGCGCCGTCTCGACGATCTGCGCGATCGACCGGGCGGAGGCCGTCATCGCCTGGTACCAGACGTCGTCGTCGACGGTGTACCGCTCGCGGCGGCGCTCGTCGCGTTCCCGCCGGATGAGCCCCTGCCCGTCGAGGAACGCGACCGCCTTGGAGACGGACGCCGGGCTGACCTGGAGCCGGGCGGCGAGTTCGGACGCGGTGAGGCTGCCCGTGTCGGCGAGGGTGAGGCTGGCCATGACGCGGGCCATCATCTTGGGCATGCCCGAGCCCATCATCACGGTCGTCAGCGTCTCCTCGAACGCGGCGACGGCCTCGGCGTCACGCCCATGGGCCTGCGGGGCGACGGAAGTTCCGCGTGGCGCGGCCGGCTTGCGGCGGTGGGCTCGGTGCTCGGTGGCACGGTGCGCGAGGTCGGCACGGTAGGCGGTGGGGCCGCCGTTGCGCATGACCTCGCGCGTGATGGTGGAGGTCGGCCGGTCGAGGCGCCGTGCGATCTCCGCGTACGCGAGACCGTCGGCCAGCCCCAGCGCGATCTGCTGACGTTCCGGCTGGGTGAGTCTGCCTCCGGGCATCGCGGTCTCCTTCGTGGGCCGTGGGCGCGTGATGCGGCGAGCATAGCGTTCACTCACATTCCATTGCAACGAACGGCGTCGCAGTCGTTGCGTTACACCCAGGACCATTGCAATGAAATCCTTCAACTGACCTGCAATAACGCCAATCTCGCGCAACATGCTTGTTGCCCGATCGTCGAACGCAACGTAGCTTTTCCTTCATCGGAAACGGCGGGACGAACCCTCGCCCCGCTCCATGAGAAGGAGAAGCATCATGCAGAACTTCGCCACCCCCGCCGCCGTCGTCGCCACCCTCTCCGTCCCCGCCGGCCGCATCCGCCTCATCGCCGCCGACCGCGCCGACACCACCGTCGAGGTCCTCCCCGCCGACCCCTCCAAGAGCCGCGACGTGAAGACGGCCGAGCGCACCGAAGTCACCTACGCCGACGGCGTCCTGCGGATCGAGGTCCCGAAGGCGAAGGACGGCGTCTTCGGCGGCACCGGCTCCATCGAGGTGACCGTCCACCTGCCCTCCGGCTCCCGCGTCGAGGGGCATGCGGCCGCCGCCGAACTCCGTGCCACCGGCCGCTTCGGCGACTTCGCCTTCGAAGGCGCCTACCGCGAGATCAAGATCGACGAGGCCGCGAACCTCCGCCTCACCGCCACCGACGGCGACATCGACGTCGCCCGCGTCACCGGCCCCGCCGAGATCACCACCGCCCGGGGCGACATCCGCATCGCCGAGGCCCTCGGCGGCACGGTCACCCTGACCACCCAGATGGGCGACATCTCGATCGCCGCCGCCGCCGGCGTCTCGGCCTCCCTGGAGGCCGGTACGGCCTACGGCCGCATCAACAACTCCCTCAAGAACGACGGCAGTTCTGCACTGAACATCCGTGCCACCACGGCGTACGGCGACATCGCCGCCCGCAGCATCTGAGGCCCGCGCCTCTTCCGAAGGCCCGTCGCCGCCGCCCAACCGGGCGGTCGGCGACGGGCCTTCGTGCGGTGGGCGACGAGGGCGGCGACGAGGGCGGTGGCGGTGGCGGTGGCGGTGACGGTGTCGAGAGGGCCGTACGGCCGACTCGGCGGGCCGTCCCACGGTCCGTCCCCCGTGCCCGTGCCTCCAGCGCGGCGACGACCGCGACTGACGCGGACCGGGGATTGGCAGGAACCTGCACGTCGTACTGGACTCCGCCCTACTTGAGGACAAGGGGGGGCAGACGCCTGGGTGAACGCGCCTACGGGGCGGCTTGCGGTACGCACTCGGCGCAGTGCGTCTCGTCGCCGACGGGCCGGAACAGCATGGGCTGGGTGTGGTCTCCGGCGCATTCGCGGGTGCCTTGGAGGCGTGGTGAGAGCTGGTGCGTGTGTGCGGGTGCGGGCTGGGGCGGCAAGGGTCGGGCTGGTACGTGGCGCAGGAGGTAGCGGATGAGTCCGCCGGGTCGGTGTACGGGGGTGCTGGTGCCGGGGAGGCTGCGCAGGATGTGTTCGTGGACGGTGGTGGGGGTGTGGCCGGCGTCGAGCCAGCGGGTGGCGAGGCGGGCGAGTTCGTCGCGCATGCCGGGTGGGATGTGGCGGAGGGCGGGGGAGAGGACCGGGAGGGTGCCGATGAGGGCGCGGCCTTCTTCGAGCCGGGGTGGCTCCTTTTCCACAGGCGCCGGGGGAAGGTGGGAGGTGTCTTCGCCAGGGTCTTTCTTTGGATGACGGTCGGTGGGCGGGGGTGTCGGTTGACCGGCGGCCGGTTTCCGGGGACTCGGTACGACCTGCGGGGATGCTGCGGGTACGGGTGCGGGTTCTCGTGCGAGGAGTTTGGCGGCTTGGGCAGCGGTCAACGGGGTGCTGGAGAGGAGCTGTTGGGTGCACCAGCGGCCGCCGGGGCCCTGGACCCGTCGCTCGTGTACGAAGCCTTCTTCCTTGAGCTGTCGCTTGGCGCGTGTGAAGGCGCATGCTCCGATCCGGGCACGTTCAGCTGTGCGGGAGAGTGATTCGCGGGCGCCGTGGGGGAGGGAGAGCTGCCAGGTCAGGAGCCGTACGGCGTCGGAGGAGAGGCGGGGGTGCCGGATGATCTCGTGCGAGAACTGGGTGAAGCCGCGCGAGGGCGCGTTAAAGTGCCGATAGATCACGGCGTGGAGGTCCGATCCACTAGTGGTTGAGGCCCTCGCCGATGGCTGCGAACCATCGACGAGGGCCGTTTTGCGTGAACGTAACGCACCGAACGCACCCAAACGGGCGCGGTGAACGAAGATCGCTCGTGTGGGTGACCTTCTGGTCTGGCGAGGCGCCAACACCGCGAGCACAAGCATGGGTTGGTCGGGGTGCCCCGGCTCCGTGGGCTTCTGGTGCGGCCGCCCTCTTTCCGAGTGTGGCGTCCTCCACCACCGCCTCAAGGGCGCTCCTTCGTCGCGTCGGCTGCGCCGATTCCGCTTCGCTCCACCCTTGACCCGGCGGCGGAGGCCGCCTTTTCACACTCGGAGGGCGGCCCGGGGGACGGGTCCACGCGGGGGCGCCGGGGGCGCGTCCCGCCGTGGGCGGGTGACGGGCCCGGGGGTGGTGGCGAGGCCGGGCATCGGCTGTGCGGGTGTCGGCTGTGCGGGTCGGTGGGTGGGGGCTGGGTCAGTGGCGGGGGTGGGTGGGTTCGGTTCGCTGGGTGGGGTCGCGCGGTCGTTGCATGGGGCGGCCCGGCCGGGCTTAGCGGATGGCGGCCGTCGGATGGCTGGGACTCAGGCCCCGCTGGTCGCTCCCGGTGGGTGGTGGGTGCGAATAACTCCGCGCTACCGTCAGTAACACCCCCGGATCGGGGCCCCAGAAGGGGCATATCGCCCAACCGGCCTGAGTTACTGCAGGAAACCACCCGCCGGGAATGACCAGCGGGGCCTGAGCCCCAGCCGACCGACAGTGGTCAGCCGCTGAGCGCTGCCGGGCCGCCCCATACAACGACCGCGCACCCCGAGCCGACGGAAACGGCCCCACCCGCCCCCGCCGCGAACCCAGCCCCCACCCACCGGCCCGTCAGGCGCGTATCGGCCCCGGATGCTGCCCGGGGCTGGGCGGGGACCCCGGCCCCCGGACCGCCCTCCGAGAGGTCTTTCGTGCCTGGAGCCGCCGGGTCAAGGGTGGAGCGAAGCGGAATCGGCGCAGCCGACGCGACGGAGGAGCGCCCTTGAGGCGGTGGTGGAAGGTGCGACTCTCGGAGAGAGGGCGGTCCCACCCGAGACCCGCGAAGCAGGCCCACCCCGAGGGGCAAGGTGACGGCACCTCCGGCGAGCCCGTCAGCATGCCGCCGGTGCCAGGAAAGGGGGCGCCAGGCCGGGCCGAAGGGCCAGTGGGTCAACCGCAAACGGTGCGGCAGCAAGGGCGGCCGGACCACCGGCTTCGACAGTGGGATCTGTAAGCGCCGCAACGAGGTCGAGTGCACGATCGACCGGCTCAAGAACGCCCGGGCCGTCGCCACCCGCTACGGCAAGAGGGTCTACGTCTTCCGCGGTGCCGTCACGGTCGCGGCGATCCGCTCATGGCTCGGCCCATGACTCGCCGGACGGTATCTAGGCGGTCTTGGTGGCGTTGCCGAGGATCTTGGTCGGGGTGATGCGGACGGCCGACGCGTGGGTCGCGGAGTATGTTCCGTTCCTTGCGCCGGCCCTGTTCGGTGGAGATCAGCAGCTCGCCGCCGTCACGGCTCACCCAGACCACCGAACTCTGCGGGCTGCCCTCAGGGTTGAGGGTGGACAGGACGGCCGGGTGCGGTGCGTCAAGCAGGCTGCGTGCGGTGTCGTTCATCTCAATGGGCATGCCGGGGAGGGTGATCGGGCTCTCTGGTGCGGCGCACCGGAATGCATTCCCGTCGTGCCGGATCGCTCAGGTACGGCCGTCGGGCCACCCCGCCCGCGCCCGGATCGGTGACCCGCGCGCGAGGCGGTCACGTGGTCCGCCGGGCACTGCCTAGGGCTGATCGCCGATGTCGAGGGCGTGTTCTTTGAGGAACGCGCCCGCGTGGGCCGCTGCTTCTTCGGCGGTCGCGTACGGCGCCCCGTCGTCGGCCGTGCCGGATGCTCCATCAGCGCCTCGGCCGGTCCAGCCCCAACCGCCGGAAGGCGACTGCGCCAGCTCGGCGGTCCCCCCGAACAGCGCAAGCGTGCTTTTGCCCGCTGTCCCGGATGCTGGACGGCTGACGGCATCGGGCCATTTCTTGCGGGCGCCCTGCCGGGTGATGCCCCAGACGGCTCCCAACTGCTCATAACTCGCGCCGTAGGAACCGGCGGTCGCTGCCGCCTGCTCCGTGAGCCGCTTGACCTCGCCGTCCATCACCTTCCACGCGGCCAGGACGGACAGCGCCACTTCGACGGGACTCGCGTTCCACATGCGGTCGGCGGACAACCCGGTCTCCCGGGAGCGGATGGCCGAGGCCAGGGGGTTCAAGGCGTCGTACAGGGCCTTGTCGAGCTCCGTCTGCTCTTCGGGGGTGATCTCAGAGGCCGTCATGCGACAACCGTAGTTTACGGAGCCGTCTTTGTAAACTAAAGTTTCCGGACTGTGTCGCTTGTCGCCGCAGCGGAGGGGCGGGCCCTGGGCGAGTCGTCCCGGCCCGCCCCCGCAGGGGGCCTTCGGCCGGGACCACCCGCCGGGTTGTCACTGGCCGATCAGGTAGCCGTTGATCGTGTAGTTCTCGGACGCGGGGACCTCGTAGTTCACGGAGTTCAGGTACGCCGTCGCCCCGT
The DNA here is from genome assembly GCF_042874035.1 of Streptomyces sp. NPDC004284. Lineage (NCBI taxonomy): Bacteria > Bacillati > Actinomycetota > Actinomycetes > Kitasatosporales > Streptomycetaceae > Streptomyces > Streptomyces sp. NPDC004284. The sequence goes on along the minus strand of NZ_JBIAMJ010000011.1, from coordinate 56,047 downwards.
TGCCCGAACTGAGGGAGCACGAGTTCTTGTAGTCGTACTCGACGGGCACGGATATGGTGCAGACCCAGTGGTACGTGCCCGCCGCGAGGTAGATGCTCCGCGAGGCGTAGCCGTGGATCGAGCCGGTGGAGTCGCGCGTGGCCGACACCTGCCAGGTGTAGGTGTTCGCTGCCAGGTAGATGTCGCGGGAGACGCTGGCCGGGTCGTTGTACACGCTGGGGAACTTTCCGAGCCATACGGTCCGGCTCACTGAGGCCGTTCCCGCGTGGGCCGGGGCGACGGCGAGAAAAGACACCGCGATGCCGGAGGCGAGAACGCCTGCGATGCGTGCGGCCGTGGTCCGCTTGGACATTTGCCCTCCCTGTGGATGGAGCACTGAAGAGACCGGCGGTGATGATCACCGCCAGGCGGCTGGCCATGCTAGGGGGTGACCCGTAAATGATCTAGGTGGTGTCCGGTGGGGCGCGTGACTGCCTCGCGCTCGGGTCACCGGTCTGGGCGCGGGTGGCTCGACGCACCGCACCCGGCCGTCTTGTCCGCGCCCTCGGTCCGCGGTCGGCTTGGGGGTGTCCGTACAACCTGGCGCACTGCTCGTGAGTCTGACCGGGCGCGGTACCGTCCGTGCCTGATCTTTCGTGGGGGATCCCTTGCAGTTCCGCACCGCCGGCTCCACCCGTCTCGCCGCCTGTGTCGCGGCCGTCCTGGCGCTGACCATCGGCGCGGGCGCGCTCGGTGCGCCTGCGTCGGCGGCTTCCACCGCCGACGCGTCCGCTGTTCCCTTCCCTTCGCTCCTGCCCGGGACCAGGCTGCTCAGCGCGGGGGCGCAGGGCTACGTTCTGTTCGTCCCCACCGGGAGCGCGGACTTCCACACGTACCGATGGGTCCCCTACGCGGGCGGCCCGTCCCGCGATGTCAACACCGGCCCCTTCACCTGGGGTGCAAGACGCGAGGTCTCCGGGGAGATGCTGGCAGAGTCGGGGGAAGGCTACGACGGCACGGGCCTCGACATGGTGACCGGCGAGAGCTTCCGCACCGAGCAGTTGCCCGGCGTGGTGGACGCCCTCTACATGGGTGTTGCCGGTTCGGCCATCGCCCTGGGGGGGTCCCAGCAGGGCCCCATCTGGCTGGACACGAAGGACGCCGCGCCCCGTGAGATCCGGGGGCTGCCCGAGGGGGTCACCTACCTGAAGGTGCGTCCGGCCAGTGCCACGGTCGGCCTGCTCGATTTCCGCACCGCCGGGGGCGAGCAGCGGGTGGGCCTCGTCGACCTGGCCACCGCCACCGTCTCGGAGACGTACCCGAGGGTGGAGGCGGTGTCGGCGACGCGGGTCGCGTGGACCGAGCCGGCGACCGCGACCGCCGGGCGCCATGTGGTGGTCCGTGAGCGGGCCACCGGCAAGGACGTCGCCGTCCCGGCGGCGGGCACGGGCGCCCTCGGCGTCGGACTGCTCGGCGACTGGCTCCTGTTCGGGGGCCAGGCCCGGCACCTGGGGGACGGGACGACGGTCACCCTCTTCGACCGGGTCGACGCGCTGTCCACCGCCACCGACGGCACGGCCGCCGTCGTCCTGGGCACCCGGGGCGGAAACACCGGCATCCACCGTGTCACGCTCGGCGGTGACGGCAGGCCCGTGGTGACGTTCGTGGCCCGGAGCACCACCCCGGGCGGCCTCGCCCACGACATCGACGCGGACGGCTACCCCGACCTTCTGGGCCGGGACGCCACGGGGACGCTGTGGCGGGACAGCGCCGCGGACGGGCGCTCCCGGGCCTCGGCCGGCACTGGCTGGAAGGGCTACGACAAGATCGAGGTCGTCGGCGACGCCGTCGTCAAGGGCGGCGAAGACAACTACGCGGCGGACGTCGTCGCGCGGGACGCGGCCGGTGTCCTGTGGCTGCACCAGGGCAACGGCAAGGGCGGCTTCTACCCCCGCACGCGGATCGGCGGCGGCTGGCAGGCCTACAACAAGATCGCCGGCGGCAGCGACCTCACCGGCGACGGCCGCGCCGACCTCGTCGCCATCGACAAAGCCGGCGGGCTCTACCTCTACGAGACCAAGGCCCATCCGTACTCCGGCCTCTACGAGCCCCGCAAGAAGATCGGCACCGGCTGGGGCGTCTACCACCAGCTCACGGCCGTCGGCGACGTCGGCGGCGCCACGGGCGGCGACCTCGTCGCCCGCGACAAGGACGGCCGTCTCTGGCTCTACCTCGGCAAGGGCGACGGCACCTACGCCGCCCGCAAGCTCATCGGGGGCGGCTGGCAGGTCTACGACCAGATCACCGGGGCCGGGGACGTGAACCACGACGGCAAGGCCGACCTCCTCGCCCACGACCCGGTCGCCAAGCGCGTCTACCTCTACACCGGCACCGGCGACTGGCGCAGGCCCTTCGCCAAGAGGACCCTCACGGACCTCCACTCGGGGTCCACGTACAACCACATCGCCTGATCGCCCCGGACGGGGACGTTCCGGCGTTCGGCTCGCGTGGATCGTGTCGGGCTTCCGGTCGGTAAACGTGTCGTGCGGTGAAGCGGGTGTCGGGATACTGCGGTGGTGACCGGTTCCGTACTGCCGCAACTGCTTCGGCCTCGTGCTCTGAGGCCCGGGGATCTCGTCGTCATCGCGTCGCTGTCCGGTCCGCTCCATGCCGTCTACGAGCGGGACCTCGAACAGGCGGTGGTGGTGCTGGAGCGGATGGGATTCCGTGTGCGCCGGGCGCCGTTGCTCGAAGCGGGGCGGCACCGTTGGTGGAGCGCGGCCGCGCCGGCGGAGATCGCCGGGGAGTTCAACGCGCTGCTGCGTGATCCGGAAGTGCGCGCGATCATCGCGCATGACGGTGGTCAGACGGTACTCGGGTACCTCGACCTGATCGACGTCGAGGCGATCGTGGCCGATCCCAAGCCGATCCTCGGGTACAGCGACATCTCGCTGCTGCATCTGGTGCTCTATGCGCGTACGGGGCTGGTCGGGTTCCATGCCGACATGGCCACGCCTGGACTCGGGGGGCACTGGCAGGCCGCTCCCACGCCGCGCCAGGCGGAACTCGCGGCGCTCTACGCGAAGTTGCTGACCGGTACCGAGGCGATCGGTGTGCTCCCGGCCGCCTCGTCCTGGGAGTGCTGGCGTCCCGGTCGTGCGGAAGGCCGGCTGATCGGTGGGGTGATCAATCGGATCGTGTTGGCGCAGGCGACGCGTTTTGCGCTGCCGCTCGAATGGTTCGACGGTGCGGTGCTGTTCTGGGAGGAGATGGGGGGACACGTGTCGCATGTGTGGAGCTATCTGCAGGTGCTGAGGCACGGCGGCGTTCTCGATCGGATCTCTGGCATGGTCGTGGGCATTCCGCGGGAGATCGGTGGGCTCGACTCGTCGGACGGGTCCCCGAGCTTGGCCGAGATCGTGCTCGACGTCCTCGGTGACCGTGACATCCCGGTCCTGGGCAATGTCGAGTTCGGGCACGCCGGCCCGAATCTGCCGATGCCGGTCGGCATCCGTGTCGCCCTCGATGCGCGGCGGCGGAGTCTGTCGCTGCTCGAACCGGCGGTACGGCCGCTCGTGGCGACCGGGCCGGCCGGCTGAGCGGCTGTCGGGTCGGTACCGAAGCCTCCGGTGGCGCGGCTCCTCCGCTGCGTTTCGATGTCGCTCGTTCGGGGTCCGTCGCGGTGCGGGGGTGGGGGGTGGCTGGTCTGCTGGTCGGGACTCTCCCCCCGAGGTACAGGAGCAAGGCCATGGAGAAGGGCGTCGTCGTCACCGTCGAGATTCCCGGTGGGACGCAGGAGCAGTACGAGGAGACGACGCGGCTGATCCAGGCCGCGGAGTGGTTTCCGCCGGAGGGGTTCATCGCGCACGCGGCCGGGCCGGACGGGAGCGGGGGGTGGCGGATCACGGACTTCTTCGACTCGGAGGAGAACTTCCTCGCGTTCGTGGAGAAGGCGCGGCCGTTCTTCGAGCAGACCGGGACGCCGCCGGTCATGCCGAGATTCCAGCCGGTCGTGAGCATGATGACGCGCTGAAAATCCTTTGCGGGGTGGGGGAGCGGCGGGCCACGCTCTCGGGCATGACCAGTCATCCCGCCGTCCGCCCCGTCGCGGACCTGTTCTCCGCCGACGGGCGCCTCAAGGCGATCCCGCGCAAGCCCGCCCGCCGGGAGGCGCTCCTCGCGCACCTCGCCGAGACGCTGTTCGAGGCCGATCGGACGTATCGGGAGCGCGAGGTGAACGAGGCGCTGCTCGGCGTGCACGAGGACTTCTCGGCGTTGCGCCGGTATCTGGTGATCGGCGGGTTCCTGACGCGTACGAAGGACGGGGCGGACTACCGCCGACAGCAGCAGCCCGGCGGTCCCGGAGGCGCGATCCCCGCCGTCGCGTGATGGGCGGCGCGGCGGTGGCCGGCCTGTTGGCCGGGTACGGCATCGCGATTCCGGTCGGCGCGGTCGGGGCCTATCTGGTGGCCGTCACGGCTCGTGCCGGCTGGCGCACGGGCGCCGGTGCGGCCCTCGGCGTGGCCACGGCCGACGGGGTGTACGCCCTGCTCGCCGTGGCGGGGGGTTCCGCGCTCGTTCCCGTACTGGCCCCGGTGATGACCCCGCTGCGGTGGGTCTCGGCGGTCGTGCTCGTGGTGCTCGGCGTGCGGGCCGGATGGGGGGCGTTCGCCGCGTACCGGAAGGGCGGGCTCGTCTCGCGGGACGACGGGGGCGATCTCGCTCCTGGGCGCGCGTACCTCACGTTCCTGGGGATCACGATCCTCAACCCCATGACGGTGATCTACTTCGCCGCCCTCGTCCTGGCCACGGGGCCCTCCGCTCCGGCCACTCCCGTCGACCGCACCGCCTTCGTCGTCGGTGCGCTCGTCGCCTCGGCCAGCTGGCAGTTGTTCCTCGCGCTGGGCGGAACGCTTCTCGGGCGGACCCTGACGAGTGCGCGGGGGAGGCTCGGTACGGCGCTCGTGTCGAGCACGTTGATCGTCGTCCTCGCGGTGAGGCTGGTCGTGGAGGGGTAGGGGTGGGGCGGGGCCGTCCCGCAGGGGGCGTTCAGGCGTCGGGCAGGAGCCGGATCATCTCGATGCCGGGGCGTACCTTGGCGATGGCCGCGAAGTCGTCGTCCACGTGCAGCAGGGTCAGGCGGTGTTGTTCGGCCGTGAGGGCGATCAGGATGTCCATCGGGGACGGCCCGCGGTGATGGCCGATGCCGAGCAGATCCCGCTGTACGGCGATGACCTTGGGCCAGGGGTCTTCCGGTGCCGGTACCCAGGTGAAGGTCTGGCTCAGCATGGTGGTGAACGGCTCGTTGTCGCGGTCGGAGCGCAGTGCCCGCATCAGCTCCGCTTCGACGGGCGGGCAGATGGAGACCTGGCCGTGTGCGACCCGGGTGGGCCAGGGCTCGCCTACCTGTCGGCGCAGGAGCCGCCATACGGCCGACGTGTCGGCGAGGTAGCTCACCGGCCGGACCGCTCCTGCTCTTCCAGGTAGTCGAAGTCGAGGAAGTCCTCGGCGTTCTCCTGGAGCCACCGCAGTGCCCGGGCGCGGTCGTCCGCGCTGATCGATGCCGCTATGGTCAGCGCGCGGTTGATGGTGTCCCGTTTGGTCTTGGTGCCGAGCTGCTGCTGTGCGAAGGCGAGCATGTCGTCGTCGATGTCGACCAGGGTCTTGGACACGAGAGCCTCCGGCAGCAGGTCGTATATCTCGATGCGTGAAGTATATATCACGCCTGCGCTGCGAGACCTGTGTCCTGCTCCCCGTCCCGTCTCCCTCCTCCCGCGTCTCGGGACGTCTCAGCGGCCGGGACCGGCTTGCCGTCCCGTGGAGCCGGGCGTCAGGATCCTGCGCGCTGGATGGCTGAAATTCGGGGGGAAGCGTGGCGGGGCGGGGACTGGGGGCAGGGCTGCGGCAGCGGCACCTGGCCATGATCGCGTTGGGTGGGGCCATCGGGGCCGGGCTGTTCGTGGGGTCCGGGGTCGGGATCGCGGCCGCGGGGCCGGGGATTCTGGTGGCGTACGCGCTGGCCGGGGTGCTGACCGTGCTGGTGATGCGGATGCTCGGGGAGATGTCGGCGGCCCGGCCGGTGACGGGCTCGTTCGCGGAGCACGCGCGGAGGGCGTTCGGGCCGTGGGCCGGGCTGCTGGCCGGGTGGATGTACTGGGCGCTGCTCGTCGTGAGCGTCGCCGCCGAGGCCGTCGCGGCGGCGCACATCGTCGGGGGCTGGCTGCCCGCGGTGCCCGGCTGGGCGTGGGTGGCGGTGTTCATGAGCGTGTTCACCGTGAGCAACCTCGCCGGCGTGCGGAACTTCGGTGAGCTGGAGTTCTGGTTCGCCGGGCTGAAGATCGCCGCGATCGGGGTGTTCCTGCTGCTCGGGGCCGTCGTGCTCGTCGGGCTCATGCCCGGGGTGGCCTCGCCCGGGGACGGGCACCTCCTCCACGACGGGGGTTTCCTGCCGCACGGCTGGCACGGCGTCGCCGTCGGTGTCGTCGCCGCCGTCTTCGCCTTCGGCGGGCTGGAGACCGTGACGATCGCCGCCGCCGAGTGCGAGGACCCGGTCCGCGCCGTGCGGGCGGGCGTCCGGGCCGTGATGTGGCGGGTCGGGGTCTGCTACCTCGGCTCGATGGCCGTCATCGTGACGCTCGTGCCGTGGGACGCCCCGGGCGTCGCCGACGGGCCGTACGCCGCCGTGATGGGCCGGATCGGCGTCCCCGGTGCCGGTGAGCTGATGAAGGCCGTCGTCCTCGTGGCGCTGCTGTCCGCCATGAACGCCAACATCTACGGGTCCTCCCGCATGCTGTACGCCCTCGTCGGGCGCGGCGACGCGCCCCGCGCCCTCGGCAGGCTGGGACGGTCGGGCGTCCCGTACGCCGCCGTCCTCGCCTCCGCCGCGTTCGGGTTCGCCTCGGTCGTGCTCAGCCTGCTCTGGCCCCGTACGGTCTTCCCGTTCCTGCTCAACTCGATCGGCGCCGCGATCCTGCTCGTCTGGGCCCTGATCGCCGCCTCCCACCTGCGGCTGCACGGCCCGTCGGCGCGGGCCGTCGTCGCCCTCGCCGGGATCGGCGGGGTGCTGGTGTTCATGCTCGGCGACGCCGGGAGCCGTACGCAGCTGTTCACCACCGGGGGGTGGGCCGTGGTCCTGCTGGTCCTCGCGTGGGTCCGCAGCGTCAGGAACGCGCGTACCGGGCCAGGAACAGATCCACTCCCGAGCTGATCACCCGCGTCAGCTCCGCGTCGTCGATCTCCGCGTCCGGGGAGAAGGTGCGGACGAGCTGCGGCACGCCCAGCGTGGCCGCCACCAGCTGCTGCACGGCGAGCGCCGGGTCGGGCGCGTCGAGGACGCCGCGCGCGTTCAGCTCGGTGAAGGCCTCGATCAGCGGGCCGTTGTTCATGTCGTAGCTGACCCGGTACCAGAGCTGGCCCAGCTGCGGGAAGCGGTCGATCTCGCCGATGACCAGGCGGCGCAGCGACATGATGTCGGGGCGCAGCAGGATCCGGGCCCAGTCGGTGGTGAGCCGGACGAGCGCGGCCCGCAGGTCGGGGGCGTCGGCGATCGTCGAGTTGGACGGCTCCAGATCGGCGTACGTCTTCGGCAGGACGCCGCCGATGACGGCGAGGAACAGGCGCTCCTTGCTGCCGAAGTGCTTGTAGATCGTCGCCTTCGAGACCCCGGAACCGCGCGTGATCGCGTCCATGGAGGCCGCCGAGTACCCCTCCGCGAGGAACTCCGCGAGCGCCGCGTCGATGATCGCCTGGCGCTTGCGCGAGGCGGCGTCGGCGGGATCCGGGATGATCGGGATGCCGTACTCGTCGATCGCTTCGGCGTGCTGTGCGTCGGCTCCCATGCCCATGGACGGTCCTTCGGTTCTGTGGCGGCGAGAGGTCTCACTATATGAACTGAACGGTTTGGTCTGCAAAGGCCGCCAGGGCGGGACCCGCCGCGACGCCGATCAGGAACGCCAGGTTGAACAGGCCGATCGCCAGACCGTGCCGGGCCGCCGGCAGACCCCCGGTCGCGGCACCCGTCAGCAGCCCCTGACCGCCGGCCGTGACCAGCGCGCTGGCCCCCGAGCCGATCAGGACGGCCACCGGCCACGGCGCGGCCACGGCGAGCACCAGCCCCACGGCCGAACCGAGCGCGAGGGCGGCCTTGAGCCGTACGGGGCCCAGCGCCGGGGCCGCGCGGACCAGCAGCCAGGACAGCAGCGCCCCGGCGAGCGCGGCGACGGACGCGACGGCCCCGGTCTCCACCGCACCCCAGCCGGTGAGCGCGGCGACGCGGCGCGGAGCGGCGTACAGCAGGCCGAAGTTGACGGTCGAGAGCGCCAGCATCAGTCCGGCGGCGGCGAGGAAGCGGCGGTTGCGGAGGATGTCGAGGGGAAGGGCGGGGGCAGGGGCAGGAGCGGGGGTGGATGCGGGGGTACGGGAGGTGCCGGCGGTCTCCGTTCCCTCCGCGCCCGCCATGCGGAGCGCCGGGCGCAGGGACAACAGGCTGAGGAGCGGGAGGACCAGGGCGCCGCGCCAGCCGAGCGCCCCGGCCACCGCCGCCCCCGCGAACAGGCCGATGGTGCCGCCCGCCGCGCTGCCGATCGCGACCAGGCCCGGGATCCGGCCCGAGCGGTCCCGGCCGGCGAGCTGGAAGGCGGCGACGTTCAGCCCCGCCGCGCCGACCGCCTCCAGGGCGCGCCCGGCGACCGCCAGGGGCAGGTTCGGCGCGAGGAGGACGAGGAGCGCGCCGAGGGAGACGAGGACGGCGGCGGCCCTGATGACTCCGGCGGGCCCGTGCCGGCGTCCGGCGGTGGCCGAGAGGAGCGGGGTGCCGACCGCCATGCCGAGCCCGAACGCCGTCATCAGCCATGCCGCGGCCGGCGCGTCGACGGCGAGGGCGCGAGCGGCTTCCGGGAGCGCGAGACTCGGTCCGGAGACGCCCATGGCGGCGGGCGCGGCGAGGGCGGCGAGGAGGAGGCCGGTTCGGGCGGCGGCCCGCTGATGTCCCGCGCCGGGGGCGGCGGGGGTCTGGAGCTTTCTCGCGCGGGGGGCGGCCGGGGTCTGGAGCTTTCCCGCGCCGGGGGCGTCCGGGGCCTGGGGCGTGCTCGCTTCGGACCCGTCAGGACCCGCCTGTACGGCCGTCATACCGGCATCCGGCCCATCAGGCCCTGCCTGTAGTCCCTTTCCGCCTGGCGGAGTTCGGCGGGGGTGTTCATGACGAAGGGGCCGCTGCGGGCGACCGGTTCGCCGATCGGTTCGCCGGTGAGGACGAGGACCTCGGCGGCGGTGTCGGGGGCCTCGACGGAGAAGCGGTCTCCGTCCTGGGCGAGGACCGCGAGGTGGCCGTCGGGGAGGTGCGTGCCGGAGACGGTGGCCTCGCCCTGCATGACGTACACCATCGCGTTGTGCCCGGCAGGGACGGTGAACTCGGCGCGGGTGCCGGGCGCGAGGCGTCCGTGGGCGACGAGGACCGGCGTACGGGTGGCGAAGGGGCCGGTCACGCCGTGGCTGGTGCCGGCGAGGACGGTCAGTTCGGCGCCCTCGGGGGTGAGGGCCACGGGCAGGTCGGAGGACTCGGCGTTCTGGCTCCGCGGCGGGACGTTCTTGAGGCGGGCGGGGAGGTTCAGCCAGATCTGGAGCATGTGCTGCCGGCCGCCCGAGGCGAGGAACTCCGGTGTGGGCAGGGCCTCGTGGACGATGCCGGAGCCGGCGGTGAGCCACTGGACGCCGCCCGCGCGGACGACGGCGTGGTGGCCGCGCGAGTCGGCGTTCGCGATGTCGCCGTCGAGGACGTACTGGATCGTCTCGAAGCCCCGGTGCGGGTGCGGGGGCGCGCCCTTCGCCTCGCCGGGCGCGAGCTCGATCGGACCGACCTGATCGACCATCAGGAAGGGGTCGAAGAACGGGAGTTCCTCGGTGGGGAAGGGGCGGCGCACGGGGAATCCGGCGCCCTCGTAGGTGTGGAAGGGCTGGGCGACGCGGGCGACGGTCCGCTCCGCGGCGAGCGTGGCGAGCGTGGTGGGCGCGGTGGCCGTGGCGAGTGCGGGAGTGGTCATGCCTTCGAATGAACTACACCATTCAGTTCACTGTCAAGACTGAACTGTTTGGTTGACGGACTGAACTGACTGGTTTAGCTTCGTGGTTGTCGAGACCGGCGCCCGCCGGGCCGCCCGACGACACGACGAAACGGGGGATTCCCATGTCCGCTTCCACGGTCCTCGCCATCTCCGGCTCGCTCCGCGCCGCCTCGCACAACACGCAACTGCTGCGCGCCGCCCAGAAGTTCAACCCCGGCGGCCAGGAGATCGAGATCTACGAGGACCTCCGCGAGATCCCGCCGTACGACCTCGACCTCGACACCCCCGAGCTGCGGCCGGCGATCGTCGAGGAGCTGCGCCGCCGGGTCGCGGAGGCGGACGGACTGCTCATCGCCACCCCGGAGTTCAACTACTCCATCCCCGGCGTCCTCAAGAACGCGCTCGACTGGCTGTCCACCGACTGGACCAAGGCCGAGGGCCTCCCGCTGCACCGCAAGCCCATCGCGATCCTCGGCGCCGCGCCCACCAACTTCGGCACCGTCCGCGCGCAGCTCGCCCTCCGCCAGGTCTTCGTCTGGACCGACAGCGACGTCGTCGTCAAGCCCGAGGTCCACGTCTTCCGCTCGTACGAGCGCTTCGACGAGGAGGGCAACCTCACGGACGAGGTCACCATCGAGCTCCTCCAGGGCCTCCTGACCGCCCTCCAGGCCAAGATCGACGCGTCGAAGGCCACGGTGTGACCTCCCTGTCGAGAGCCGTGACCGGCGGCGATCTCGGTGCGGCGCCCGTGACCGCCGACGGCCCCGGTGCGGTGACCGCCACCGCCGACGGCCTCGGTACGGAGTCCGTGACCGCCGACGGCCCCGGTACGGAGGCCGTGACTGCCGACCGTCTCGGTACGGCGTCCGTCACCGCCACCTACCTCGGCACCGCGACCGTCCTCCTCCGCATCGGGGACCTCACCCTCCTCACGGATCCCGCGCTGGATCCGGCGCCCGCCGACTATCCGGGCGCCCGTCCGCTGCACCGCACGGCGGGTCCGGCGCTGACCGCCGCCGAACTCCCGCCCGTCGACCTGGTCCTGCTCTCGCACGACCAGCACGCCGACAACCTGGACGTGACCGGCCGGGAGGTGCTCGCCCGGGCAGGGGCGGTCCTCACCACCCCCGAGGCCGCCGAGCGCCTCGGCGGCCGGGCGGAGGGGCTCGCCTCCTGGGAGAGCCGGACGGTCACCGCCGGGGCCACGACCGTCACGGTCACGGCCACCCCCGCCCGGCACGGCCCGGAGGGCACCGAGCACGTCACGGGGCCCGTCACCGGCTTCGTCGTCGCGTACGAGGGCGGCACGCTGTACGTCTCCGGCGACACCGTCCGGCACGACGCGCTGGCCGAGATCGGCGCCCGCTTCCGTATCGACACCGCCTTCCTCCACCTCGGCGACGCGCACTTCCCGTCCACCGGCGACCGCGCCTTCTCGATGAGCGCCCGGGAAGGCGCGGCCCTGGCCCGCACCCTCGGCGCCCGCACGGTGGTTCCGCTCCACTTCGACTCCTGGGACCACCTGGCCGAGGACCCGGCCCGCATCGCCGAGGACTTCGGGGCCCCGGACCTGGCGGGGCGGCTGCGACGGCTCCGTCCGGGGGTGCCCGAAACCCTCTGATCGGGGTGGCCGAAAACATGCGATGATCTCCCTCAACTGTCGGCAGGAGGCCGACATTTGAAGGGGGAGTACCACCATGCGCATCCCGAAGCGGATCGCCGCCCTCGTCGCGATCGCCTTCGCGACGGCGGGCCTGGCTTTCACCGCCGCCACGCTCACCGGCCAGGCCCAGGGCGCGGATTCCGTCGTCCTGGCCGGCAACGTCCTCAGCTGCCCGTGAAGTCAGGGAGATTCATGAGCGTCAAGGCCCGCATCGCGGTGGCCTGCGCGGCCGCCGTCGCCGCCTTCGGCTTCGCTGCCGGGGCCGTCGTGTTCCAGTCGTCCGGTGACACCCTGGTCCTGGCCGGCAACGTCAGCAACTGCCCCTGACACCGGGGCCCGCACCGTCGTCCGGCCTCCCCCGTCCCGTACGGGGGAGGCCGGACGCGTGTCAGCGGCCTCGCCGTGCCCCGGCCGCGGCCGTCAGCGCGACCGTCCCCGCCACCGCCACGACCGCGCCCGCCGCGAGGACTCCCCGGTGGGAGCGCCAGGAGAGGACCGACCAGGTGGAGCGGGCGGAGAGGAGTGAGCCGAGGCTCGCCCAGGAGCCGACCGAGGCGACGGAGAGGGCGGATCCGACCGAGCCGACGGACAGGAACGAGCCGACGGAGCCGATCGACAGCGTGGATCCGACCGAGCCGACGGACAGGAACGAGTCCCGCGACCAGAGCGACAGGGACGAGCGCGAGTGGCGGGGCATACGGGTCATGGCGCGATCCTAGGCAGCGGGGCGCGCTAACCCGCGCAGGCGGGCAGGAACTCCAGGCCCTCCGGTGTGCCGAAGCGGAGCACCGCGAGGTAGGCCTCGGGGTAGCTGCAGCCGAAGTCCGTCCACTGGAGCGCGAGAACGGTCCAGACGACGAACCCGGCCAGGAGTAACCAGCGCCAACCCTTCGACATGTACGTCGGCTACCCGGTCGGCCGGCGGAGGAACCGCTTCCGGGGGAGAGGGGTGCGAGAGGGGCGCCGGCCCTGGCTCGCTGGACCAATCGGGCCGCCCGCGCGCATCGCTCCAGGACCCGCCCGCACCGGCTGGATGCACCACGCACCGAATCGCGCAATTGGTCTAGTCCAAGTTTGGTCCAGGCCATTGACGTGCCCATGGCCGCGGGGTTACTCCGTACTTCGACATCTCAACCGTCGTGCGCGACAAGGACGTTGAAGCACGCTCCGGTATCCCCGCATCTCCCCCACAGTCATTGGATTGCCATGAGACGACGCGTACGTTCGCTCCGCTCGGCCCTCACCGCCGCCGTGACCGCCGTGGCCGCCCTCGGCCTCGCCTCCGTCGCCACCACTCCCGCCCAGGCCGCGACCCCGCTCCCCGCCCGGGTCTTCGCCCCCTACTTCGAGTCGTGGACCGGGGAGAGCCCGGCCGCCCTCAGCGCGCAGTCGGGGGCCAAGCACCTGACGATGGCGTTCCTCCAGACCGCGGCCAAGGGTTCCTGCACGGCGTACTGGAACGGCGACACGGGGCTGCCGATCGCCCAGTCCTCCTTCGGTGCCGACATCGCGACCATGCGGTCCCGCGGCGGCGACGTCATCCCCTCCTTCGGCGGCTACACGGCCGACACCACCGGCACCGAGATCGCCGACAGCTGCACCGACGTCAACCAGATCGCCGCGGTGTACGAGAAGGTCATCACGACCTACGACGTCACCCGGCTCGACATGGACATCGAGGTCGACTCCCTCGACAACAGCGCCGGGATCGACCGCCGCAACAAGGCCATCAAGCTCGTCCAGGACTGGGCCGCCGCCAACGGCCGCCGGCTCCAGATCTCGTACACCCTCCCGACGACCACCCACGGCCTCGCCGCCAGCGGTCTCGCCGTGCTCAAGAACGCCGTGACGAACGGCGCGAAGGTCGACGTCGTCAACATCATGACCTTCGACTACTACGACAACGCCGCCCACGACATGGCCGCGGACACCAAGACCGCCGCGCAGGGCCTGTACGACCAGCTCGCCAAGCTCTACCCGACGAAGACGCCCGCCCAGCTCTGGGGCATGGTCGGCATCATCGAGATGATCGGCGTCGACGACTTCGGCCCGGCCGAGACGTTCGGCCTCGCCAACGCCCGTACGGTCTACGACTGGGCGGTCTCCAAGGGCATCAGCACCCTCTCCTTCTGGGCGCTCCAGCGCGACAACGGCAGCTGCGCGGGCGGCGCGGCCGCCGACGGCTGCTCCGGCATCCAGCAGAACACCTGGGACTTCTCGCACATCTTCGCCCCCTTCACCAGCGGGACGACCGCCCCGACCGACGACTTCTCGGTGACCACCACCCCGGCCGCCGCCACCGTCACCGCCGGCGCCTCCACCTCCGCGACGGTGCAGACCGCCGTCACCGCCGGTACGGCCCAGACGGTCGACCTCACCGTCAGCGGCCTGCCCGCCGGCGTCACCGCCACCCTCAGCCCCTCCTCGGTGACGGCCGGCGGCTCCGCGACCCTCACCCTGAGCACCACGGCGGCCACGGTCTCCGGCACCTACCAGATCGCCGTCAACGGAGCGAGCCCCTCGGCCGGCCACGCGGCGGTCCTCTCCCTGACCGTCACCGGCGGCGCCACCCAGTGCACGGCGGCCCCCTGGTCCTCCTCCACCGTCTACACCGGCGGCCAGCAGGCCTCCCACAAGGGCCACACCTGGAAGGCCAAGTGGTGGACGCTGGGCGAGGAGCCCGGGACGACCGGTGAGTGGGGGGTGTGGCAGGACCTCGGGGCCTGCTGATCCTCTTCGTACGGAGAGGGGCCCGGAGTCGTTCACGGCTCCGGCCCCCTGCTCGTCACAGCTCCCCGAAGTTCTTCCGGTTGCGGTTGTCGGTGGCCTGCTGGTCGTTGGAGATCAGCAGGATCGCGTCCGGCAGGGCGCCGGCCAGATGGTCGCCGATGGCCGCCGTCGCCGCCGCGAGACGGTCCAGGATCAGATCGATGTCCGGGGCGAATGCCTTGGCGAAGTCCCCGCTGTCCCGGGCGGTCGCGTGCTGGGAGGCGGCGTTGGCCAGTTCGGCGCTCGTCCGGCCGAGGACGTCGTCGGAGACCGAGGCGATCCGGCTCGCGGCGATCTTGTGTTCGTCGTGGTCCACGCGGACACCGGTATCGCCGGCGAGGTCGCCGCCCGCACCGCCGTTCCCTCCGGCGTGCTGGGCGTCTCCCGTTGTCCAGCCCGCGACGCCTCCGGCCATGCCGCCGCCCGTGGTCCAGCCCGCGACGCCTCCGACCGCTCCCGTGATCCCGTCCCCGGGGGCGACCGCGCCGCCGACGCCGTTCGACAGGTCGGACGGGACCGACTCCAGGGCGATCAGCTCCTCGGTTTCGAGCAGCGCCGTGAGGCTCCGCCGGATGTCCGACTCGGCCGACAGGACCATCTCGGTGAGTTTTTGGCGGACGACATTGGCGTTGCGCGCGGCCGCTTCCTCCATCACCGCCGCCCCCGCGCCCGCGTCCGCGACGAAGCTGAGCCCCTCGGCGGTCTTCGTGATGCCGTTACTGGAGGCCAGGTTGAGCGCCGCCATCGCGATCGCCTGTTTGAGGGTCGCGATCGTCTGCGGGATCTCGTACACGGTGTTTGCCAGGGTTTTGGCCGACTGGGCGACGGGCGCGATGTCCTTGCCCAGGACACGGTCCCAGTGCTCCCGGAGCGCGGTCAGCGCCTCGCCCTGGCCGGTGCTGAGCAGCCGCTGCATGTGTCCGTTGGCGTTCCAACCGTCCTCCAGGACGAAGTCGGCGTAGGTGTTGAGCGTGGTCACCACCGCCGGGTAGGCGTTCTCGTCGACCTTCGGCCAGGGCAGCTGGTAGTGCTGGATGACCGCTTCCTCGAGGTCTGAAACGTACGTCGTCATGTCCTGAACTCCCCCTCGTCGCACGCGTGGTGATGGTACGCGCGCTCACCTGTGCCGCTCACGGTCCCACTCGCCCCGCGCGGTCACAAGGGCGAAGCCCTTCGGGCGGCGCTCAGTCGATGTGCACGATCTGGAACGCCTCCGCCATCCGCCCCGCCGGCAGCCCGCCCGCCCTCGCGTGTTCGCCGAGCCAGTCGCGCAGGAGGCCGGCGAGGTCGTCGAAGTGGGCGGTCTGGGAGGTGTGGAGGCGGAGGGCCTCCACCTTGCGGTCGAAGACGGAGGTGACGTCGACGTACTGGTTGGGGGTGGGGCCGGTCATGAGCCAGAGCTCGTGGACGGTCCAGGGCTCCAGGCCTTCTTCCTTCAGCAAGGAGGCGTGGGCGAAGGGGTTGCGGGCCTCGGGGTAGACGGCGCGGAGGGAGGCGTCGCCGACGGCGCGGTGGTCGGGGTGGAGGTCGGCGACGCGGGCCCAGTTGATCTCGGGGGAGGGGATGACGGCCCGCTGGGGGCGGACTTGGCGGATGATCCGGCACAGGTCGCGGCGGAGGTCGACGGAGGGTTCGACGAAGCTGTCGGGGTAGCCGAGGAAGCGGACGTCGGCGACGCCGCTGAGCTTCGCGGAGTGGACCTGCTCGGCGCGGCGCAGGTCCGCCATGGCCTGGCGGGGGAGCGCTTCGTCGTAACCGCCGGCGCCGCCGTCCGTGACGATGCAGTACGTGACGCGGGTGCCGCGCTCGACCCATTGCATCACCGTGCCGCTGACGCAGAACTCGATGTCGTCCGGGTGCGCGGCGACGACGAGCAGGGACTCGGGGGTGGTCCGGTTGAAGTCCTCCATGGGGCCAGCCTGTTGGGGTGCGGGGGGCGTCGCAAGGTCAAGCCGTGGCGTGAACAGGACATGGCACTTACGCGCCATTCAAAAACTTGGTAGATTCAAATCATTGGGTTGTACGGGTGACGTGCTTGGAGGGTGACCGGTATGTGCAGGATCCTCGGCTCCTTCGCCGCGGGGGCGGACCGCCCCGAGCCGGCCCAGCTCGCGGCGGTCTCCGCCCGCCAGCGCCACGGCGGACCCGACGAGCACCAGGTGCTCGGCGGCCCCGGCTGGTCGCTCGGCTGCGACCGGCTCGCCGTGACCGACCCCTGCGGCGGACGGCAGCCCTACCGGCTGCCCCATCTGCCCGGGATCCTCGCCGTGCTCAACGGCGAGATCTACAACCACGCCGAGCTCCGCCGCACCCTCGCCGCCCGCGGCCACCGCTTCCCCGACCGCTGCGACGGCACGGTGCTCCCCGCGCTCTACGCCGAGTACGGGCCCGCCTTCGCCGAGCACCTCGACGGGATGTTCGCCGTCGCGGTCCTCGACCTGCGGCCCGGGTACCGCCAACTCGTCCTGGCCGTCGACGACATGGGCATGAAACCGCTCCACCTGCACCACGACCCGCACGACGGCTCCACCCGCTTCGCCTCCGAGATCCCCGCCCTCCTCGCCTTCGAAGGCGTACGGATCTCCCCGCGCGAGGACGCCCTCGACACCCTCCTCGCCACCCGCACCTCCTTCTCCGCCCGCACCGCCCTCGACGGCATCGACGTCCTGCCGCCCGGAGCCACCGCGCTCGTACGGCCGGGGGCCGCGCCCGTGGTGCGGCGGAGGGGCCCGCACCGCACCGCCCCCCTCGGCGAAGCCGACACCCAGGACGTCCTGCGCCACGAGGTCCGCCGGCTCGCCCGGGCCGAAGTGCCCGTCTGCGCCGTCACCAGCGGCGGACTCGACTCGGGGCTCGTCACCGCACTCGCCGCCGAGCACGCCCGCGAGACCGACGCGCCGCCGCTGCACACCTTCCACCTCACCTACCGGGGCCGGTGGCCCGACTCCGAGGCCTCCTACGCCCGCGCCGTCGCCCGCCGCGCCCGGACCGTCCACCACGAGGTCGCCGTCGACCCCGACGAACTCGGCTCCCTGCTCACCCGGACCGTCCGCCACCTCGGCCAGCCCAACGCCGACCCCATCACCCTCTCCACCTACGCCCTCTTCCGCGCCGTCCGCCAGAACGGCTTCACCGTCGCCCTCACCGGCGACGGCGCCGACGAACTCTTCGGCGGGTACGACCGGATGAGGGCCGCCCTCGCGGCGGGCCCCGCATGGGCCGCCGCCTACACGGACGCCCTGTCCGCCGCCCCCCGCCTGCTCCGCGAGCACCTCTACACCGCCGGCTACCGCGCGTACATCGCCGATACGGGCTCCGCCGCCGACCGCGTCGAGCAGGAGCTGCGCTCGGCCGAGGCCGTCGGCGCGGACCGGATCACCGCGATGACCGCCTTCGAGACGCGGTGGCGGCTGCCCGCGTACCACCTGCGGCGGCTCGACCACCTCTCCATGGCATGGGCGGTGGAGGCACGGCTGCCGTTCCTCCAGCCGTCGGTCGTCGCCCACGCCCGTTCCCTCCCCGCCGCGGCGCGGACGGGCAAGCGGGCGCTGTACGAGGCCGGGGCCGAACTCCTGCCCCCGTCGGTCCTGAACAGGCCCAAGCAGCCCTTCACCCTCCCGGTCGCGGCGATGCTGGCGCCGGGGGGCCCGCTGCTCGACCTGGTCCGCGAACTCCTCTCCCCGGCCCGGCTGGTCCTCGGCGGGAAGATCCGCGCGGACCGCGCGGCGAAGCTCCTGGCCCGGCACCTGGACCACCCCACGCCCCAGGCCGCCCTGACCCTCTGGTCCCTCGCCGTCCACGAACTGTGGACGGAGGTCGTCCAGGGCATGCGGATCCCGGTGGGCTGTGCGGCCTGAACCTCCGGTCCCCACGGTTCCCGTCGCCGTCGTCCGCGCCGAGGACGCCCCCGGGCCCACGCTCGTCGTGCGGGCCGACCGGCTCCCGGCCGGCGCCCTCGCGTCGGCCGGTGAGCTGGCGCGTCTGCGCCACGCTCTCGCCGGGACCCCCCACGCCGGTCTCCGCAAGATGGCCCTCTACGACCCCGCCTCCCTCCGCTACCGCTTCGTCCAGGCCCTCCCCGACGGCCGGTTCGACTTCCGGGCCGGCTGCGGGCACTCCCTCCTCGCCTGTGTCGTCGCCGACGGGCGGCAAGGGCCCGTCACCGTGCGGGCCGTGACCACCGGCGACACCGTGCTCTGCGAGCCGTACGGCGACACGTACACGCTCAGCTTCCTCCGCGCGCCCACCGCACCCGGCACCCTCCCCACCGGCCGCCCCGTCGACGTCCTCGACGGCGTGCCCGCCTCGCTCGTGCGGTACGGGAATCCGTACGTCTTCGTCGACGAACGGGACCTGCCCGGACGGGGCCTCCAGGACCGGCTCCTCGCGCTTCGCGCCGCCGCCGCCCGCGTCCTCGGGTATCCGCCCCACTCCGCGCTGCCCAAGATCGCCGTCCTCGCCGACGGCCCCGGGGGGCTCTTCGTCCGGGCCCTCACCGTCGGCGGCTGGCATCCCCGGCTCGCGCTCACCGGTGCCGCCGCGCTCGCCGCCGCCGGGGCGATCGACGGGACCGTCGTGCCCGCCGTGCGCGGGCCCGTGCGCACCCCTTCCGGCACCGTCACGGTCTCCACCGCGGCCGACCGCGTCCGCGTCCACCACAAGCGCGCCGAGCTCCTCGAAACCCTGGAGCTGCCGTGGCGCATCCACGCAACGGCGTGAATGCGCAGGCCTTTCGGAGCGCTCGGGGCCCTTCGAGTCTGCCACGCTGAAATGGACCGGCCACCGGCATCCGTGGGGACATGGGGAGAGCAGGCGCACATGAAATTCGAGAATCTGCGGGTCGTCGTGACCGGAGCGTCCCGCTATTTCGGTCGCGCGCTCGCCGTCGGTTTCGCGCATCTCGGCGCCGAGGTCTACGTGTCGGCGCGGACGGTCGAGGCCGCCGAGCGGACCCGTACGGAGGTCATGGGCTCGGCCCGTGACCGCATCCACGCGTTCGGCTGCGATCTGAGCAGGCCCGCCGAGATCCGGGAGTTCGCGGCGCGGGTCGGGGAGCGGACGGACCGGGTGGACCTGCTGGTCAACAACGGCGCGCGCTGGCTCGACGGGATGGACCTGGAGTCGGCCAGCGACGCCGAGATCGTGGAGACGATCGAGTCGACGGCGGGCGGCACGGTCCTCATGGTGAAGCACTTCCTGCCGCTGCTGCGCGGCTCGCTGCGGCCCGACATCGTGAACATGGTGGCCGTCCGGGACGCCGAGGGCGCGTCCGCCGCGACCGCCGGCGCCGCCCACGAGGCCTTCTGGGCGGCGAAGAGCGCGCAGGCCGGTTTCGCCGACATCCTGTCGCGCCGGCTGCGGCCCTCCGGAGTGCGGGTGTTCTCCCTCTTCCCGCCGGATTTCTCGACCTCGGACCCGCGTTTCGCGGAATGGGACGGATCGAATCCGGACGGAATGGCACCCGACGAGAAACTCACCACCCAGGCCCTTTTCGAATGCATCGTGTACGCCGTCGAGCAGCCCCGCGACTGCTTCATCCGGTCCTTCCACTTCGAGCCCCGCTGACCGTCCCGCCGACCGTCGCAAAAACGTCAAGGAGGTCCCATGAGCACCCCCGTATGGATCACCGCGACCCCTCCCGCCACCCACGGCGAACTCCACATCGGCCACCTCGCCGGGCCGTACGTCGCCGCCGACGTCCTCACCCGCTATCTGCGCGCCGACGGCGAGGACGTCCGGTTCACCACCGGCACCGCCGACCACGCCAGTTCCGTCGAGGTCCGGGCGCTGCGCCACCACCGCAAGCCCGAGGAGGTCGCGGAGGGGTACCGGGCCGCGATCACCGCCGACTGGCTGCGCTCGGGCGTGGAGTTCGACCACATCGTGCGCCCGCGCCGCGACAAGGGGTACGGCCGCTGGGTGCAGGACCTCTTCGCCAAGCTGTACGCGCAGGGCGTGATCGCCCCCCGGACCCGTCTGCTCCCGTACTGCGAGCCGTGCGACCGCTGGCTGTACGGGGCGCACGCCACCGGCACCTGCCCGCACTGCGGCGCGGCCAGCGACGGCGGGATGTGCCACGAGTGCGCCCGCCCGAACGACGGCGGGGACCTGATCTCGGCGCGCTGCGCGCTCTGCGGCACCCCGGCGGTCGCCCGCCGCTGCCGCCGCCCGTACGTGCCCCTGGAGCCCTTCCGGGACACCCTCGCCGACTACTGGGCGCAGGCCGGGCTCCCGCCCCGCCTCGCCGCGCTGTGCGAGTCGCTCGTCGAGGACGGGCTGCCGGACATCGCGGTCGGCCACCCCGGCGAGTGGGGCCTGGAGGTGCCGATCGAGGCCTTCGCCGGGCAGCGGATCGACGGCTGCTTCGAGGCCGCCGCGATGCACCTGTTCGGCCATGACGTGAACGGCCCGCTGCCGCGCCGCGCGATCCACTTCTGCGGCTTCGGGCACGCGTTCTGCCACGCCGTGCTGCTGCCGGTGCTGCTGCTCGCGCAGGACATCAAGCTGCCGCAGGACTTCAACGTCAACGAGTCGTACGTCGTCGAGGAGGGCGTCCAGGAGGGCAACGTCTGGGCGCTCGACCTGCTGACCGAGTACGGCTCCGACACCCTGCGCCGCCATGTCCTCCAGGCCCGCCCGCTGGGCCGCCGCACGGTCTTCCAGCGGGAGCGGCTCGCCGCCGCCCGGCGCGAGCTGGACGAGAACTGGAACAGCTGGCTGTCCCGGCTCTTCTCGGCCGTACGGGAGGAGTGCGGCGGCCTCGCCCCGCAGGCGCTGCCCGGCGGCACGGGCCTGCAGATCCTGGAGCGGCGGCTGCACCGGGGCGTGGACGACCTGCGCGAGGCGTACGGCCCCGACGCCTTCGACCCGCGCCGGGCGGTCGCCGTCCTGGACGAGATGGTCCGCCTGGTGGCCGACTTCGGCCACGTCAACGCCCACGAGCGGTGCCGGCCCAGCGCCTACTGCCGTCATCTCCCGGCCCTCGCCGCCCAGTTGGCGGTGGCGTCGGCGCTGTCGGCCTGGGCGCGGCCGGTGATGCCGGAGGGCGCCGACCGGCTCGCGGCGGCGCTCCGGGTGGAGCCGGGGCGCCCGGTCGACTGGCAGGCCCTGACGGGCCCGCTGCCGGGGACCAGGCTGGCGCCGCCGTCGGGCCCGGTCTTCGGGTTCTGAGTCCTCGCCGTGGATCCGTGGCCCCCACCGCGACCCGTACTACTAAGCGACTAAGTACCTCTATAGGAATGTCCCCCTGCCGCGTGCCCCTGCGCGCGCGAGCGACGCGCAGGGGCACGTGGCCCCCCACTCCTCAGGAGCCCCACGTGTCCCTGCGCGTCGCCATGCTCAGCGTCCACACCTCCCCGCTCCACCAGCCCGGGACGGGGGACGCCGGCGGCATGAACGTCTACATGGTCGAGCTGTCCCGCGCCCTCGCCGAACAGGGCGCGGAGGTCGACCTGTTCACCCGCTGCCGGGGCGAGGGCGCGCCCCCGCTCGTCGAGCTCGCCCCGGGCGTACGGGTCCGGCACCTGCACGCCGGGCCGCGCCGGGCGCTGCCCAAGGAGGCGATGCCCGATCTGGTGGTGCCGTTCTCGCTGGCCCTGCTCAAGGAGGAGCGGCGCTACGACCTGGTCCACTCGCACTACTGGCTCTCCGGGCAGGCGGGCCGGATCGCCTCGGTGGGCTGGCGGATCCCGCTCGTGCACACCGCGCACACCCTGGCCCGGGTGAAGAACGCCGCGCTCGCCCAGGGCGACGCCCCCGAGCCCGAGCTCCGCGTCCGGGGCGAGCGCCAGGTGGCGGTCAGCGCGGACCGGCTGATCGCCAACACGGCCGACGAGGCGGAGGCCCTGCGCTCGCTGTACGGGGCGGAGGGGGCGCGGACCGAGGTCGTACGGCCCGGGGTCGACCTGCGCACCTTCCACCCGGGGGGAGGGCGGGCGGCGGCGCGGGCCCGGCTCGGGCTGCCGGCCGGCGCGTTCGTGCCGCTGTACGCGGGCCGCATCCAGCCCCTGAAGGGCCCGGACGTGCTCGTACGGGCGGTGGCGGAGCTGCTGCGGGAGGCGCCGGGGCTGCGCCGGCGGCTGCTGGTGCCGGTGGTGGGCGGACACTCGGGGGCGACCCGGGAGGGGACGGCGTGGCGGCTGGCGGAGGAGCTGGGCGTCACCGATGTGCTGCGGTCCTTTCCGCCCGTGCCGCAGGAGCGGCTCGCGGACTGGTACCGGGCGACCGACGTCCTGGTGGTGCCCTCGCGCAGCGAGTCCTTCGGGCTGGTGGCGCTGGAGGCGCAGGCGTGCGGGACGCCGGTGCTCGCGGCGGCGGTGGGCGGGCTGCCGACGGCGGTGTGGGACGGGGTGACGGGGCTGCTCGTGCGGGGGCACGACCCGGTGGAGTACGCGCGCCGGCTGCGGTGGCTCGCGGAGCACCCGGAGGTGGTGGAGGCGATGGGGGCGGCGGCGGTGGGCCATGCGCGCGGGATGAGCTGGCGGGCGTCGGCCGGGCGGACCGTCGAGGTGTACCGGGGGGCCCTGGAGCACGGGGTGCGGTGGGGGGTGGGGCAGGGGCGGCGGCACGCCCCTGCCCCGGCGGCCCCTCTCTCCTGGAGGAACGAGAAGGCCGTAGCACAAGTCTAGCATTTCTTTTGGTTCGACCAAAGGTGTGGCGAGTCCCGGATCGTTCAATTCCGTTGCCGTGATGGCATGTTGACGCATCCACGCCATGGCGGGTCCACGCAGAGACAATCCCTGGATTCGCCCCGGAGGCCCGGACAGAATGGAGATGTCTTCAGGGAGCGCCCGGCGGCACGGGCCCCCGGAAGGCGGAACTCAGAAGCCAAGTCCTGGAGGAATCATGTCCGTTCAGCAGAGCTCCGGCATTCGCAAGGCCGTCCGTCAGTTCGTGGTCGCCATGGTGGCGTGTACGGCGGTCGCGGCCGGTGCCGCCTTCGCCGTCTCCCCCGACAGCGCCGCCCCGGTCACCCCCCACACCGTCGCCGGCGTCGCGGACGACAACGGCTGGCCGATCGTTCCGCCGAACCCGACCCCCACCAACTGACCCTGTACACCGGGTAATTCCCCCAGGAATTCCGGAATTCATTTCCCCTTGTGCCCCGCGCTCGCTGCCACGATCGCGGGGCACAGGCATTTCCCGAAAAGGCTCAGTCCAGCCAGCCGAGCCGCACCGCCCGCGCGCCCGCCTCGAAACGGCTCGTCGCCCCCAGCTCCTGCATCAGCTCCGAGATCATCCGGCTGACCGTCCGCAGCGACACCCCGAGCGTCCGCGCGATCCGCTCGTCCTTCATCCCCGAGGCCAGCATGTGCAGCGCGGCCCGCTGCTGCTCCGAGAGCCCGTCGCCGCCCGCCTCCGCCGCCGCCTCGTTCCCGTACGGCGTCGCCGTGTGCCAGCAGTGCTCGTACAGGCTCAGATAGGGCCGCACCAGCGCACTGCCCCGCGCCAGGATCGCGCCCTCGCCCGGCTCCTCGGGCCGGATCGGCACCAGCGCGAACTGCTGGTCGGCGATGATCATGTTCATCGGCACGACCGGGGCGAGCCGGATCTCCACCCCCAGCTCCGCCCGCTGCCCGAGGAACCCCTCCATGTACGGATCGGTCGCCTCCTGCCGGCCGTAGATGGCCCGCACCCGCACCCCGTTGGCGATCTGCCGCCGGTCCCGGTCGAGCATCCGGTCCGGGTTCTGCCGCCCCGGGGTCCCCGGGTGCAGCGCCGCCGAACTCTCCTGGATCACATCGGTGATGTCCTCGATGACCTGCTGGATCCTGCGGTAGTCCGTCAGCGCCTCGACGTGTGTCTCCGCCCGGGTCAGCGCCTCCGCCCGCAGATAGGAGCCCGCCAGGATCTCCAGCGTGCTGTACGCCTCGTCCGCCTCGGCCAGGTGCTCCCGCAGCCGCTCCCGCTCCCGCTCCAGGAGCCGCAGCAGCGCGATGTCCGGGTCGATCGCCGCCACCGTGTCCGTCTCGGACCGCCAACTGCCGTCCCGCAGCGCGTTGATGGTGGCGTGCACGTGGTCCGTGGGCACGATGAGGCCCAGGTCGAGCAGCTCGCGGCGACATCGCTCGTACTCCTCGGGCGCGAGCCCGAGTTCCCTGCGGACCTCCTCGAAGTCCGAGATGCCCCGGCGGCGCAGCTCCTGGTACACGGCGTGCAGGACGCCGGCCTTGCCGCCCCCGATGCCGTCGCCCGCGGTGACCATGACGAAGTGACCCCCTCATTCTCCGAGTCGCCCCGCCCTCACCTGTCATCCGGCTCGGCGGGAGTCCGACGTGCGTTTCCTGCGCCCCGCACGGACCCCGCGGCCCGTGCGCCTCCTCCATGACATCCGAACTCCTCGTCCTAGGCCACGGGTTCCGGCCCCTCGCCGTCGAGCAGCCCGAGCCGGGCCGCCTTCACGCCGGCCTCGAAGCGACTGGCCGCCCCCAGCTCCTGCATGACCTCGGACAGCAGCCGGCTGACCGTCCGCAGCGAGACCCCGAGACTGCGCGCGATCTGCTCGTCCTTGATCCCCGACGCGAGCATGCGCAGCGCGGCCCGCTGCTGGTCCGAGAGGCCGTCGCCGCCGGACTCCCCGGGCTCCTCGCCGTAGCGGGAGGCCGCCTGCCAGCAGTACTCGTACAGCGAGAGGTACGAGCGGACCAGGCCGGGCCCGCGGGCGAGGATCGTCGGCGAGTCCGGGTCGTGCGGGTCCGTCGGCAGCAGGGCGAAGTTCTCGTCGGCGAGGACCATGTTCATCGGGACGACGGGGGAGAGGCGCAGCTCCACGCCGAGCGCCGCCCGGTCCTCCAGGTGCTGGGTCATCTCGGGCACGGTCCCGACCCGGCGGCTGTACATGGCGCGCACCCGCACCCCGCGGGCGGCCCGGGACCGGTCCCGCTCCAGCTCCGCGGCCATGTCCTCGCGCCGTACGGAGCCGGTGTGCATGACGTGGACGGCGGTGCGCACGGAGTCGGTCAGGTCCGCCAGTTCGCGCAGCACCCGCTGCGGGTCGGTGACGATCTCCACCTCGACCTCGGAGCGGGGCACGGCCCCGGCGTGCAGGAACGGGCCGGCGAGGGCTTCGAGGGCGGTGTGCGCGCGGCTGGTCGCGGCGAGGCGGTCCTGGAGCCGGTCGCGCTCCCGGCGCAGCAGCCGCAGCAGGGCGACGTCGGGGTCGACGACGGCGTGGACGCCCGGTTCCGAGGGGTCTTCCGGGGAGGCGAGGCCTAAGGAGACGAGTTCGTCCCGACATCGCTCCCGCTCGTCGGCGGAGAGCCCGAAGCGGTCCGCGACCTCGTCGAAGGCGGCCCCGGGGCGGGCGCGCAGTTCCCGGTAGACGGCGAGAGCCTGATCGCTACCCGCGCGGGTCACGGCGGCGTTTCTGGACACGGCGCAGCTGACTCCCCTCGGATCCACCCGGACCCCGTTGAAATCGCCCCGCTAGACCCTGCCACAAAATCGAACGACACGCACGGAGTTGCCCGGCGCCCGGAACAGCGGGAACGCGGCGGGACGGCGTGGTTCAGGCGGTCGGGACGCCCGCCCGGCAGTCGGGGCACAGCCCCTTGAAGACGACCTCCGCGTCGTCCACCCGCCACTCCGGGAGACCGCCCCGGGGCGGCGCGGGCGCGGTCGCGGAGACGTTCTCCACCCGGCCGCACGAGGTGCACAGGGCGTGCTGGTGGGGCGGCCCGGAGATCTCGAAGACCGCGGGCAGGCCGGGCCGGTCGAACTTGCCGACCAGGCCCGTCTCCTGGAAGTGCCGCAGCATCTCGTACACGGCCTGGCTGGTCAGCGTGCCGAGCCGCTCGCGGGCCGTCGCGGTGATCGCCTCGACGTCGAGATGACCGCCGGCGGCGAGCACCGTGAGCACCTCCAGGCGCGGGCCCGTGACCCGCAGGCCGACATCGCGCAGGCGCTGGATCACCGCCTCGCGGCCCGTCAGCTCTTCCACGACTGCCCTCTTCTCCGCCCGCCATCTGGTCGGCCCAAACGTTTGTGGGCATCGTACCTCTTGCTCGTCAACCTCGGCAGGTTCGTCTCGGTCAGTCGTCCGTCCGGCACACGAGGAGGACGGACTCGGTCCGCTCGTCGATGCGGTGCCGCCGCCGGCCCTCGATGTGCAGCCCCGCCGCGTGCAGCTCCGCCGCGAGCCGCTCGGGGTCGACGATCCACTTGTCGGTGCTCAGCACGACCCGCTCCGAGGACAGCTTGCCGGTCCTGGCCGCGTAGTACGTGATCCGCTCGCTCATCGACGGCAGGTCGAAGACCTGCCGGGCCACCACCCACTCGTCGATGCCGTCGAAGCGGGGCACCTGGAACGCCCAGGTCCGCTGCGGCTCCGCGATCAGCCCCGGCAGCAGGTGCGCGGTGTAGTCGAGGGCGAGCGCCCCGCCCGCCCCCAGATGGGCGGCGACCTCCCGGAGGAGCTCCGGCCGGCGGGCCGGCGGGACGGCGGCGACCATGGCGCCCGCGAGCAGCGCGAGCCGGTAACGGCCTTCGAGACGCAGCTCGGTGAGCTCCGCGCGGTGCGTGACGACGAGCCCGGCCACCTGCGGACCGATCCGGCGGGCCCAGCCTTCGAGGCGCTCCAGGGCCGAGGCGTCCCGGTCCACGGCTTCCACGGCGAAGCCGTGCCGGGCGAACGGGACGGCGAGCCGCCCGGCGCCGGAGCCGAGGTCGAGGACGGGTCCGCCGGTGGAGCGGGCGAGGCTG
Organism: Streptomyces sp. NPDC004284; assembly: GCF_042874035.1. Lineage (NCBI taxonomy): Bacteria > Bacillati > Actinomycetota > Actinomycetes > Kitasatosporales > Streptomycetaceae > Streptomyces > Streptomyces sp. NPDC004284. The sequence continues at coordinate 28,879 of NZ_JBIAMJ010000011.1, read as the reverse complement.
AGATAACGGACGATGTCCGCGCTGTGCGGGCCGAGCAGGGCGTCGTGCAGCCAGACGGAGTTCTCGTCGGCGGGGGAGACCGATTCGAGCCCCGGGAGGGTGTCGGAGGCGACCCGGACCCCGGAGCCGGGGGCGGGCTCCGGGCCGGGCCCGTATCGGGACGGCAGGACCGGAGCGAGCGCTGCGGGCACGACGGGCAGGGAGACGCCGCTCGGTGTGTGCATCGCTCCTCCAGGGGCTCGCTCGGTCCATGCCGTCCGGACGAGGTACCCGTGCCGCCGGGCCCGCGCCGCTGAACCCATCCTGACCTGGGGAACGAACCCCGATCCACCGGATCGGGCTGCGTGAACACGCGATGGCGTGGATCTGCCACGGTGCGTCTCAGGAGAGCGGTCTGCTCCAGCGTCTCGGGGAGAGCGCGGCGAAGCCCAGCCGGGAGTAGAAGGGAAGCGCCGGATCGGCCTCCGCCGGGAGCTCCACCCGCTGCTCCCGGGCGCCGTACCCCCGCATCCGCTCGGTCGCGGCGGCCAGCAGGGCCGTACCGACCCCGGCGCGGCGCGAGCCGGGCTCCACCGCGAGCGCGTACACCTCGCCCTCGCCCGGCACCGGGACGCCGCCGGCGGCGACGCCGACGACCGCGCCCTCCGCGTCCGTGGCGACCAGCCAGCCGAGCCATCCCGGCGCGCCCCCCGGAATTTCAATTTCCGCTCGTATGCGGGGGAGTGCGCATTGGGCCGAGATCAGCCGGCGCATCGGGATTTCGTCCAGTATTCCGGCGTAACTGGTCCGGATGATGTCGGCAAGCAGTCTGGATATCGTCGTCGCGTCGCCGGCCGCTGCCGTACGAACGTCAGCGAGCTGCATTGGTTGTGCACCCTTCGACGTGCCGAGTCCGAGCCCCAACGTACCCACGATAGCGGCGCATTCCGTGGTCCGTGACCGATGCGAAATCTACGAATTCGCTTAGTAAATAACGGTGTTCGTGATTACCGGGGGAACGAGCAGCAGGCGACGACCAAGGGGGCGAGCGCGAGGGCCGCGGCCCCGATCGTCAGCATCCCGCGCAGCGCGGGGTGTCCCGCGCTGTGCGGGGTGAGGATGCGCCGCATCCGCAGCGCGGCCGAGGGCCCGCCCGCCGCGAACGCCGACCGCGGCGCCCGCCCCGAGGCCAGCGCGTACAGCGCGGTCGCGAGCGCGTCCCGCGTGCACCGCCGCAACGCCCGGTCGTCCGCCGCCATTTCGAGCAGCAGCGGTACGGCCCTCCCGCCGTGGCGCGCGAGCGGGAGGCGCGGGAAGACCGCCGCGAAGGCCTCCGCCGCGGCGACCAGGAGGTGGTGCCGCCCCGCGATGTGCGCCCGCTCGTGCGCGAGGGCCGCCGCGAGCTGGGCGGGCGTCAGGGCGTGCACCGCCCCCGAGGAGACGACGACCCTGCGGGAGCGGCCCGGCAGGCAGTAGACGGCGGGCCGGTCGTCGTCGAGGACGGTCGCCCGCAACGCGGGGTCGTACCGCCCGACCAGCCGCAGCACGCCCGCGTGCCGGGCCCGCATCCGCCGGGCCCGGACGAGCCGGCGCACGAACGCCACGACGGGCACGGAGAGGACGAGCGACGAGAGGGAGAACGCGAACCACTCACGCCCGTCGAGGTGCAGAAGCCTTTCGAACGTGGGCGGTTCGAGCGCGAACACCATGTCCGCGAGCCGGTGACTGCTGTCCCCCGACAGCACCAACTGGGCCGGCACCAACGCGGCCGCGGCCGCGAAACCGGCCCCACAGGCGGCCCACACACCGAGCGCCAGCCGAGGCACCTGCTGCGCCCAACGGGCCCGCGCCACCAACCACGGCACGAGGAAACCGGTGAGGAGCGCGAGCCCGAGCGGGAGAAGGAGGTGATGGTTCACGCGCCGGCCCCGCCCTCGGGGCGCGCCCCGCCCGCGGGACGGGCTCCGTTTCCGAGGTGGGCCCCGCTCCCGAGGTGGGTCCCGCTCTTGCGGTGGGCCTCGCTCCCGAGGTGGGCCTCGTCCCCGAGGTGGGCCCCGCTCCCGAGGTGGGTCCCGCTCTTGCGGTGGGCCTCGCTCCCGAGGTGGGCCTCGTCCCCGAGGTGGGCCCCGTTCCCGAGGTGGGCCCCGTCCTCGGGGCGCGCCCCGCCCGCGGGAGGCGCCCCGTCCCCCGGCCGCGGGTCCTGGTCCGCCCGTGCGGCGCGGAGGGCCGCGTCGAGGGCGGCCATGTCCTCGTCGGAGATGACCTCGACGAAGCGGAGGAGGGCGGCGGGGCGGTCCTGGCTGTCGCCGAGGGCGTCCCGCATGAGGCCGGCGGTGTACTCCTCGCGGCTGCGGACCGGCTCGTACAGCCAGGCCCGTCCGGACTTCTCGCGGCGGAGCCAGCCCTTGCGGTACAGGATGTCCGCGACCGTCATCACCGTCGTGTAGGCGACCCGTCGTCCCCGATTGATGTCGTCGACGACCTCGCGGACCGTGGCGGGCCGCTGCCAGGCCCACAGCCGGTCCATGATCTCGGCCTCCAGCTCTCCCAGCCGGCGCACGTGCATCCCCTCCCCGTAGGGCCTGTCATCGTACGGGCCGCTTCCCCGCCTCAGGTATACCCCCGAGGGGTAAGGCTGGCGGGATGTCGACCCTCATGAGGAACCGCCCTCGCGCGAAGGTCTGCGACTCCGGTCCGCCCGGATCGGGGGAGCCGGTGCTCCTCCGCCGGCTGCTCGGCCTCCGTCTCCGGCCGGGTCTCACGCTGTCCGCCGACTGCCCTTCACGCAAGGGCGGTTGATCCCGCTCGGCACTCCGTCACGTCCGGATCAGCCGGGCGATGGCCTTGGACGCCTCGCCCACCTTCTCCTTCGCCTGGTCCCCGCCCTGGGCGATGGCCTCCGTGACGCAGCAGCTCAGGTGCTCGTCCAGGAGGGCCACCGCGCAGGACTGGAGGGCCGCGTTGATGGCGGAGACCTGGGTGAGGACGTCGATGCAGTAGACGTCCTCGTCGACCATCCGCTGCACGCCCCGGACCTGGCCCTCGATCCGCCTCAGGCGTCTGATGATGTCTTCCTTGTGCTGTCCGTAACCGGCCACGACGGGCTCCTCGGAGTTCGGTGGTTCACAGGGGGTGTGGTCAGCGGTCGGCGGCCTGGAAACCGCGCAGGCGGAGGCTGTTGCCGACCACGAAGACCGAGGAGAAGGCCATGGCGGCGCCCGCGATCATCGGGTTGAGCAGTCCGGCCGCGGCGAGCGGCAGGGCGGCCACGTTGTAGGCGAAGGCCCAGAAGAGGTTCGAGCGGATGGTGCCGAGGGTCTTGCGGGAGAGCCGGATGGCGTCGGCCGCCGCCCGCAGGTCTCCCCGTACGAGGGTCAGGTCGCCGGCCTCGATGGCCGCGTCCGTGCCGGTGCCCATCGCCAGACCGAGGTCGGCCTGGGCGAGCGCGGCGGCGTCGTTGACGCCGTCGCCGACCATGGCGACCGAACGGCCCTCGCCCTGGAGGCGCTTGACGACGTCGACCTTGTCCTGCGGCATGACCTCGGCGATGACCTCGTCGATGCCGACCTCGGCGGCGACGGCCTCGGCGACCGCCTTGTTGTCACCGGTGAGCAGGATCGGGGTGAGACCGAGGGCGCGGAGCCGCCTGATGGCCTCGGCGCTGGTCTCCTTGACGGCGTCGGCGACCTCCAGGACCGCGCGGGCCTCGCCGTCCCAGGCGACCGCGATGGCGGTCTTGCCGGCGGTCTCGGCCGCGTCCTTCGCGGCCTTGAGGGACGGGGTGAGCTCCATCGCCCACTCCTGGAGCAGCTTCTCGCGGCCGACGAGGACGGCGTGGCCGTCGACGACGCCCTGGACGCCGAGTCCGGGGACGTTGGCGAAGTCCTCGGGAGTGGGCAGGGTGCCGACCTTGGCGGCGGCGCCGGTGGCGACGGCCTGCGCGATGGGGTGCTCGGAGGAGTGCTCCAGGGCGCCGGCCAGACGCAGGACCTCGGCCTCGTCCACGCCGGCGGCGGTGTGGACCTTGATGAGGGTCATGCGGCCGGTGGTGACGGTGCCGGTCTTGTCGAGGACGATGGTGTCGACCTTGCGGGTGGTCTCCAGGACCTCGGGGCCCTTGATGAGGATGCCGAGCTGGGCGCCGCGGCCGGTGCCGACCATGAGGGCGGTCGGGGTGGCCAGGCCGAGGGCGCAGGGGCAGGCGATGATCAGGACGGCGACGGCGGCGGTGAAGGCGGCGGTCAGCCCCTGCCCCGTGCCGAGCCAGAAGCCGAGGGTGCCGAGCGCGAGGGCGATGACGACGGGCACGAAGACGGCGGAGATCTTGTCGGCGAGGCGCTGGGCGGCGGCCTTGCCGTTCTGCGCGTCCTCGACGAGCTTCGCCATCCGGGCGAGCTGGGTGTCGGAGCCGACGCGGGTGGCCTCGACGACTAGGCGGCCGCCGGCGTTCAGGGTGGCGCCGGTGACGGCGTCGCCGACGGAGACCTCGACGGGCACGGACTCACCGGTCAGCATGGAGGCGTCGACGGCGGAGGAACCCTCGACGACGGTGCCGTCGGTGGCGATCTTCTCGCCGGGCCGGACCAGGAAGCGGTCGCCGACCTGGAGTTCGGCGGTGGGGACGGTGACCTCGCGGCCGTCCTTGAGTACGGTCACCTCCTTGGCGCCCAGCTGCATCAGCGCCTTGAGCGCGGCGCCCGCCTTGCGCTTCGAGCGGGCCTCGAAGTACCGGCCGGCCAGGATGAAGGCGGTGACGCCGGCCGCGGCCTCCAGGTAGATGTTCCCGGCGCCGTCGGTGCGGGCGATCGTGAACTCGAAGGGGTGCGTCATCCCCGGCGTGCCGGCGGTCCCGAAGAACAGCGCCCACAGCGACCACAGGAACGCGGCGATCGTGCCGACCGAGATCAGCGTGTCCATCGTGGCCGCGCCGTGCCTGGCGTTGGTCCAGGCGGCCCTGTGGAAGGGCCAGGCGGCGTAGACGACGACCGGCGCCGCGAGCGTGAGGCTCAGCCACTGCCAGTACTCGAACTGGAAGGCCGGGACCATCGCCATCAGGATGGTCGGCACGGCGAGCGCGACGGCGGTGATCAGACGCTGCTTGAGCGGCCGGAGCTCGGCGTCGGCGATCTCCTCGTCGGAGGGGCCCTCGGGGGTGCCGGCGGCGGCCGGGCGCTCGGGCTCCGGCTCCTTGGCGGTGTAACCGGTGGCCTCGACGGTGGCGATCAGGGCGGCGACGTCGATGTCGGCGTCGAAGGTGACCTTCGCCTTCTCGGTGGCGTAGTTGACGGTGGCCTCGACCCCGTCCATCCGGTTCAGCTTCTTCTCGATGCGGGCCGCGCACGAGGCGCAGGTCATGCCGCCGATGGCGAGCTCGACCTGGGCGGTGCCCGGAGTGGTCGTGGTCATTTCCTGCTCCTCGGTGTGGCGGGGTTCGGGGGCCGGGGCCCGGGCAGGGGGGTCCCCCCTGCTCGAGCGAAGCCGAGAGCTTGGGGGAGGTCGGGCCCCGGCGGCCGGGTGGTGCGGGCGGTGTCCGCCTGCCGGGCGGACCGTCGGGCACCGGGACGGGGGACGCCGGTGGGTGTCGGTCTGCCCGGCGGCGGATCAGGCCCGGCCGGTCAGCTCGTAGCCCGCGTCGTCGACGGCCGCGGTGATCGCGGCGTCGTCGGGCTCTCCGCCGGTGGTCACGGTCACCAGGCCGCCGGCGAGGTCGACGTCCACGGAGATGACGCCGTCGAGGGCGCCGACGGACTGGGTGATCGCGGTGCGGCAGTGGCCGCAGGTCATGCCGGAGACGGCGTAGACGGTGGCGGTGCTGTCGGCGACCGCGACGGCGGTGGTCTCCGTGGTCGAGCAGCTGTTGTCGGGGGTGCAGCAGGAGCCCATGGCTTCTCTCCTCGGTCGGAACTCTCGATCGATACCCTCGGGGGGTATCTGGTTGTGAGTCCATGTATACCCCCCGGTGGTATCCGGCGCAAGTGTGGATCCGGCTTGACTTGATACCCCCCAGGGGTATGGTGAGGTGCATGGAACGGCTACCCACGCCACCCACACGTACGGGAGAGCAGTCATGAACACCGGAGTGAAGATCACTGCCTATGCCGCCGCGCTCGCCGCGACCTTCGGGACCGCGTACGGGGTCGGCAAGGGGATCGGCCCCGTCGAGGAGCCGAAGAAGGCGGAGCACGCGGGCCACGCGGCGCAGGACCCGCAGGGGAAGCCGGGCCGCGAGGGTCACGGCGAGGAGGCGGCACCGGCGGCCGCGTCACTCCCCGGCGGCCTCCAGGTCTCCCAGGACGGCTACACCCTGGCCCTGGACACCCCGACCCCCGCCCGGGGCAGGACCACCCTGAAGTTCTCCATCAAGGACGCGGCCGGCAAGAAGGTCACCGCCTTCACCACCGAGCACGGCAAGCAGCTGCACTTCATCGTCGCCTCGCGCGACCTCGACACCTTCCGCCACCTCCACCCGGTGCGCGCCGCCGACGGCACCTGGTCGGTGGACGCGGACCTCCCGGCGGCCGGCGGCTACAAGGCCTTCGCCGACTTCAAGCCCGCCGCCCCCGGAGCCAAGGGCATCACGCTCGGCGCGGACCTCTCGGTCCCCGGCGCGTACGCCCCGAAGCCGCTGCCCGCCGTCGCCCCGACCGCGACGGTCGACGGCTACCAGGTCCGCCTGGGCGGGGTCCTCGACCCCGGCAAGCCCGGCGAGCTCAAGCTCACCGTCACCAAGGCCGGAAAGCCGGTCACCGACCTGGAGCCCTACCTCGGCGCGTACGGCCACCTCGTCGCCCTCCGCGACGGCGACCTCGCCTACCTCCACGTCCACCCCAACGAGGGCGGCCCCGGCCCCGACGTCTCCTTCACGGCGGAGGCCCCCAGCGCGGGCACGTACCGCCTGTTCCTCGACTTCCAGCACGAGGGGAAGGTCCGCACGGCCTCCTTCACGGTCACGGCGGGAGCGAAGGGGACGTCCCCCGCCCCGGCGGCCGGTGGGACGAGCGGGACGGGTGAGGCGGGGCACGATGCGGGAGGTCACGCACACGGCTAGTCTGGACATTGGACTAGACCTGTAGTCGTCATTCATGGAGGAATGGGCGAGATGAGCAACCGTGCTGTCCTTGAGGTGATCGCCCTCGACGAGGAAGACGCGGTCGCTGCCCAGACCGGTGGTGCCGACCGGCTCGAACTCGTCACCGACATGGCGGCGGACGGGCTCACGCCGTCGACGGCCACCTTCACCGCCATCCGCCGCGCGGTCGACATCCCGCTCCGGGTGATGCTCCGCCTGGCGGACGGCTTCGCGGCCGGCGACGTCGACGTCCTGGCCGGGCGGGCCGAGGAGCTCCGCTCGGCGGGCGCGAACGAGTTCGTCCTCGGGTTCCTCACCCCGGACGGCGAGCCCGACCTCGTCGCCGTGGAGCGCCTGATCGCCGTCCTGGACGGCTGCCGCTGGACCTTCCACCGGGCGATCGACCGCGCAGCCGACCGCGACGGCCTCCGCAAGCTCCTCGCCGACCTTCCCGGCCTCGACACCTATCTGACGGCCGGCGCCGCCACCGGCGTCGACGACGGCCTGCCGACCCTCCGCGCCGAAGCCGCCCGCTCGGGCGAACCGGGCTACGAGCCCCAGATCCTCGTCGGCGGCGGCCTCCGCCTCGACCACCTCCCGCCCCTCCGCGCCGCCGGCCTCACCGCCTTCCACATCGGCGGCGCCGCCCGCCCCCAGGGCTGGGCGCGTCCGGTCTCGGCGGAAGCGGTCCGCACGTGGCGCGAGGCGGTCGACGCGTAGGTGCGACGGGGGCCGCCGACGGCTGCGGCCCCTCCGCCACGTGGAGCGGTCGCGTCACGGCCGGGGGTCACCGCTGCCAGGGAAGTGCCTCCACCGCCGCGACGTCGCCCGAGGCGAGAAGCCCGAAGATCCGGAGGGTGTCCTCGCGGGTGACCTCGCGCATCTCCCCGGGGGGCGTCGCGTCGTCGTCGGGGTTCTCCCAGATCAGCAGGCCGTCCTGGAAGGCGCTCACGGACCAGCCGCTCTCGTGGGTGAGCGACACGTCGGGGTGCTCGTCGTCGGCGTCCGCGAGCCCGTCGAGTACGCGTCCCCTCGTCTCCGGGTCCGGTTCGTCGACCGTCCCGCCCATGACGTCGTACATGAAGTGGCTCATGCGGACAGGAGACCACGTGGTGATCCGGACGGTGTCCCCGGGGCGCGGCCGGTCACTGCTTCGGCAGGCGCTCCCGGTCCCGCCAGGCGGCTTCCCACTGGCGGGTCAGCGCCGGGTAGACGACCAGGTACCGGAAGGGCGCGATCAGGGCCATGTAGAGGCGGCCGAAGCGGCCGTTGGGTTTGACCAGGACGGCCATGCGGAGTTCGTGGTCGCCTGTCGGGGTGGGGACCCAGCCCAGGTGCATGACGGCGTGGACGGTCTTGTTCGCCAGTTCGCGGGCGCATTCGTCGGGGAGTTCGTACAGGGGGGCGAACGGGCCGGGGCCCGGGGTGCGGGGCGCCGTCGCCGTGAGGTCCGCCGGCATGCGGTCGCGGAGCGAGTGGACCCGGGGGCCGAGGCCGGCCTTGGGCTCGTCCCAGCCGAGGAGGGCGCCGAGCTTCCAGCGGATCGCGAAGAGGAGGCGGGTCGGGCCGGACTGGTGGTCGAGGCCGGCGCCGGCCGTGATCGCGGCGAGCGCGCGGGGGAAGTCGTCGGGACCGGCGCCCGGCATGCGGAAGGACCAGACGTCCTCGACCGTGAAGTCGGGGGTGTGGGCGTGGATCCGCCAGGGCCGGCCGGTGTGTTCGGTGACGGGGAGCTTCATGGGCGTTGCCGCCTTCCCAGTTCTCCATACGCTTGCGTATAACGACGAGGCCAACGATGCCAGATCGGATATACGGATGCGTATATTCGGGCGTCGAGTGAGGAGGGACACACCGTGGGCACCGCACGCACACCCCGCGAACGATGGGTCGAGGAAGGGCTGACCGTCCTCGCCGACGGCGGGCCCGACGCCGTCCGCGTCGAAGCCCTCGCGAAGCGGCTCGGCGTCACCAAGGGCGGCTTCTACGGGCACTTCGCCGACCGCGACGCCCTCCTCACCGCCATGCTCGACACCTGGGAGCGCGAGGCCACCGACCAGGTCGTCGACCGCGTCCGGCAGGACCCGGACGGCGACCCGAGGGCCCTCATCACCCTCGCCGGCATGCTCACCTTCTCCGGCGACCGGCTCCGCCCCATCGACCTCGCCGTCCGCGACTGGGCCCGCCGCGACGAGACCGTCGCCGCCCGCCTGCGCCGGGTCGACAACCGGCGCATGGAGCTGCTCCGCGAGATGATCGGCACCTTCTGCACCGACCCCGACGAGGTCGAGGCCCGCTCCCTCCTCGCCTTCTGCGTCGCCATCGGACACCACTTCCTCGCCGCCGACCACGACGGCCGCACCCGCGCCGAGGTCCTCGCCCGCGCCGGCGACCTCATCCTGGACGGGCCGAAAACCCTTCGCCCGTCGGACGGTTGATCGCTAGCCTCGCGCGCATGACCTCTCCCCGCGTCGACACCGCCCTCGTCGAGCGGCTGATCGCCGCCCAGTTCCCCGACTGGGCCGGGCTTCCCGTACGGGAGGTGGACTCCGCCGGCACCGACAACGCCATGTTCCGGCTCGGCGACGAGTTCGCCGTACGGCTGCCGAAGGCCGACTGGGCCGTCGGGCAGGCGGAGAAGGAGCAGCGCTGGCTGCCGCACATCGCTCCGCACCTGCCGCTGCCCGTCCCCGCACCCGTCGGACGGGGTGTGCCGGGGGAGGGGTACGGGCACGCCTGGTCGGTCTTCGCGTGGCTCGACGGCGACGACGCGTACCACGCGCCGATCGCCGATCTCGCCCACGCCGCCGTCGAGTTGGGCCGCTTCACCGCGGCCCTGCGCGGAGTCGACGCGAGCGGCGGCCCCGTCTCCTTCCGGGGCGGCTCGGTCACCGACTGGGAGGAGGGCGCCATGATGCCCGCCGTCCGCGCCCTCGGGGCGGACGGCACCCTCGACGCCGGCGCCGTCACCGAGGCCTGGGAGGCGGTGCTGCGCCTGCCGGCCTGGCAGGGCGAACCCGTCTGGATCCACGGGGACCTGCTCCCCGGCAACCTCCTCACCCGCGACGGCCGCCTCCACGCCGTCATCGACTTCGGCGGTCTCGGTACGGGGGACCCGGCCTGCGACATGATGGCCGCCTGGTCCCTCCTCACCCCCGCCACCCGTCCCGCCTTCCGCGAGGCCGCCCGGGTCGACGACGCCGCCTGGGCGCGCGGCCGGGGCTGGGCCCTGTGCTGGGGCGTCGTGACCGAGCACTACTACCGGGAGAAGAACCCGGTCCTGGCGGCCGTCGCCCACCGCACGTGGTCCGAGGCCCTCGCGGACCGCTGAGCTCAGTCCACGCTCGCGTTGGCGGGATGGTCCCGGCAGGACACGGCGTCGATCTCGGCCACGGTGGGCCTCGCCTCGTTGCGCGCGGCCAGCGGCACCCGGGGCAGGTTGTTCTGGAAGTCGCGGTCCCATTCGTTCCCGGCCACGTACTTCTTCAGCGCGTCCCGCAGCTTCTCGCAGTCCTTCCGGTGCTCCGGGGTCCGGGCCATGGCGATGCCGTAGTCGTTGCTCGCCCCGAACGCGATCCCCGGTGCGACGGCGAGCGTGGGCTCCGCCTCCATGAACCCGTAGAGGATCAGCTGGTCGGTCGAGACGGCGTCCACCTCTCCGGCCTCCAGGGCCTTCACGCAGTACGCCGCGTCCTCCTCCTCGTGCAGCCTGATCTGCTTGTACGCGGGTTTGTTCAGCTCCTTCTCGGAGGTCGTGCCCTTCCAGACGCAGACGAGTCTGCCGTTGAGGTCGGAGAGGTCGCGATAGCGTCCCTTGTCCGCCGCCCGGACCAGGATGCCCTGGGGCGTGGAGGCGTACGGGCCCACGAAGTCGAGCCCCTCGCCCCCCTTCTCGACCGGCCGCATCCGCTGCTCGGTGATCGAGAACGTCGCGGCCACCAGGTCGATGTCCCCCTTCCGCAGGGCGGCGGCCCGGTTCTTGGAGAGGACGCCGCTGAACAGCGGGTTCTCGACGCCGACCCGGGCGAGGACCTCCCGCGCCACCGTGATGTCGAAGCCGTTGAACTCCCCGTCGTGCGGTTCGTTGCTGGTCCCGGGCTGGTCGCCCTTCGCGCCGACCCGGACCTTCTTCCCCGCGTCGAACATCGTCGGCTCGGGACCGGCGCAGCCCGCGGCGAGCACCGCCAGCGCGGCGACCACGCCGAACACCCCGAACCACGCTCCGGCCGGTCTTCCGGCGCGGCGTCGGATCCCTCGTGACACGTACGTTCCCCCGGTCTTGTGGTCCTTGTTGCCCGTCAGCTGTTGTGGAGCGTTCCCCTCACCTGCGAGAGGCGCATCACGCAGTTCGGCTCGGTGTGCAGGACGAAGGCGACGGAGACCGCGCCGCGCTGTCCACCGAGGTCGAAGTCGACGACGGAGTCGGCGGCGATCCGGAACTCGCTCGGGGCGATCCCCGGCGTGATCGCCTTCAGCGTCGCGGTCGTCTTGTGGAGGCAGGTGGCCGTGTTCGGGTCGTCGTCGGAGATCTTCAGCGCGATCCGCAGCCGGTCGCGCACGTCCTCGGCCGCCGGCGCGGACATCACGAGCGTCAGGGCGTCGGCCTGGGAGCCGTTCAGCGGCTGCGCGCCCTGGACGGCGATCTCGACGGGCACCTCGCCGTTGTGGGCCGTGTACCCGAGCGAGCCGAGGCCGAGGAGGCTGCAGCCCAGCGCCAGGGCGAGCAGCGTCCAGTAGTTCTTCCCCTGGGCGGCGTACACGACGGAGAGGACGAAGCCCGCGCCGAGAAGCACGTAGAACAGGACGTACTGGCTCTGCGGGCCGCCGGGCCAGGTCAGGACCGAGTAGACGCCGACGGCCACGGCGACGAGGAGCGGCAGGGTCTCCAGCAGCCGTAGGGACTTGATGATGAACGTGGCCCAGTCGCCGATGCTGCCCGCCGCGACCGAGTTCTTCCCGTATGTCTTGGCGTTGCCGTTCCGCTTCTCCTCGCTCATGCTCAGGGCCGGCGTCTCGACTGGTCGCCGCCGCCACCCAGGTTGAAGGTGGCGTGGTCGCCGATCCGGCCGACGGCCATCGAGTCGGGGCCGTAGGTGGCGACGTGGGTCGTGGACCGCGCGTCGGCCGCCCGTACGAGCTCCTTCAGCCGCTCGGGGTCGAGGGCACCCGCTCCGGCACCGGCCTCGCCCAGCCAGGTGGCCAGCGCCTGGGACAGGAGCCGTCGTTCGGCCAGGTCGAGACGGGACAGCAGCTCGTCCGCCCGCTGCTCGTCCGGGCCGCCCTCCGCCAGGCCGGGCACGGGATCGGTGCCGTCGTCCCGTCGGAAGAGCCGGCGGAGGAATCCCTCGCCCGTGGCCACGGTGCCGTCCGCGACCCGCTGGACGGCGGCACCCGCCACCGCCGACCCCAGGGTCGTGGCGGCGGCGGCGAAGACGGGAGCGACGCCGGCGGCGGCGGTGAGCAGTTCTGACACGGGGTCCTCCAGTGGTTCAGGTGGCGCACTGAAAGCATGGTGAACACCGCGATGGTAAGTGATGGACCGTCACTCGTGCAGTCCCAAATGCTGACGATTTCAAGCGAGTTGGGCATGCCCGAGGGGGTGGGGCCGCCGCCGGGTGTCGGCGCAGGTCAGAGGCCTGCCGGCTCCTCCCGGGCGGCGACCAGCTCCACCTCGAACCCGTCCTCGTCCTCCAGGTACGCCGCGTAGTGGCCCTCGCCGCCCGCGTACGGATGCCGGTCGGCGAACATCAGCCGCCAGCCGTGCGCCGGCGCCTCGGCGGCGAGGGCGTCGACGTCCCGGCGGTCGCCGGCGTGGAAGGCCAGGTGGTTGAGGCCCGGGCGGAGGCGGTCGTGCTCGTCGGACGTGCGGGCGGGGGACTGCTCGACGACGAGGTAGCAGGAGCCGAGCGACCAGCTCCGGCCGCCCTCCCAGGACTGGAAGGGCGCGTAGCCGAGCGCGCCGAGCAGCCAGCCGAGGCTGCGCTCGGCCCGCTCCAGGTCGCCGACCCACAGCTCGACGTGGTGCAGCATCCCCTTCACGACAGGGATCCCAACTGCTCGGGAACCGGCGCCGAATGGACGACCGTCAGGCCCGACACGGCACGCGTCAGCGCCACGTACAGCCGCCGCAGGCCCGTCCGCTCGTCCGGTTCGCCGTCGACGACGGCCGCCGGCTCGTCCAGGACCACGTAGTCGTACTCCAGACCCTTCGCGAGCGAGGCCGGGACGAGCGTGAGGCGCGACTCGGCCGTCGTCTCCTCGCCGGGGGAGAGGTGTGCGAGACCGGCCGCCGTCAGCGCCTCCGCGAGCGGCGCGATCCGCGCGTCGGCGGCGATCAGGCCGATGGAGCCCTCGTGGGTCAGGGCCTCGACGCAGGCGGCGACGACGTCCTCGTCGAGCGCGTCGCTCCGGACCACGGAAAGCGACCCCGGGTTCTCCCGTACGGACTCCACCGCCGCGAGCCCCGGCGACATGTGCGGAAGGAGCCGCGAGGCGTACGCGATGACCTCGCGCGGCACGCGGAAACCGGCGGTCAGCTCCTCCACGACCGCCTCCGGCTTCCCCAGGTGCCCGAGCGCCTGGGCCCAGCTCTCCGTCGCCCAGGGGGTCGTGCCCTGCGCCAGGTCGCCCAGGACCGTCGCCGAGCCGGTCGTGCAGCGGCGGCCCACCGCCCGGTACTGCATGGGGGACAGGTCCTGCGCCTCGTCGAGGACCACGTGCCCGAGCGAGTGCGTCCGCTCGACCAGGTCCTTCGTCTCGTCGATGAGGACGGCGTCCGCCGCCGACCACTTCGCCGTCCGCACGCTCCTGGCCGGCTTCGCCCACAGCAGCAGCTTCTGCTCGTCCTCGGTGAGCAGCCCCTCGGCGTGCTCGGCGAGGAACTCGGCGTCGCTCAGCAGCCGCAGGACCAGCTTCGCGGGCTCGACGAGCGGCCAGCACTCCTTCACGACGGCCTTCACCGCCGTGTTCCGCGCGACCGCGTTCTGCACCCGGTCGTCGGGCGCCTCGCCGGCCTCCTCCATGCGGACGAGCACCGCGTGCGCGATGCGCTGCGGGAGGGCCTCGCGGGCGGCGCCGTACCGGATGTCGCGGTCCAGCAACTCCCTTACCATCTGCTCCAGTTCGTACGCCGGGACCCGCCAGCGCCGGGACCCGCGCACCACCATCAGGGACTCCGTCGGCAGCGACACGTGCGAGCGGACCGCCCGCCGCAGCACCTCCGCCATCCGCGCGTCGCCCTTCACGACCGCCGTCGCCGCCTCGTCCGTGCCCCGCACCTCGATGTGCGCGACGAGGTCGTCGACCGTCGCCTGCTGCACCTCCAGCTCGCCGAGCGCGGGCAGGACCTGCTCGATGTAGTGGAGGAAGGAACGGTTCGGCCCGATGACCAGGGTGCCGGTACGGGCGAGGCGCTCGCGGTGCGCGTACAGCAGGTACGCGACACGGTGCAGACCCACGGCCGTCTTGCCGGTCCCCGGGCCTCCCTGCACGCACACCGTCCCCGACAGGTCGGAGCGGACGATCCCGTCCTGCTCCGGCTGGATCGTGGCCACGATGTCCCGCATCGGACCGACACGCGGCCGCTCGATCTCCGCCTGGAGCAGCCGGCTGGTGTGTTCCAGCTCCTGGGGGTCGGAGAGGTGCTCGTCCTCGTACGCGGTGAGGTCGCCGCCCGTGTACCCGAAGCGGCGCCGCAGTCCGACGTCCTGCGGGTCCTTCTTCGACGCCTGGTAGTACGGCTGCGAGACCGGCGCACGCCAGTCGATCACCATCGGATCGCCGTCGGCGTCGTGCACGTGCCGCCGCCCGATGTAGAAGCGCTGCCCCTCCTGCGTGGTGTGCAGGTAGTCCAGCCGACCGAAGAACAGCGGCGTGTCCGCCAGGTCCGCGAGCGCCTTGATCCGGTCCTCGATCTGCCGCCCGAGCACCAGCGAGTTGACCCAGTTCGCCGTGACGTCCTTGATGTCGAGCGCCTCGACGTCCTCGCGCATCGCGCGCAGCGCCGCGCGGGACGAGGTCAGATGGGCGCGCTCGCGCGCGAGCGGATCGTCGGACACGGGCACGGGCACGGAATCGGGCACGGACACGGACACGGTGAAGCCTCCGGGCAGGTGGATACGCGGACACGACAAGGCGGCCGCCGGTTTCCGACCGGACGGCGGCGCTCCACGAACGGGAGGCGGGGAAGCCGGAAAGTCTAACTCCGGTCGGGCGGCGGGGCGAACGGAATATGCCCGGCCGGAGCCCCTAGGGGGCAGGATCCGACGCGAGACGGACCCTGGTTCCACCCCCAGGCCGATGTATCCGCAATGTCCGGATTCCATGATGGAGGCATGGCAGCGACGACCTTCACCCTCGTGACCACCCTCCCCCGACCCCACCGCCTCACCACCGCCCTCCGCGCGATCCGCGCCTTCGGCGGCGCGGCGGCCTCGGTAGCCCTTCTGGGCGACTACGGCCCGGCCGAGGCGGGGATCAAGAACCCCCGCCCTGAGTACGCCCCCGGCCCCGACTGAGTACGAGGACGCCTGGGCGGGCCCGGCGCGCCCTGATGTGATCGAGCCATGACGCCGACAGCCACCGCCCCCGCGACCGTCGACCACGCCCGCACCACCCGCATCCTGCGCTTCACCGCCCTCGGCGGCTTCGCCGTCCTCCTCGTGCTCTTCGTCCTCACCATGGTGCTGGTGCTCGGCGACGCCGTCGACGGCGACGGCAGTGCCGGAGCCTTCACCGACGCCGCCGTCTGGATGTTCCGCGCCGCCGCGGCGGCCGGTCTGATCGCCCTCGCCACCCCGCGGGACCTGATGGCGGCCACGCCCCGCCGGGCCCTCGTGACCGCCCAGTACGCCCTCGGGGTCGCCGGGGTCGTCCTCCAGCTCATGGACTGACCCGCGGACGGGCCCTACGGCGCGAGCAGCTCGTCCGCGTCCATGATCCGGTACGCGTAGCCCTGCTCCGCCAGGAAGCGCTGGCGGTGCGCCGCGAAGTCCTGGTCGATGGTGTCCCGGGCGACCACCGAGTAGAAGTGCGCCTGGTGGCCGTCCGCCTTCGGGCGCAGGACCCGGCCCAGACGCTGGGCCTCCTCCTGGCGGGAGCCGAAGGTGCCGGAGACCTGGATGGCGACCGTGGCCTCCGGAAGGTCGATCGAGAAGTTCGCGACCTTCGACACCACGAGCACGTTGATCTCGCCGTTGCGGAAGGCGTCGAAGAGCTTCTCCCGCTGCGCGTTCGACGTCTCGCCCTTGATGACCGGTGCGTCGAGGTGCGCGCCGAGCTCGTCCAGCTGGTCGATGTACTGCCCGATGACGAGGATCTGCTGACCCTCGAACTTCTTCACCAGGGCCTCGGTCACCTTCCGCTTCGTCGCCGTCGTCGCGCAGAAGCGGTACTTCTCCTCCGCCTCGGCCGTCGCGTACGCGAGCCGCTCGGAGTCGGTCAGGTTCACCCGGACCTCGACGCAGTCGGCGGGCGCGATGTACCCCTGCGCCTCGATCTCCTTCCACGGCGCGTCGAACCGCTTCGGCCCGATCAGCGAGAAGACGTCGGACTCCCGCCCGTCCTCGCGCACGAGGGTCGCCGTCAGGCCGAGCCGCCGGCGCGCCTGGAGGTCGGCGGTGAACTTGAAGACCGGCGCGGGCAGCAGGTGCACCTCGTCGTAGACGATGAGGCCCCAGTCGCGGGAGTCGAAGAGCTCCAGGTGCGGGTAGACGCCCTTCCGCTTCGTCGTCAGCACCTGGTAGGTGGCGATGGTGACCGGCCGGATCTCCTTGCGCGTACCGGAGTACTCGCCGATCTCGTCCTCGGTCAGCGAGGTCCGCTTCACCAGCTCGTGCTTCCACTGCCGCGCGGACACCGTGTTGGTGACGAGGATCAGCGTCGTCGCCTTCGCCTGGGCCATCGCCCCCGCGCCGACCAGCGTCTTGCCGGCGCCGCAGGGCAGGACGACGACACCGGAGCCGCCGTGCCAGAAGCCGTCGACGGCCTGCTTCTGGTACGGGCGCAGCGACCAGCCGTCCTCGGCGAGGTCGATCCGGTGCGCCTCCCCGTCCACGTACCCGGCGAGGTCCTCGGCCGGCCAGCCCAGCTTCAGCAGCGTCTGCTTGATCTGCCCGCGCTCGGAGGGGTGCACGGCGACGGTGTCCGGGTCGATCCGCGCCCCGACCAGCGGCTGCACCTTCTTCGACCGCAGGATCTCCTCCAGGACCGGCCGGTCGGTCGTGGTCAGCACGAGCCCGTGCGTGGGGTGCTTGGAGAGCGTGAGCCGGCCGTACCGGGCCATGGTCTCGGCGATGTCGACGAGCAGCGCGTGCGGCACGGGGTACCGCGAGTACTCCACGAGCGCGTCGACGACCTGCTCGGCGTCGTGCCCGGCGGCCCGCGCGTTCCACAGCCCCAGCGGCGTCACCCGGTACGTGTGGATGTGCTCCGGCGCCCGCTCCAGCTCCGCGAACGGCGCGATGGCCCGCCGGCAGGCCTCGGCGAGCTCGTGGTCGACCTCCAGGAGCAGCGTCTTGTCGCTCTGGACGATCAGGCAGGACACACATACCTCCAGGGATAGGATCACGTTGCGGCAGACGCCGCCTCCGTGCCTGTCGCGGCCAGGGCCATGCCCCGTGCCCGTCGCCCGAAGGGCGTCCGGGCCGACGCGTCGGGAAGGCGCGCGGCCGTCCATGTCCGCCTTTCGCGGAAAACAGAAAACTCTACCTCGGCGGAGCGTCTGCGCGCGGCCTGTGAGGCGCTGTGCGCTGCGCCCGGGTCCCCGCGGGCGATCAGGAAGCGCAGTCGCGGCATCGCGCGTCGACCCGGGCGTGCCGCGTCCGGCCGGGGTCCCGCATGACGAGAGCCGCCCACGGGGTGTGGACGGCTCTCCGGGGTCTGGAAGCTGCTCTCCCCTAGAGGATGTAGCTCAGCCTGGAGGTCAGGTGTCCGATCAGGCTGAACAGGTCCGGGCCGCCGTCCTTCAGCGGCGGGGCGAACCCCTCGGCGTGGGCCGCCGTGCCCGACAGGACGAGTCCGCTGGTGACGATCAGGGTGGCGAGTACTCGCTTGGTGGTCTTCATGCCTGATCAACGATCATTCCCTGCGGCCGGTAACTGCGGTGGCATTGGGCCGAAACGGTCTTTCTCCGGTGAGGCCGGAGGGCGCTAGACCTGGTCGTCCGCCAGTTCCGCCACGCCCGTGATGCGGTGCAGGGGATACGTGCGGACCTCGTCGGCCGTGTGGTCGTAGCCCGTGACGAAGCCGCCCTCCACGCGGACCGGGGCGATGACGCGCTGGCTCGCCGCGCCCTCCGCGTTGACGTAGCCGATCCAGACGGCCGAGCCGGTCAGCGCGGCGGCCTGGACGGTCGCCAGGGTCTCGGCGGCCGAGGTGCGGGGGAGACCGCCCGCCGCCACCACGGGGGCCGCCGGCTCCTTCCGCACCGCCGTCGCCGCCCGGTCGCCCGCCCGGATCGCCTTCACCGCCGCGCCGAGGAGCGTGGTGTCGGGGGCCGGGGGGCCGTCGGGGACGGGCACGGGGGCCGTACGGGCCGGGGTGCGGTACGCGTCGGCGCGGGTGATCAGGACGTCGCCCTCCGCGGACTCGGCCGCCGGGGCGTACCCCATCGCCCGCAGCCCGTCGAGCAGCGCCGCCGGGTCCGCCTGCGCGGCCAGCACCGTCGGCGCGAGGCGCCGCAGGCCCAGGGCGGCGGAGCGGCGGTCGGCCAGGATCTCGCCGAGGACCGTGTCGTCGTCGCAGCGCACGTACGCGGAGGCCGCCCCGATCCGCAGATGGCCGTGCTTCCTGGCCACGTCGTCGATCAGGTACGCGAGCGGCTGCGGCACCGGCGTGCGGGAGTGCGCGGTCAGGAAGTCGTGCAGGTCGGACGCCGACCGCCCCGAGTCCAGGGCGCGCCGTACGGACCCGGGCGTGAACCGGTAGACCGTCGCACCACCCTTCGATTCCACGTCCGCCAGGACCGCGAGCGCGTCGGCGAGCGGTCGCCTCAGCGGCCCCGGCGCCACGGCCGTCAGGTCGGCCTGCAGCAGGACGTGGTCGACGGCCTCGGGCAGCAGCGGCGCAAGCAGCGTCGCCGCCCGCCCGGCCGCCACCGACAGCTCGACCCGCCCGCCGTGGTCGGAGAGGGTCGCCGCCTCGGCCAGCGGCAGATTGAGCAGGGCCCGGGCGGGGGCGGACAGCGCGCCCCGGCCGGTGAGCCCGAGCAGCTCGGCCTCGGCGAGCGTCCAGCGGGCGAGGCGGGAGCGGAGGTCGGTGTGGAGGTCGGGGGCGAGGCCGGTGCCGGCCGTCGCGCCCGCGCCGTAGCCGGGGGCACCCGTACCCGTCCCCGTGCCGGCTGCCGGGCCGTGGCCGCTGTCGGCCGTCGCACCGGCGCCGTCGGCCGCCGTACCCGCGCCGCCCGACGGGCCGTAGCCCGCCGCGCCCGCACCCGCCGTCGGCTGTGTCGCCCGCGACTGCCCCGGCTGCCCCGCGCCCCGCAGCGGCCGCTCCCACCGCAGCCGGGCGTACACCGTCTCCGGGTCCGCCGCCGCGCCCGGCGGGAGGGTCGCGAGGAGTTCGAGGACCCGGTGGCGGACCTCCGGCGCGGGGGCGCGGTCCAGGTCGGGGCCGAGGGCGGACAGCGTGCGGCCCTTGGCGTCCGCGCCGCCGACCAGGCCGGCCGTGCGGGTGGCGGTGAGCCAGGGGGCGACGAGCCGGGCCCAGCGCTCGGCGGGCGGGAGGTCGAGCCAGTCGTCGTAGGCGGGCGTCGGGGCGTACCGCTCGTCGGCCTCGCCGTCGGAGGCGAGCAGCCCCGCCCCGAAGCACAGCTCCAGCCAGAACGCGGCGAGCGGTTCCGACACGTCCAGGGCCGAGGCGGTCCGCTTGAGGTCCCGTACGGACATCCCGCCCGCCCGCAGGACCTGCGGCCCGCCCTGGTCCCAGGACTTCAGGAGCTCCTCGACCGTCGCGAGCGAGGCGTACGCCTGCCCGGCGGCGGCGCCGTCCACCACCTGGGGGCGGTACTCGCGCGCCGGCCCCACCACCGGCGCCACCGGCTCCGGCGCCCGGTGCGCCCGCCCGCCGCGCAGGTGCAGCGCCACCTCGCGCGGCAGCACCATCGTCCGCGCCGACACCGGAAGCAGCAGCCCCCGGTCGCGCAGCCATCGCACCGGCGGCGCCGGGTTCGCCGTCACCTCGCCGTACGGCGGACCCCACACCAGCCGGTCCAGGACGGAGAGGGCCTCCGGGGACGCCTCGTCGAGGAGCGCGCCCATCCGCGCCCGGTCGGTGAACAGCTCCGTGAGGGCCGCCACCGCCGACACCGGGTCGTGCGTCGCGGGCAGACCGGCCGTCGCGATGATCTCCTGCACCCGGCCCGGCGACATCCCCGCCGTCGCCTCCGCGACCGTCGGCCCGAGCCCCGTCGGCGACGGGTGCTGCGGCGAGGGCGCGAGGAGCTCCCGCGCGGTCCGTACGAGCCGCAGCCGGTCGTCCTCGCCCCACACCAGTGCCTGCTCGCGCAGCAGCGCCACCGCGCCCGGCAGCGCCGCCTCGATCTCCGGATCGCCCTCGTCGCCGGTGAGCAGCGCGAGCAGGACGGGGTACGGGGCGGGGTCCGGGGCCACGGCCAGCGCCTCGGCCGTCTGCAGGGCGAACCGGTCGAGCCGCTCCAGGGCCCGCACCACCGAACCCCGCGTGCCGGCGCGGGTCGCCAGCTGCGTCAGGTCGTTCGGTACGGGGCTCAGCAGGTCCGGGCGGGCGCGCAGCAGTGCGGCGAGCCCCTCGTCGCCCCGCGCGCGGAGCGCCTCCGCGAGCGTGCGGGGCGCCGCGGCGCCAGTTCCCTCGGGCACGTGCGCCTCCCGGTCGAGCTCACCGATCCCCATCCGGACCACGTTAGCCGCTGTCCAGGCGCTAACGTCGGGCCGTACCGGGCGAACCGGCCGTGGAGGGGCAGCGTGGGGATCGAGAGCGACCGTCTGGTCTACGACTATCTGAGCCGCGTCGGCGATCTGGCACAGCAGCGGCAGCTGCCGGCGAGCGACCGCATGAAGCTGGTGTCCGGCCTCCGCGACGAGATCGACCGCCGCCGCGCCACGCACGGCGAGGAGAGCCCGGCGGCGGTACGCGGCATCCTCGGCTCCCTCGGCACCCCGGACGAGGTCGTGGACCGCGCGGGCCCGCAGGACGGGCAGCCGCTGCCGAAGCCGCGCACGGGGGAGGAGGACGGGGACGCCCGCCCCGGCCGGCGCGACGCCCCCGGAAACCCGCGTGCGGCCTCCGGCGCGTCGGGCCCCGCGATCCCCGCCCAGGCCGACCGGGGCCCCGACCGCGCGGCGGACTGGTGGCGCACCGACGCCGAGACGGACGCCGACGACGGGTTCTTCGGCTTCGTCGGCGGCATCGAGCGCCCCGACCTGTTCACGCCGCCCGCCCCGGAGGAGGAAGAGGAGGGCGGGAAGGACGCGGCCGAGGAGCCCGCACCGGGGAAGGGCCGCCGCCTGGCCCGTGTCCTCCGGCGCCGCGAGGCCCCGGCGGCGCAGCCCGAGCCGGAGGCCGCGGAGGAAGCGGGGGCGGCCCCGTCCCGCGCCCGCCTCGCGAACCCCTTCGTGCTGCTCGCCGCGCTGCTCCTGCTCGGCGGCGCCGTCTTCGGTTCGCTGGTCGCCCTCGCGGCGGGCTGGCTCCTCGCGTACGCCTCCCGCAGGCTGACCCCGGGCGAGGTCAAGGGCGCGGTCCTGGTGATCCCCGGGCTCAGCGCCGCGGCCGGGATCGCCTGGCTGTGGGGTCGTGTCCAGGGGCGCTGGGGCGAGGCGGTGGCCCCGGGCGGCGAGGCGATGGGCGCGGCGATCTCCGAGACCTGGCCCTGGGTGCTCCGGGGCGCGGCGATCGCCTCGGCGCTGTTCCTGCTGTGGCGCTCGCGCAGGCACTGAACGCAGGACGCGGGGGGCGGGCCGGAGGCCCCCGGTACGGCCCGGACGGCGGCCCCGACAATGGCCCCATGACAACCGCGCCCGTGAACCCGCCCACCGTCGGCTTCGACCTCGACCTGACCCTGCTCGACACCCGCCCGGGGATCAAGGCGGCCTTCGTCGCCTTCTCCGCCGAGACGGGCGTCCCCATCGACGCCGACCTCGTCGTGAGCCGTCTCGGGCCGCCGCTGGAGCAGGAGATGGCGCACTGGTTCCCGGCGGAGCACGTCACGGAGATGACCGCCCGCTACCGGGCCCTCTACCCCTCGTACGCGATCGAGCCGACCGTGCCGATGCCGGGCGCCCGGGACGCGATCGAGGCCGTGCGCGAGGCGGGCGGCCGCACGATCGTCGTCACCGCGAAGAACGGCCCGCACGCCGAGCTGCACCTCGCCCACCTCGGCATGGAGCCCGACGCGGTCGCCGGCGGCCTGTGGGCCGAGGGCAAGGCGGAGGCGCTGCGCGCGCACGGCGCCGGGGTGTACGTCGGGGACCACGTCGGCGACGTCCGGGGCGCGGCCACGGCCGGCGCCCTCTCGGTGGCCGTCGCGACCGGCCCCTGCGCCCCCGAGGAGCTGCGCGCGGCCGGCGCGGACGTGGTCCTGCCGGACCTGACGGGCTTCCGCCCCTGGTGGGAGGGGTACCTGGTCTGAGTCCAGGGGCTCAGGGGCCCAGAAGCCCGGGCCTCAGGCCGTCCGGCCGGCACGGGCCTGCCGTCGCTGGGCCGCGATCGACCGCAGCAGCCCGGCGGCGGCGATGAGGAAGCCGACCCCCATCAGCATCGACACGAGGTACGCGACGGTGGGGAACGGGTCCGTCCCGAGGAGCAGCGGGGCCACGGTGACCAGCGTCGCGACCGCGCCGACCGCGAACACGATCACACCGGCCTTGACGAGTCCGTCACCCGGGGCACTGTCGTCCACCGGCACGGCGGGGTTTTCGTTGCGCATCCCGCCAGGGTAGTTCCCCGCGGCTCCCCGGTACCCCCGGCCCTGACCTGACAAACCCCCCTCCCGTATGCGGCACAAGTGGGGGGTTTGTCGGATGTCCCGCGCGTATTCGCCGCCCCGGCGTCACCGACATGTGCTGTGATGTGCGTGCCTTCTCGCCGTCCCGGGCGAGCCGCGACCGATGTCGGCCATGAGTGCCGGCCGGTATGGATGGAGCGGCTTGACCGGGGGTACAGAGCTGGGGAGGCTTCCAGACGACACGGCAGGCACGAGCGAGCGCTAGATAGCCTGACCTGCGACGACAGTGGTTCGGCTGACTGGTGGAATGGGGTGCGTGCTTTGCCTACCGGCAAGGTCAAGTGGTTCAACAGCGAGAAGGGCTTCGGCTTCCTCTCCCGCGACGACGGCGGCGACGTCTTCGTCCACTCGTCGGTGCTCCCCGCCGGGGTCGACGCCCTGAAGCCCGGCCAGCGGGTGGAGTTCGGGGTCGTCGCCGGTCAGCGCGGCGACCAGGCGCTGTCCGTCACGATCCTCGAACCGACCCCGTCCGTCGCCGCGGCGCAGCGCCGTAAGCCCGACGAACTGGCGTCCATCGTGCAGGACCTGACGACGCTCCTGGAGAACATCACGCCGATGCTGGAGCGCGGCCGCTACCCGGAGAAGGCCGCGGGCAAGAAGATCGCGGGCCTGCTGCGCGCGGTCGCCGACCAGCTCGACGTCTGAGTCCTCCGGCCGCCCTCGCACTGCTCCGCAGGCTTCGGGCGGCTGCCGGACCCCGTCCGGCGTCCCCTCAGGGGAATCGCAGCGCGTCCGGGCCGAGGGGCGGTACGAGTCCCTCGGCCGCGGCGCGCGTGAGCAGGCCGCGGACCGCCGCGTAGCCGTGCTCGCCGAGGTCGGCCGTGAACTCGTTGACGTAGAGGCCGATGTGCTGGTCGGCCACCTTCGGGTCCATCTCCTGGGCGTGCTCCAGGACGTACGGCCGGGAGGCCTCGGGATCGTCCCAGGCCGTCCGCACCGAGGCGCGGGCCGCCTCGGCGAGCAGCTCCAGCGTCTCCGCGCCCAGCGAGCGGCGGGCGACGATCGCGCCGAGCGGGATCGGGAGGCCGGTCGTGGACTCCCAGTGCTCGCCCATGTCGGCGAGGCAGTGCAGCCCGTAGTTCCGGTACGTGAAGCGGGCCTCGTGGATGACGAGCCCCGCGTCGACCTTCCCGTCCCGCACGGCGGGCATGATCTCGTGGAACGGCATCACGACGACGTCCCCGACCCCGCCGGGCACCTTCTCGGCGGCCCACAGCCGGAACAGCAGGTACGCGGTCGAGCGCTCGCTCGGCACGGCGACGGTCTTCCCGGAGAGGTCCTCCCCGGTCCCGGCGTCCCGGGTGAGCACGAGCGGGCCGCAGCCCCGGCCCAGGGCGCCTCCGCAGGGCAGCAGGGCGTACTCGTCGAGGATCCACGGCAGCACGGCGTACGACACCTTCAGGACGTCGTGCGTGTCGGTGCCGCTCTCCGCCCAGCCGTTGGTGACGTCGATGTCCGCGAACGTCACGTCGAGCCGGGGCGCGCCCGGGACCCGGCCGTGCGCCCAGGCGTCGAAGACGAAGGTGTCGTTCGGGCAGGGCGAGTAGGCGATCTTGAGTTTCACGGGTGCGGCTCCACGAAGACGGTCCTGCTGAGCAGCTCGAAGGTGTGCCGGAGGGCGCCCAGGGCCTCGCCGATGCGCCAGGCGGCGCGGTCGCGGGGCCCGACGGCGTTCGACACGGCCCGGATCTCGACGACGGGCACGCCGTGCGCGGCGGCGGCCTCGGCGACGCCGAAGCCCTCCATCGCCTCGGCGGCGGCCGTCGGATGCCGCTCCGCGAGCTCGGCGGCGCGGCGGGCGGTGCCGGTGACGGTGGAGACGGTGAGGACGGGCGCGAGGGCGCATCCCGCCGCGAGCGCGGCGGTGATCGGGCCCGTGAGGGCCTCGGGCACGGGGTGGACGGAGCGGCCGAAGCCGAGCTCCTCGACGGTGAGGTACCCGTCCGGGGTCTCGGCCCCGAGGTCGGCGGCGACGATCGCCGAGGACACGACGACGGACCCGACCGGCGCGGCGGGCTGGAACCCGCCGGCGATGCCGGCGGAGACGACGAGCCCGTACCCGCCGTCCTTCAGCGAGGCGTGCGCGAGCGCCGTCCCGGTCGCGGCGGCGACGGCCGCGGGGCCGACCCCGCCGACGAGGACGTCGACGCGATCCGCGTGACGGCGCAGGGTGAGGCCCCCCGGCAGCGGGAGGAGCTCGGGGCTGCCGAGGCCGGGGCCGAGACCGGCGGAGACGGAGTCCGCCTCCGCCGCCACGGCCGTCACGATCAGGATCCGGTGGACCACCGGCGGATCAGGAGTCCTTCTTCAGCTCGAAGTGCCAGATGCCGGTCAGCTTCTTGCCGGTGTTCTCGACGATGGTCACCTGGGTCTTGTCGGTGGCCTCGCCCATCTGGCTGGAGAAGAAGGCGCTGGCCGGGATGGTCCGGTACGTCTTCTTGTACGGCTCGGGCTCGGCCTGCTGGCCGCCGAGGAAGATCGTCCAGCCGTGGTCCGCGACCTCCGGGTCCACGCCGAAACGGATCTTGTCGTCCGCGGAGACCGTGATGGTCTTCTCGGCCTTCTTGTTCAGGCACTGCTGGATCTGCGACTCCTTGATGGCGTCGCCGTTGTTGTAGCAGGCGGCCTCGGAGTGCACCGAGTCGGTCCCGACCGTCAGGGTCGCGAGCGGAGTCGGCTTGTCGCAGGCGGAGAGTACGAGGAGCCCGGCGGAGACGGCCCCGAGGGCGACGGCGGCCCGGCGGCGCGAGCCGGAGAAGAACGCAACGGTCATGAGCCGAAGGCTATCGGGCCCCCGCGTCCGCGCCACGCGGGGGTACGGCGTGCCGCCACGGCGTACCGCTTCGTACGGAGTGTCCTGACCTGTTCGTGCGGAGTGTCCTGACCTGGGATCGGCCCGGGTCCGGCCCGGGATCGGCCCGGCCTAGGCCACTTTCTCCTTGGAGCGGCCGCCCCGGGGGCCCGACCGGCTGCGGGCCGCGGACAGGAGGCCGCGGACCGAGAGGAGCGCGCCGAGGGCCAGGATGCCGGCGGCCACGGACAGGCCGAGGGTGCCGTTCAGGGGCAGGGCGATGCCGATCCCGCCGCCCACCACCCACGCCATCTGCAGCGCCGTCTCGGAGCGGGCGAAGGCCGAGGTCCGCACCAGCTCCGGCACGTCGCGCTGGATCAGCGCGTCCAGGGACAGCTTCGACAGGGCCTGGGTGAGCCCGGCGACCGCGACGAGGACGGCGACCATGAGGCCGCCGAAGAAGATCGCGGCGAGGACCGCCGTACCGCAGACCACGCTGATCATCGTGGCGATGATCACCTCGGGCCCGTGGCCCCGGTCCCGGAGCAGGGAGCCGGCCGCCGTACCGCAGGCGTTGCCCGTACCCGCCGCCACGCCCACGATGCCGAGGGAGACGGCGGCGCTCTGCCCGGACAGCGGGTGCTCGCGCAGCAGGAACGCCAGGAAGAAGATCAGGAAACCCGACAGCATGCGCTGCGCCGCGTTCGCCTCCAGGCCGTGCAGCACCGCCGGGCCCACCGTCCGCAGGCTCGGCTTCTTCTCACCGTGCGTCAGCAGGTGCGCCCGCCGCTCGCCCTTCGCGGAGTCCACCTTGTGCGGCATCCGCAGCGCCCAGAACGTGCCGAGCAGGAACAGCGCGCACGCCCCGTACAGCGGCCAGCCCGGCCCGATCAGCTGGAGCCCCGCCCCGATGGGCGCGGCGATGCCGGTGGCGAGGAGCCCGGCCAGGGTGACGCGGGAGTTCGCCTTCACGAGGGAGAAGTTCGGCGGGAGGAGGCGGGGCACGACGGCGCTGCGGACGACCCCGTACGCCTTCGAGGCCACCAGCACCCCGAGCGCGGCCGGATACAGCTCCAGACCACCGGTCGCCACCGCCCCCGACATCATGATCGCGAGGACCGCGCGGGTCAGCATCGCGCCCGCCATCGCCGCCCGCCGCCCGTGCGGGATCCGGTCCAGGAGCGGACCGATCACGGGGGCGAGGAGGGTGAAGGGGGCCATCGTGACGGCGAGGTAGAGCGCGACGCGGCCGCGGGCCTCGTCGGTCGGCACGGAGAAGAAGACGGTGGAGGCGAGGGCGACGGTGATCATGACGTCCCCGGCGCCGTTCACGGCGTGCAGCTCGATCAGCTTCCCGAGCCCCGACTCACCGGCCCCGTGCGCGTGCGTGGCCTTCCGGATGCCCTTCGCGGTCCCGGTGAACGGCAGGTGCAGGGCACGCCCGACCTTTCGGCCCGCTCGGCGGAGCGGCCCGGCTGGATCGTGTGATCGTACGGGGGACCGTGCGGCTGCCACTCCGTCATAGTGCCCCACTCGTGCGCCGGACGAACCGTGGCACGACGGGGGAGGGCGGGGGAGCTGAGGGGGGAGGTCCGGGAGGGGCGGCTCGGCGGGGCCGCTTCACGGGGGTGCGTCCGGGGTGCGTCCGGGGCGTGTCCGGGGCGCCTCGGGGCCGTGTCCGGGGCCCTTCGCGAGGCACTTCGCGGGGTGCGGGGTGTCCGCGATCCGGGTCACTTGGGACGGGCAGGTGGGCTGAGGCCCGCGAACGGGGTAGCGTGCGTAGCGCGTCACCGGCGGAATCTCTCGGCCGCGCGCCTCTTCGGCATCCCGCAGAATGGATGGCGTTAGGTGTGCCCGAGACGCGCGAGACAAGTCGGGTGCGGACGTCGATGCGGCCCTCTGGTCCGCTCCGCCCGCCGCCCGTGGCTTCGCTCCCGCCCCTCGGCCGGCGCACCCGTGAGACGGCGTAGGAGAGAAGCGAGACCTGTGAGTGCTGCGACGACGCGAAGCGGTACCCCGCGTACCCCGCGAGCCACGCGTACCCCCGACCGCCTGTGCGCGGAGGCCGTAGACCTCGCGCGAGAGGCCGCCGAGGAGGCGGCCGCGCCCGGCATCGTCGGCGCGCACGTCGAGGTGGTCGCGGAGGGCGACCGCGTCGTCACGCACTACTTCGAGTCCAAGGAGCCCGGCTACCGGGGCTGGCGCTGGGCGGTGACCGTCACCCGCGCCTCCCGCGCCAAGAACGTCACGCTTGACGAAACCGTCCTGCTGCCCGGGGCGGACGCCCTCATGGCCCCGGAGTGGGTGCCGTGGAGCGAGCGGCTGCGGCCGGGCGACATGGGCCCCGGCGACCTCCTCCCCACCGAGCAGGACGACCTGCGCCTGGAGCCCGGCTACTCGGGCGAGGACACGCCCCCGCCGAACTCCGCCGTCTCGGAGGAGATGTCGGAGCACCTCGACGAGGAGGACGCCGAGCTCACCTCGCGCACCCCGTCCCGCGGCGCGATCGCCGCGGTCGCCGAGGAGCTCGGCATGCGCCGGGCGCGGGTCCTCTCCCGCTACGGCCTCCACGTGGCGGCCGACCGCTGGGACGAGGCCTTCGGCGCCAAGACCCCCATGGCCCAGGCCGCCCCCGCCTCGTGCGAGTCCTGCGCCTTCCTGGTCCCCCTGGCCGGCTCCCTCAAGCAGGCCTTCGGCATCTGCGCCAACGAGTTCTCCCCCGCGGACGGCCGCGTCGTCTCCCTCGCCTACGGCTGCGGCGGCCACTCCGAAGCCGCCGTCATGCCCAAGCCCCCGCGCCCGGCCCCTCCGGTCCTCGACTCCATGGCCACCGACGCCTTCCCCCTCCGCCCCGCCAAGGACTCCGGCTCCACGACGGAACCGGACGCGTCGTCGGAGGACCTGGGCCACTCGTAGTCCCCGGGGCGCCCGCGCCGGGGCGGCGCCCCCCCCGCGCACCGCGGTGCGCTTCGCTCACCTCCTCCCCCCGGGGGGGGGGGGGGGGGGGCGCGCCGGGCGCCCCCCCCCCCCCCGGGGGGGGCGCCCCCCCCCCCGCCGCCCGCCCCCC